>NZ_AP019779.1:1899375-2217500 GCF_019669925.1 Methanobrevibacter arboriphilus
ATATTATAATTTCAAAAATTGCTATTATTAATACTATAATTGGTATTGTGGAATAAACTAGCAATATTAAAAGTTCTTTTATTCCTCTCCAGATTAAATCTTTGATATTTTTGAATTCAGGATGAGTATCTGAACCAAATAAAGTACTTTCAATTATTGTAGCAATATACCCTCCTTCTATAAATAGAAAAATTGATATTGGGATAAACAATAGAATACCTAATATTGAATATTCATTAGTAATATATATAATAAAACTTATAGACCATAGAAGAAATCCAAAAAAAATGAAATCTTTTTTTCCGTTTAGAGAGTATTTTACAGAGTCTATAATCATTTCTTTTGTATTCATTGTTTTCATAATATAATTATATATTCCATATTAATATTTATATTTAATATATTATCTTATTCTTTCTTTAACAGTTTTCTTTAAATATCAATTATTTATTTAATTATTTAACTTTAGAATGTTCCCACTATTTTTTTATATACTAACTTTCATATTAATAATAGTATTTTAAATTATTTTTATTACATTTTACATAATATTTATATATTTTTATACACATAATATATATAAAAAAATATTTTTAAAATATTAAGATTTTCGTAAATTATTATCTAGTTTATTATTTAGATTAATATTTAATTTAATATTTAACTTGATATTAATTCATATTTAATATAATATAATATTTGGTATTATTTTCAGTATCATTTTCAATATAATCTTTAATATTTTTATAGGGGCTGTTATAATGGAAAATTTCAAAAAAGAAGATATTATTAAGTTGGGAATTTCGTTATTAATTGTTTATATAATTGCGCTAATAGGATCTTTTGTCACATATCCTGAAATATCTACATGGTATGCTTCTCTTGCAAAACCAAGTTGGACACCTGCAGGCTGGGTTTTTCCAATTGTGTGGAATATTCTTTATATTTTAATGAGTATTGGCCTATTTTTTGTTTGGAAAGATGGAATTAAAGATAAAAAAGTTAAAATAGCATTATATGTTTTTGCTGTACAGTTGGGTTTAAATTTACTATGGTCTATAGTTTTCTTTGGATTTCACTCTTTAAATGGTGGTCTTGGGATCATTATTTTATTATGGTTATTTATACTTCTAAACATCATTGTTTTTTATAGAGTATATAAATTAGCAGGAATATTATTAATACCTTATATAATATGGGTCACTATAGCTATGTATTTAAATTATACTGTTTATATTTTAAACTTTTAATATTTTAATTTCATTATTTTTCTTTTTATATAAATGTGTCAAGGCTTTATAAATGAAAAAGCTAAAATAAAAAGTTAAAATAAAAATATTAAAATAAAATGATTAAATAGATATTAATGTCTAATAAAAATTGTAATAACACAATAATATTAAAAATAGTGATAAATACAATACTGTTATTAAAAATATTAATAAATACAATAATAATGAAAATAATAAAAATAATAGTAATTATAATTTAAAATGATAAAAGCTGAGAAAAACTCACATCTTTATGACTGGAAACTGACCGTTCCCGTTCAGTTTTTATAGTAGAAATTACATATATTATACTATGAAAATTGAGGAAGACCCGAAAATCAAACAAATAGTAATAAGAAAGAACTTATCAAAATCTCGATTGAATATATATAAAATAGTATTAACAGATATTTGCACAATAACAGGATTAACACCAACAGAATTATTAAAAGAAGCCAAAGAAGAAGAACAACCATTTATAAAGGACAATAAAATAATTTTTCCAGATATAGAAGATAGAAAAGTAACACAATATATCTATCAATATTACGAATTTTTAAAAAATAAAAAATTAACAATAAACACAATAGATAGCTACCTGAAAACATTGAGGTCGTTCTATAATGAATACAATATACAACTACCTAAAAACATACAATTGGACCAATCTAAACCACTAATAAAGGAAGGCGATATACCGGCAATTAAAGATATTAAAAAAGGTGTTGATGGAACTAACAACATAAGAGATAAAGCAATAATCCTTTTCATGGCAACAACAGGAATAAGAACAAGTGATGTTATAGACTTTAAAATATCTGATTTGCTAGAAGCTACAAAAAATTATCATGATGGAACATTAATGGACTTATTAGCGCAAAAAACAAATAATTTAGTACCTGTATGGTATTTCACACCACTAAAAACTATCAAAAAAGCTAATATTTGTGTTACTTTTAATACTCCTGAAGCAACTGGTTACTTATTTGAATATTTAAAAACAAGGAAAAATTTGGATGAAGATAGCTATCTTTTTGGTTTTGACAATGGTAAACCTATAAGTAATTTTGCAATTATTCATATTTTTAGAAGAATTAATGATAGGGTATTTTTCAGAAACAATGAAGGTAAACGCTTTTTCCACCCTCATGCTATGCGTAAATTCTTTATCACTACTTGTAATCATAATTCATCAGATATAAACAAAGTTAATCTATTATCTGGACATTCTAACAAATCAAGTGTTCATGATGCTTATAATGAAGTCAATACGGAAGTTATGAAAAGATTTTATACAAAACTAATACCATTTTTAAGTATTAGGGACACAAAAGTTCATGATATCAAACATGAAGACTTAATAAAATTGAGAAAGCTAGAAAAACAAGTAGAAACCAAAGATATGAAACAAAAAGAACTAGAAGAGAGATTAGCTATTCAAGAAGAACAAAATAGAAAAATTATGGAATTATTAAATGATAGAAAATAATTTAATTAAAAAGTGAGGATATAATGAATACTAAAAAAAATAAAAAACCAGCTGGTTTTAAAGTAGAACATGAATTACTTGAAGACTTTAAATCTTATTGTAACTTAACAGGAAAAAATCAAATAGACTTAATTGAGAAAACCATGAAGGATATTATCAAAGATAAAGCTATGCAAATAAAAGAATTAAATATAAAAATACCAGTACCTGCTGTCTATGAAACTAACCTTTTAGAGGAACTAAATAGAATATCACAAAACAATGAAATACATGAAGATGAAAAAAAAATGTTAAGAGATGCATTAAGATATAGACAGACAGATAATATAGGGACTGTTAAATTTAATAACTATTTAGACATATGGGATGGAGAATCTTATTGTTATGAAGGAAAAGAAAATAGACATAAAGGAATTAGCATTGTAGATACACCATTAGCGATTTATCCTGTTATTATTAATGTATCCCTTCCTGAAAGAACATATAATGATTTTAAATCAGCAATTTATGTAAATCGTAATGAAATAACAGCCCATATTATTAGTTTTAACGAAGCATTTGATGAAATTGAAAAATCAGAACATGTAAAATTAATATATGAAAAATTCCCAGAATTTGAAAAATATAAAAAAGACCCTATTAATCACAGCAACATAAAAACTGATTCAATAGCTATACATAATAGTTTTATTTTTACACTTCAAGTTATGATAGATGAATTAATGGAAAAAAATAAAGAATATGAAAAGCAACTAGACAAATATATTAATGTAGTTACTGCATTAGAAAATAAAGAATCTTAATTTTTTGAAAATTAGGTTTAATAATTTTTTAACATATAGATATTTCTTTTTTTTATTAGTTGAAAATATATTTTTAAAATAATTTTCAATTAAATTATTAATTTTACTAAATTTATTATCACTATTTTAAAAAAAGTATAGACAAACATCTATACAATTTCTCCCTCTTTATAAGCTTACTAAACAAAATCTAAAATGATGTTTAAGATATTTTAAAAAATTAAACATCAAAAAATAATTAGAAAAAGAGTATAGAAATAGTCATTACATTTGACACTAAATAATTCTCCAAAATTATAGCAAAATGAATGACTATTCAATATACAAATGTAGAACTTAAAAAAGCTCTATTAAATATTATTTCCATAACAATATTTAAAATCTTTTATTACTTTTGTTCTATTATTTATATGCTCTTTTTTTGATAGGATAAGTGAGTAAAATGTTTAGAAACAAAAAATCTAATATAAAATTAAATAAAATTGTATCAAGTAAAATTACAGATAAACAAGATAAGTATCTTAAAAAAATTAAAGCAAAACTTAATTTTAAAAACAACTCAGAAAGTCTTAGATACTTGATTGAACAACACAGATTATTGAATTTTGATGAGAATTTAATTGTTGTTACCCTAACTGATGAACAGTATACTGATTTTCAAAATATCAAAATGTATAATGAATTTTTAACAGATACTGAGACTATTAATTTTCTTATAAAAATTCAAAGAGCTATTTTTCAAGAGTTAGGTTCTTGGAATTATTAAGGAGTGTTATTAATGTTCAAAAAAATATCGAAAGGAGAATCAGCTGACTTTGATGGTTATTTATTAGATGTAAAACAATTGAAAAAAATTCAAAAAGACCTAAGAATCTTAGATAAAATTGAAGAAATTGTAAGAAAACAAAATAACGTATTTTTCATTGATAAAAATAATTAGGTGTGTAAATATGTTAATTAATAAAATAAAAATAATCATGATGGAGTTAATAGGAAAAACAGTTAATATGAAAGAAGAGATGCGAAAAACATCTCTAACTTTCTCTAGCAATATTAACTATCTACTTAATAACATATATAATTATCTTATTTTGAAAGAGGTTTTATAATGGATAAAAAACTCCAAAATAAAAAGTCATTTCAAGATTTAAATGTTGAATTGAAATCATTGCAATGGAAAATTTCTAATGACAAAAGAGGAAGTTCTATATTAATACCTTTTGAAAATAAATTAGAATCTTATTATTTAAAAATAACTAGGAATTATAAAAAAATTAATAAAAAATATAGTTATAATATTCTAAATGAAAATAATAGTCAAATTGGCAGTGAATTATCATACAATGAATTCATAACTCAAGAAAAAGCAATTCTATATAAAAAATTATATGAAACAATAAAATTCGAAACTTCTATTAAAAAAGCTGAATTTGATGGGCAATTGCATAAAATCAAAAATATGATTAATAAAAACGAAATTCAGGATTTATTGGAAAATAATTATTTAATATTAAAAAATAATGTCAAAAGTTTGAAAGAAAAGATGAAAAAAGAACAAAATGAAACATTTCGAAAACAAAAATTATTTCCTAAATACAACGAAGAAAATGCTGAAAAATTTGAAGAAATTTTAAAAAAGGATTATGGTGGAAATATTATAGATTATATTCAAGATAAAAGTCAATATTTAATCTTAAATGAAAACAAAAATATTGCTTTTATATTTTTAGCCTGTATGGTAATAATTTTAGGATTGGAAGGTTTAATGATAGAAATTCATGGAATGGCGGATACTGGGAAGAGTTATATTATTAAAAGAGTTTTAAAATGTTTTATTCCAGAAGAATTTGTATATGATGTTAATGATATTACAGAAGCAAGTTTTTTGGATAAAGGGATAGATAATCCTTATTATTTTGATAGATTATTAATATCTTTTGGAGACTTAGGAGATAATAAACAATATGAGAAATTTAAACCAATTTTCAATATTGTAAAAATTCTCATAACTGAAAATAAATATATTAGAGAGAAAAAAGGCGGAAAAAATTATGAATACACTATTAAAATAATACTAAAAGGAAAAGTAGGTGCTTTATTCGGAACAGTCAATACGGAATCAAATGAATCTCAAATAAACAGTAGAACATTAAATATAACACCAAATCGAAATCATAAAAATGGAAAAATTGAATTTAAAGAACTACTCATGACTAAAGGTAATTACAAATATAATCAATTTTATAAAACAAGTAAAGAATTAAAATTATTCAAACAATATTTAAAATCTATTATTTGTAAAATCAACAAAAAATATGAAAAAACTGAGGTTTTAAATCCTTTTTTAAGTTCTATATCAAATATTGCTAAAAACAGTGAAACAGACACTAGACAGCAGAATTATTTAAATCAAATGTTCAAAGTGTATTTAGTATTAAACTACGATAATTGTATTGAAATAGATAATGAAAATTTAATATTTTTAGTTCCAAACTTAGAACAAATTACAAAATTTATTGAATTAGTTTCTAATAATGCAGGATTAAAACCATATGAAAAAAATTTAATAATGAAACTGAAAAAGGAAATTGTTCCAATCACAGTTGAAAATGCAGAAAAAATCTTTAAAGGCAAATGTAAACAATATGATACTGAGGTAAATCCATATGGGTATGAACATCGTGAAAAAATTGATGAAAGAAATAAAAGAGCCATTGAAGATTTAATGAATGAAAATGGATTAAATATTACTCGAAAGGATAATAATCTTAATAATATTCATTTTTTCACAAGTAGTAATGTAAAAAGAATCTTTAAAAATCACAAATCTATTAAAGATATTGAAAATATGGAAAAAGTGTTCAATAACTTAGAAGAAAGGGGCTTTTTAGAAAAACTTCCAGAAAAACATGGAAAACAAAATGTTTACTATTTAAATGAAAATGAAATCAAACAAATCGTTGAAAACTATGTAATTTCTGAAAAAGACTTAATAAATGCTAAAAAACACTTGAAACAGTACGAAATCAATGAAATTCAAATTGAAGAAATTGGAAAAAAATGGGATGATGAACTCAAAAAATCTCAAAAAATATCTAAAAAATCCCAGAATAATACTTGAATGTCTCAATTATAATGAGAATTATCCCAAATTAACAATTAAATGTCCCGAGCGAAAACACTAAATAACACTTAAAATTCAAAAATAAGAATATATATTCATTATATTATAATTATTAATAATATATTAATAGAAGTAATAAAAAAATAAAAAGATTAATTTTTTTAATTATTTTTTTACCTACTATCTATTCTAAAATGAATATTATTGAAAAACTTCAAATAATGTTTATTTTCTAAAAACAAGCTCTTATATGGATTATCAAGTGGGATTTTTCATGTCAAAACTGGGACATTTTATAACTTATTTGTAACATTCCAATAAAATACATTTAAAAAACTAAAAAATCAATGCAGTGAACTTTAAACAATGAAATGAAGTGTCTACAAATATTTTAAAAATAATTTTTTTTAATTGGTGAACTATATGAGCAAAAATAATGAATATATTAAGGAAATTACAAGAGAAAATATCTTAGAAGAATTAAAAACTTCATATAACACTCTTAAAAATAAATTAATTAATGGAAGAATAAAAGATAATGAAAAAGAAAAAATTAGAATACAACAATACAAAGTACTTAATCAAATAGCTAAAACCATGAATGATATTTTAAAACAAAAAGAACTTGATGAAATGCAAGAAGAAATTAAAGAAATAAAAGAAGCTATCCAAAAACCATTACCTAATTATCTAATAGAAAGAGAACAAAAAGAACTTGATGAAATGATGAAATACTTTGAAAACTAATAAAATGGAGAAATATAATATGAAAAGATTTGAAAAAACACCAAATAACATAAATAACGAAATTGAAGAGATTATTAAAGATTTAACTCCTAAACAAAGTAGAATTTTATTCAACAACTTATGGGAAAATATGTTAAATACAGTTTTTGAAGAACAGAACCTCAAAAAGTTTAAAAAACTTGAAAAAAACTTCTCTAACACATTAAATATAGCGTATGAAAATAAAATAACACTTTATCCACTAGATATTAATGAACTTACATATAGAAAATCATTAGAAATATTTGAAGATTCAATGAACATGTCATATCTTTTGAATGCATATCCAACATTAATGAGATTTAGACAGAATTGTTTTGACCTACTAAATCCTGAAAAACTTCATAAAAATGAAATAAAAGAAAAAATAGAATTTAACAAAGCAATATATGAAGAATTTGAAAAAACATCTATTTTAGAATTATACAAAAAATACATTGATTCCAAAGATTATAAAAACATTATAGAATATCCAATAAAAATTTATGAAGATAGAATAATGAATTCAAATAAAAATTTACATAATTGATTAGTATTTTTCTTCAAGTTGAATTATAGGAAACTTATACAAAATTACAAGTTCATATAATGTTGGCATTTTTTGTCATTTAAACTTTATTCCCGTTAAAATCTGTATCTGCTCCAATTTCTTGGCGTTTTTTATTAACTTTTTCTTCTAATGTTGTATTATTTTCATCTTTTTGATTCCCAACATCAGATAAATTATAATTATGCAAATAATCTTTTTCTTCATCAGTTAATTCACCATTTCCACCATTATCTCGCATATCACCAGTTATAGACCATAATACTGTTGAAAGTATAAACAATCCAACAATAACAGCTAAAATTATTAAAATTATTTTCTTTTTATTCATATTTAATCACTACCATAAACTTTATTTACTAACTGGAGTTGCATTTATTACTGTTGTTTTAGCATAATCTGGTTCTTCATTTACATCAATTGTTACAAATATATTTTGTGGTTCTTTTAATGAGGATATGACTGTATTTTTTGATGCTATTATTTTATCATTTTTGTATAAATCTACTTTTATCTTAACATCTTTATATTCTGTACCACTTTTAGATTCAAACCATTGAAAAACTGTCGCCCACTTTTCAACTTTAATTCCAGTATCTTGTTCACTCCAATCACAGCTTGGATTTCCTTGACCTACAATATCATCTTGAATATTGCTTTCACTAGTATTACTTCCTAAAATAGCTACTACTCCAATAATAGCTATAATAGCTATTATAATTCCTAAAATAATTTTTTTATTCAAATTAAACATCCCCTATATAATCAGGTATTTGATTTTCATTAGCATATCTTTCATTATCTTCTTGAAAATCTTGCATTTTTTCTACAAATTCTTTTTTTGTAGTATTATTATATTCATTTAAATTTGAATTATTTAATTCTTCATTTATTTCATCAGAAGTAATGGTATTCATTTCATAATTTAAATAAGAAATACCAATTACTCCAACAATAGCTATAATAGCTATTCCAATTACAATCCATCCGCTATTCATATTAAACATCTCATATATATGCTGTTTCATTACTATCATTAGTATTAATTTCATGTGTTTTTTCTTGAGAGTCTTGTATTTGTTTAACTTCTTGCATTATTTGTACTGCAAGTTGTTTATTAACACTATGAGATAATATTCCTGTTGATTTTTCAATTATATAAAATTCTCCAGTTGTAGGGCTAAATAGCATATAATAACTAGGTGATTCCATACTATTTTCTGTATAGATACTATTATTGTTAAGCCAATTTTTAATATCAGTTATATTCATATTGTTTATACTAGTAAGTGTGTATATTTTTTCCCCATTTACAAATAGTTCTTCAGCAAAACTATCTTCCATAATATACTTTCCTTGTATTTCATTATTATAATTTACAATAGCTATAACTGCTATAATAACAATAATAACAATTATAATACATATTCCCAAAATAATTTTTTTATTTTTCTCCATATTTTTACCTCTGAAATTTTTCTGTAGATTTTATAGTTGAAAAGTTTTTTAAAACTATATTAGGTAATATATTATTTAAAGATTTTTAAAGATTGGTATATTATGAAAGATATATAAAAGCATGATTAGTAACGATAATTTTTAATGTTAATAAACACTTAAATATATATGAAAGAAGAATTAATTGAAGCGTTAAGCTATGTACAAATGAGTCCTTACAGAGAAATAACACTTAAAGAGCTTAAAAATTCTGAAAAAATACCTTCAAGAATAGCTAAAAATACAAATATATCTACTTCACATATTTCAAGAGCATTAACTGGACTAAAACAAAAAGGACTGGTAATTGTTTTAAATCCTGAGAAATCACAAGGCAGATTGTATCAAATTACAGATTTAGGATTGAAAGTTGTTGAAAAACTTGAGAGTTAATTATTAAATTTCTTTTTTAGCTCAATATAAGTCATATCTATGTTAAAATAGTAAATTGTAGAAGTGAATCATTCATCAAAATATCTAAACCTGATTAAAAATAGATGATGTTAATAGACCTTTAAGAGGATTAAAAAGTAAAAAAGATTAGTTGTATGATTAAAAAAAGATTATAAACAAGGACGATTTTATAAAACAACAAAACTTGGGAAAAAAGTTTGGAATATATGTAATAAATTTTTATGCTTATTAGTTTTTATTATATAAGAATAAAGATAAAATACCTATAATGTATAATAAATATAGCTAAAAAATGAAAGGAAATATATTAAAATAATAAAATATGGGATATTATGATAAATATTGATTGGAAAATTTTTGAAAGTAAATTTGAAGGCAAAGAAACATCTGCTTTTGAAGATTTAGCCTACATTCTTTTTTGCTTAGAACATGATATTGAAAATGGGATTTTTGCATACTATAATCAAGTGGGTATTGAAACAGAACCTATAGAACATAATAATAATGTTATTGGATTTCAATCAAAATATTATACTACTAAAGTTAGTGATAATAAATCTGATATAGAAGATTCTATTAAAAAAGCAAAAGAAAAAAATGGAAAATTAACAAAAATATTTTTTTATATTAAAGGAAACATGAGTGAAAGCACCAAAAAAGAGAGAAAAAAACCAGAATATCAAATTGAAATTGAAAATTTTGCGAAAGAACTTAATATCGAAATTGTATGGAAAACTACAAGTCAAATTGAATTTCAACTAATTAAACCTGAAAATAAGTATTATAAGAATATTTTTTTTGAGAATGATGACATATTAAAGTTTTTAAAAAAAATTGAAACACATAATAAAATGTTAGTTGATTCAATAGGCACTGAAATTAAATTTAAAAATGATGATATAAAAATTGACAGAGAAAATGAATTAAATGATATTAAAAATTCATTAAAAAGCTCAGATATTTTAATATTAAGGGGTGAAGCAGGTTGTGGGAAAACTGCCCTTATAAAAGACCTAAATAATGAAATTAATACTCCTTTTTATATTTTTGAAACTGCACAATTTAATTTAGATTATGTTGATGGTTTTTTCAATAGATATGGTAATTATTCAATTGAAGATTTTCAAAAAATACATGAAAAAGAGAATAATAAAATAATTGTTATAGATTCAGCTGAAAAAATAGTAAATTTGCATAATAATTCTATCTTCACTAATTTTTTACAGGTAATGATTAAAGATTCATGGAAAATAGTCTTAACAACAAGAAATAATAACTTCACTGACTTATTAAATCTAATAAATAGATTCAAAATTAATGAATTAATAATTCAAAATTTATCTTTAAAAAAATTAAATGAACTATCAATGACTTATAAATTTAAATTACCGGATAATGAAAAACTTAAAGAATTTTTAACTAGATTATTTTATCTAAACGAATATCTTCAGATTTTAACTGAAGAAAGTACTGAAATAAACGATATTAAGATTTTTAAAGAGAAAATTTGGAAAATAAGAATATTGGGTATAGAAAACAGTACTCAAGATAAAAGAAAAAGAGAATCATGTTTCTTGAGATTTATAAAGAAAAAATCTGATGAAAATTTGTTTCTAGTGAATTTAAATGAGAGATATCATGATATTTTATCTAATCTTGAAAATGAGGAGATAATTGCATATGATAGTAATCATGATGCTTTTTTTGTAACTCATGATATTTATGAAGAATTAGCACTTGAAAAGACAATTCAGCGAGAATTTGAAAGAGCTAAAAGATTCAATGAATTTTTTAAAAGTATTGGAAATTCATTATCAATGCAAAAAGCTTTTAAAGAATGGCTAATTAAACAATTAAATGAAAATCCTGATGATATTGATTCATTTTTAGACTATGTGATTTTAGATAAAAGCATTGAAGAATTTTGGAAAAATGAAACTATCATTTCAATACTTTTATCAGATTATTCTAAATATTTTTTTGAAAAATATGAAAATGAAATCCTTAAAGATGAAAAAAAATTGTTAAAAAGAATAACTTCCTTATTAATAATGGCATGTGAAGAAATAGACAATGGCAAACTTTTTAAAGTAATACAGGATATAGAATCAATTTCTAATTATTTTTTTACAAAGCCAAAAGGGGATGGATGGAAACATACAATTTATTTCATTGAAAAAAACCTAAATGAGTTAGAATCAAAAGATTTAGATTTAATAATGCCTATATTAAAAAAATGGAATAATAATAACAAAAAAGGAGTCACAACAAGAAAGTCTTCTTTAATTGCTTTGTATTTTTATGAAAAAATCCAAGGAAAAAAGAAATTTAATGATACTATAAAAGAAAATCTTATTGAAATAATATTTCAAGGTGCTTTTGAAATAAAAAATGAATTAAAAGAAATATTTGAAAAAGTTTTAGATAATAAATGGAAAAATTTTGAAGACCCTCATTATAATCTATGTAAAAATTTATTAAAAGATAATACTGTTGCACATAATGTTTTTAAATCATTACCTTCATATGTTCTCAAAATTGCTGATTTATACTGGTATAAAAACACAACTGATTTTAACATCATGTATGATAAAGATAACAATCCTTTCTTCTATGAAAAATCAAGGAGTTTAGACATAGACAATAAATTTTCGATAAATGAATTATCAGTCCCATCATACTCTAGCCCTTTTCAAACCCCTATGCTTTCATTGTTAAAATATTTCACAAAAGAAACCATTGAATTCATCATTAATTTCACAAACAAAACTGTAGAACATTATGTTAATTCAGAAAAATTAGATATCAAAAAACATGAAAAAGAAAATGACTTTCCTTTCTATGAATTCTTTAAATGTGATATTAAAACAATGGAAATTCATTTAAATGGAAAAACGCAAAAACAATACATAAGTGATTCATTGTGGAATATTTATCGAGGTACTGGTGGAAAAACAACTCCTAGTTTACTACAATCAATCCACATGGCATTAGAAAAATTTTTACTAGAATTAGCTAAGTCGAAAGAAAGTGATGTTGAAAATCTTTTAATTTATATTTTAAAAAGTTCTAAATCCTCATCATTAACAGCTATAGTTAATAGTGTAGTCTTATCTAATCCGAATAAATATTTCAACATTGCAAAAATACTTTTTAAAACGATAGAATTGTTTCCTTATGATGCAAAAAGAAGTCATATCTATGAAAAAGAGGCAGAAACACTTTATAATATTGCATCAATGAGTACAAACCCTATTTTTATAAAAGAACGACTTGATACATGCAAAGATTCTCATAGAAAACTTGTTTTAGGACAATTAATAATAATATATTACTTTAATCTTAATAATCTAGTAACTGAAGAGGAATTGCAAGAAAGAAAGACGGAAATTGAAAAAATTATTGATTTTCATTATAAACAATTAGAAGAAAAAGATTTAGAAAAAGAAGAAAAAGATAAATTAAGAATTATTATATCAAATATTGACCCAAAAAACATAAAACCTAAACCTATGAAATTAAACAATGGTACAGAGGCAGTTTATTATGAACCAGAATTGCCTCAGGACTTACAAGAAATTTCTAAAAATGCTTCAGATGATATGAACAAAGATATTAAATATCAAAAATTAAGTGTATGGGCAGAAAAAAAATTAAATGATGGTAAAATTGATAAAATTGAGTTTAAAGAATATGATAATGACCCTAAATTAGTTTTAAAAGAAATCAAAGAAATTTTAAGCTTATTAAAAGAGAACAATGGAAATTTTTCATTGTTTAATGATTCAATTCCTATATCTGCAAGTTGTGTTTTAATAAAATATTATGGGGATGAATTAAATTCTGAAGATATAAAATTTTGCAAAAATCTAATAATTGAGCGCATAATGTGGTTATTTGACCATTCATATTTTTATCAAGTTTCTGATGGTATTGTATCTGCAATTGAAACATTGCCTTATTTATTTAAATTTTTTTCAGATGAAACTGATGAATTAGTTAAATTATTAGTTTTCCTTTTATTTAATACTATGGATATTACACTAAGCTATAAAAAAAGAGAATTACTAGGTTTACATTTTTATGGAATTAATGAATTTATTGCAACAATTATTAAAAATCATCTATGGAATTATTCTCCAGAAATTAGTAATAAAATTTTATTTGAATATGTTGAATGGCAACCTAAATTTAAATCGATAATGGGACAACTGATAAAAGAAAATTTTAATAGACCTAAATATAAAAATATTTATTCAGAAGCTATTCAAAGATTTTCTAAGGATTATGGTGAGGATTTTATGAATACTGATTTGAAAAACTATTTTAATATTTCAAACTTAGATTTATTTTCAATGAATACAATTTTTCAAGCAATACCTGATAATACTAATAATAAAATTCATTTGAAATTTATAAAGGAAATATTACTCATATTTAGCAAAACCATATTTGATAATGAACATGATTATCGTGATAGTGGACAGAAAAAATATGAGCTAAGGTCTAACTTTTTGAGAAAGTTAGCTAGCTTTATTCTGAATCAGCCTAAAAAAGAAAAAATAAAAGAGTTTCTTCGACCATTTATTGATAATTTCAAAATTACAAGAGAAACAAAAGACTTATTTGATGCTTTTATCTCGTTAGAAAATAAAATAGAAAGTTATGATAATTTTTGGGAAGTATGGAATATTTTTTATGATAAAATTGAAGAATGCTCTGATTTAAATAATCATTATTCCAATGAAATTATACAGCTTTATCTTTTAGATTGGTCTTATTGGGAGGATAACTTTGATTGGGATAATTGGTATCTTTTGAAAGAAAGAGAATCTACCTTTTTTTATAATATATCTAAAAATATTGGAAATAATAAAACCGTTTTAATATCGATTGTAAAATTTTTAAATAAAGTGGGTAGAAAATACAATAATAACGGTATAGTATGGATTAATAATATTATAAATGAGAATAGTAACTTACGCAGTGAAAAATTTGAGAAAAAAGAAATTTCCTACTTAGAAGAGTATTGTGAGAGATATATTAAATTGAATAATCGTGATATTTATAAGAATTCTAAAACCAAAGAACAAATAGTATGTATATTAGATTTTTTAGTTGAAAAGGAATCAAATGTAGCTTACTCATTAAGAGAACAACTTTCATGAAATATCCATTATTCCAAATTTTGAATTAAATTATGTTTAAAATTTTATCATTTGAAGTTAAATTTTGAGTATTCATTTATATTTACTAAAATATAAATAAAAGAAATTAACCATTGATAGTATGTCTAAAAAACTAGAGAAATATTTATTAGAATTATGTGAAGAAAAAGACAAAGAACTTTTAAAGAAGGTTCCTCCAGAAAATATTAAAGGAGCGCCCCCAGGCATGGAAGAATTTAAAAAATATCCTCATTTATTTGTTTTAGGTGCAATAATGGATACTAATATTAAAGCAAGTCAAGCATGGGAAATACCATATAAAATTGCTTCATGTTTAGGTGGAAAAGACTTTTCTTTATTCGCTGAAAAAGACTTAGAATATTATCATGGTATTTTTGAAAAAGGTCCTGAAGGTAAAAGTTTGCATAGGTACAAAAAAAGAAACGCAAAATATTTTTATAAAGGAATTCAAGATATAAAAAACAAATATGGGGGGAATGCTTCAAATATATGGAATGATAATCCTCATTCTTGTGTATTGATAAGAAGGTTTCAAGAATTTGAAGGTGTTGGACAGAAAATATCCACAATGGCAGTGAATATACTTCGTAGAGATTACAAAATACCTATATCTGATTTAAGTTCTATTGATATTTCTGCTGATGTTCATTTAAAAAGAATATTTAAAAGAATGGGTTTTATTAAGAATGAAAATAAAGAATCAGCTATAATACAAGCTAGAAAAATGAATCCAGAATTTCCTGGAATTTTTGATTATGTTATATGGAATCATGGCGTAGAAGTATGTAAAAAAAATAATCCTTTATGTAGAGAATGTAGATTTGATAGCATTTGTCTCAAAAATCTATAAAGAGCTTAATTTCCTTTTTATACTAAAACTATATATCTTATTTAATTATTTATTTTCAATATAAATTTTCATTAATTAATCAAGAATAATTTGATATATCTAATTTGTATCTTCTATAAAATCTTTAAAATTTTCATATTCTTCTGAAAATGAATTTAAAGTATTGAACATTCTTTCTTTCAAATTAATCTCTTTTATTTTTATGAATTCTTTTTTTGTTTTATTTTCAAAGTATTCTAAGAATTCAGTGCATTTTTCTAGTTAAAAAGTTCTGTTTCACCACCATTTAATTCCAATATTTCTTTATCTACTATATTTTCTATTTTAATTAGTTTTTATGCATTTAACATAATATAAACGCTCTAGTTATTCAATATTTATAAAGTAATCAATTTTTTAATAATATTTCCTTTTTGGGTTAATTTAAATTCATATAATTCTATCTCCACCTACATTTCATTACAATAATTGTTGTTGGCATACCAATAATCTCAATATCAAATTTCAAACTAGTTTCAACTTTAGATGATGCATTATGGATTCTAAACTTAAATTGCCACCCTGCATCAAAAAATACTTCTATAACATTTTTATGGTCTGGCTTGAAATCAGCACAAATAATCCTACTTGGTAAATTTGAAGTAGGGATTGTTATTTCTGGTTTTTGCTGTTTACTACTTTTATTAAGTGTTCCTCGTAGATTAAATGTTTGAATCTCGGTTACTTTCTTACTATCAATTCCAATAACCTTGTAGAAATCAAAATGCCCAAGCAAATATTCAACCATTTTAGATGGAATAATATTTCCGTGAATTTTGTAACTTCTATTTAATTCATCAAGAAATGCTTGAAGCAATGGTTCATACACATCATCCCATTTTGAAGGTAAATCTTTCCATTTTGTTCCCAATTCCTTTTCTTTTTCTAAATTAGAAAATATCGGCTCTATGTCTTCCCAGTATTGGTTCGAACATTTTATTCCAAACCATTTATCTCCAAAATCAAGATTTTTTGATAGTCGACTATGTTTAACTGCAAAGTGATTGTGCTTTACACTAAGTCCTATTTCCCATTCTATTCCATTTCTTATAAATAGAACATCTCGAACATCCCCTATCACACCTTCTTGGTCGCTTTGTATTTTTAAATCTAAAGTATCTTCATCAACTTCTATAATTAATGGTTCTAATTCAAAGATAGTTTTCACACTGGCTAATGCACTTGAACATAATGATTTTTTTTCAGTTTCATCAGTTTCATTCCAAGCACGACGAGTAGCTTCATAACTACTATTTTTTTCAACTTGTACCTGACGAAATTTCGATATTTCTTTTTCAAATGTATTTATACAGGCATATTCAAATGCTCTTCCTAAAATATTGCTCCTATTTGCCATATAACCTTCTCCCTATTCAATAATCAAACACCCATATTTAATAAAATAATAATCATAATATCAATTCTAAGTAGTTTTGATAAATTCCAAAAATTTAGTCTTTTAATATATAATAAATTGTTTAGTATATAGTATTAATAAATATTACGATATTATACTTTATTTCAGATATTACATAATCATTTTTTATTATTAAATCAAGTTGTTAGTGTTTTCTTTGTAAAAAACAAAATTAATTGTTTTTGTACCTTTCAAAGTAAATTTTAAAAAATAAGAAAAATTAATATATGATTAATTTATAAATTAATATTATAAAAAACAAAAAACACTAAGTCAGATTAAATTAGTAGATTTTGTTTTGATAAGGTATGATAAAATGAAAGTTGCATCGTTTTTTTCAGGGGCTGGAGGCTTAGATTTAGGTTTTAAAAATGCAGGTTTTGACTTTGTGTTTGCAAATGATAACTGGAAAGGATGTTGGGAAACCTTTGAAAAAAATCATAATATTAAAATTAATAGAAAATCCATAGAACATATAAAACCAGGTCATGTTCCTGATGATGTTATAGGTTTTGTTGGTGGACCTCCTTGTCAAAGTTGGAGTCTTGCAGGTGGAATGAAGGGAATAAAAGACCCTAGAGGACAATTATTATATGATTATTTCCGTTTAATCAAAGCTAAAAAGCCTTTGTTTTTTTTAACTGAAAATGTTCCAGGTATGATATGTAGAACTCATGAAAATGAATTCTTAAAGTTTATAAATTCTTTAAAAAGTATTGGGTATAATGTTTCATATGAAGTCTTGAATGCTAGTGATTATGGTGTGCCACAGGATAGAAAAAGAGTTATTATTATTGGTTTTAGAGATGAATTTGATAAAAAATTCACATTCCCAAAACCTTTAAAGAAAAAAATCACTTTAAAAGAATCTATAGGTGATTTACCAGAACCTTTGGCTGCAAAAGATAAAAATAAACATAATAATAACTTAAAAATACATAATCATGAATATATGGGTGGAGATTTTTCTTCAATGTATATGTCAAGAAACAGAGTAAGAAACTGGGATGAACAATCTTTTACAATTCAAGCAGGAGGAAGACATGCACCTTGTCATCCACAAGCCAATACTATGATTAAAGTTGATAAAGATAAAAGAATATTTGACCCAGAATCACCAAAACCATATAGGAGACTTTCTGTAAGAGAATGTGCGAGAATCCAGACATTCCCAGATGATTTTATTTTTTATTATAATAATATTAATGATGGATATAAAATGATAGGGAATGCTGTTCCAGTGAAACTATCTGAAGCTATTGCAATGCAAATCAAAAAGTTTATAGATTAAAAAAAGACTATTATATCAAAAATTAAAATATTTTATTATAAAAATAGTAAATAAAATGTTACTAGCAGACATAATTTAAATATATAAAAATAAAATGTGAGTAGCTAATTAATAAGCTAACTATAAGACATGTGCCTCTCATCAGTTTACTATATTGTTATTTATGTTATATAAATTTTTTTAGCAATTTTCAAATGAAAAATTATACTATTTTTTCCGTAATAAGAAAAAATAAAAAAGTATGTCAAAAACAATAGAAAACTGAATGGAAACCTACATTTTTATGACTGGAAATTGAATTTCAGTAAGTAACTCTTCTTCTTGAACTTCATGAGGGCTATTGATATAAATTTCTTTAGGAGAACCAATAATATCATAATCGTGTTTAATTGAATATTCAACCATTTCTTTATAAGATTCACTTAATGTTTCATAAGATCCTTTATGAATAATTGATATAACTCTATGTTCTAAAAGTTCCACTACTTTTATTTCACCTTCTTCACTAAGTTCAGTATCTTTTGAAACAGGAATTCCTATATCATAAACCATTTCATCAGGTTTTGTGTTTTGAGGACTAGTAAAATAAATAGAAAATGGACTTCCAACAACCTTAACCTTGTTAGCTTCTGCCCATGAAAGTAACTTTGCAATAAGTATACCCATATCTTCAACATTTCCTTTATAATTAATTATAGCTAATCTTTCCTCTTCAATTATTTTGTCTTCTATTTCCATTTTTTCACCATATTTAATTTATTTTACTATAATTTATATTATCATTATTTAATTTATCTTTCATATCTTATTTATCTTTTATATCTTATTTATCTTTCATATTTTATTATGATTTATCTTTCATTATTTAATTTGCCTTATTGTTAATTTATCTTATAATTGATGTCTTATATTATCTTAATTTAATTTTGTTTAATTTGTTAATCTTATTTAAAAAGTGTGACTGTAACTTTTTCCCCTTCATCTAAAAGCTCTACATTTTTTGGAATCTTTATATATCCATCTGCATGAGCAAGAGATGTAATTGCACCAGAGTCTTTTATAATAGGATAAGCAAGATCTTCTTTTATATGTACTAAACTATAATGCATTCTTCCTTTTGGTGAATGAATCCTTTTGGATAAAGTAACATTAACTTTTGCATTACTTTCTCCAGGTTTTCCAGCTATTCTCCTAATGTTTGGTATTATAAAAACATAAAAAATGATTAATGCTGATACAGGATTTCCTGGAAGTCCAATAACAATTTTTTTCCCTACTTTTCCAATAATTGTAGGCTTTCCTGGTTTTACTGAAATTCCATGAAGAATTACTTCTCCAATATCCTCTAAAACATTTCTTAATACATCTCCAACTCCCGCTGAAGTTCCACCAGAACAAACAACAATATCTGAATCTTTAAGTGAATTTTCTATTTTTGTTTTTAATTCATGGTAATTATCTTTTACTATTCCTTTAGAAACACCTTCAGCCCCATTAGATATAGCTGCATTCTTAATAGAATAGCTATTAACATCATATATCTTACCATATTCAATAGATTCATTTTCCATTACAAGCTCATTTCCAGTAGATATTACTCCGATTTTAGGCTTTTTAAACACTTCAACCTCTTTTATACCTTGACCTGCTAAAACGCCTATTTTATCAGGACTAATAATTGTTTTTTCTTTTAAAAGTAGCATATCTTTTTTAATATCAGACCCTTGAAGTGCAACATCTTGATTTGGAGCTACGCTTTTTAAAATATAAATATTATCATATTTTTCATTTTCATTTTCTCGGTCAGTAAATTCAACCATAACTATTGCATCTGATCCATTTGGGATAGGTGCACCTGTACTTATTTCAATGCATTCTCTATTTTTGACCGTTTTTTCACTAAATGAACCTGCTTCAATACTATCAATACACTTTAATATTTTAGGAGCTTCATCAGTAGCTCCAAATGTATCTTCTGCTTTTACAGCATATCCATCCATAAGTGAGCGATTAAATGGGGGAAGATCCATTAAAGCATCAATATCTTTAAAAATAACTTGATCATGACTATCTTCAATAGGAATATTTATTGATTTTTGGGGATAAAGTTCATCAAAAAGATTTTTTATGATTTCTTTTGCTTCATCTGCTTCTTTTATTTTTAAAAACTCAGTTCCCATATTTAATTGTCTCCAGATCTCTTTATAAACTTATTTTATAAAAATAAATTATTTTATAAAATTATAAAAATAAATTAATATATAAACATAAATTACTATATAAATATAAATTATTATATAAAAATAATTTATTATATAATCATAATTTATTACATAAGAATATTCTTTTTAAATGATTAATTTCTAAATACATCAAATTCTTTTTCTCTTATCAATGGTTTTATATTTGATTGAGTATTTTTTAGTTTATCAAAATTTTCAAATCCTCTTATTATTACTATTGGAACTCCTTCGTTGGCTTGACCCATTAAAAGTGATGCAGCAGCAGCTAATTCATCTGCAACACCTATTTCCGTAGTTTGAAGTTCTCGTCCATAAAGGTCTTTTTCTCCAACCCGCTTCCAAAGAGGTGAAATCCCAATACAACCAATAGCTACTCCTACTGCTCCATTTCTAAAGGCTCTTCCTTGGGTGTCAGTTATTATGACCCCTATATTCTTTCCAGTTTTATCTTTTAAAGATTCATAAATCTTTTTTGCTGATTTATCAGGGTCTTTTGGCATTGGGGTGGCTAATCCTTCTTCAACGTTGGATTCATCAATTCCTGCATTTGCACAAACAAATCCATGTTTAGTTTCACTAATAATAAAATCAGGACCGACTGCTATAATTTCTTTAGATTCATTAATTATTGATTCAACAAGTTTTGGATCTTTTTTACTTTTTTCTGCTAATTTTTTCGCTTTAGAGCTAGGATTTATTTTTTTTAAGTCAATATAATTTCCTTCAGCTTTTGATATTAGTGTCTCTGCTATTAATATTATATCTCCATTTTTCAAGCTGTTTTTTTGTTTTTTAAGAGAAGATAATATTAACTCATCAATATTATTTCCTTTTATTACTAAAGGAATTTCTGTTAATCCAAAAAGTTCTAATTTCATAATTTAAACCATTGATTTTTTATATTTAATATCTTACTAATTCTATATTTTATTAATAATATCTTATTAATTCTATATCTTAATAATTTTAATTAAATATAATAACTAATAAATAATCACAAGTTTATTGATTTGATTTCCCATTTTCCATCAAACACTGACCCTACAGAAGCCACAGGATTTGTAAAATTTTCAAATTCACCTTCATCTAATATGAATTTTGCAGAAGATTCTGAATCACTTGCTATAAAATCTACTTCTTTAGGTGATTGGCATTCGTATGTTGATATGAAAAAAGCTTTATTTTTACTTATTTTCTCAACTAATATTTTTTCATGAGTTACTATTCCAATATAACCTTCATATTCTTTTTCATTAGTTTTTGGCTTTATAACTGCTGCTATTCTAGGAGTATTATAATCATCTTTTTCATAATCCATTGTCATTAAGGATAGTGTCAAAGCATCTTTTATATTCATTCCTACAGATATTTTATCTGCTATAACATCGGTATGAGATCCATTAGAAACTATAGCTATGCTATCAACGATTTTGACACAATTATAAGCTATGTATGCATTTTCAAATATATCTGTTTCATATCCTTCTTTTGGTATGATAGCTGCTTTATCTTCAAAACTTTTCGCCATTCTATTTGGAAAAGACCTACTGGATACTCTATATGCTATGAATGGATTTCCTTCTTTATTCATTCCTGCGGATACTATTCTTCCTAAATACATTTTATTCCCTCTTTATTTTTTTATTATTTCTTTATTTGTTATTCTTTTTATTCATTTTTGCTATTTCACTGTTAAATTAGATAATAACATTAATAATATTAATAACAGTAATAAACAACACTAATAATATAAACTACACTAATAATATAAACAATGCTAGTAATATAAGCAATACTGGTAATAAAATTAATAATAACATTAATAATAACATCAAAATACTAAAATTAATATTAACATTAATAATAAATATTAATAATTATATTAGTAATAATATTCTTAATATTATTAATAAAATATATTTCAATTTTTTGTTTAATTTTCAGTTTAGCTAATTTACTGTGGAGAACGCACTGCTTGTTCTGGACTCATGCCTGGAGGTGTTACAATAATAATAGATCTTTCTTTTGGTTTTATACTAATTTCTCCTTCATCAATAACCTTCGTCTGAACAGCTATGGCATGATCTTTAATAAGTGGGGACATATCCTGTCCATTCACAATAACCTTCTCTAAACCTGCTACTGGTATTAAATAATACTCAGAATTCCCAGTTGTATCAGTTATATTAGGTTTTCCTGTAGCACCATCTGCAGCATCTTGGATTCCTGCACCACTAAAACTGCTTGTAACTACTAAGAATATTAATAGTGTGAATAAAATATCAATAAATGGAACAAGATTAAATTGAGGACTTGTATCCTTTAATTTTTCTTTATGTCTTTCAATATCTAATGACATATTATACCTCATAAGTTATTTATTGTTTCAATTTACTTTCGGTTATTTCTGATTTTATATCACATTTTTCTAATATAATATTGTTTATACTTTTTTCAAGCATACTTGGCTTAAATGATATTTGTATGTTGGATTGGGTAATATCATCTCCAATTATCTCCCTTGTGTTAACTATTCCTTCAGCCTCTTTTAATGCTTCTAGTGCACAAGGTACATTTTCACTAACTTTAATTTTAGCAACTGCATAACTCCAATTAGTCATTTTATTAGCTAACTCTATTTTATCCATTTCTGTAGATATGAGACTTTTTATATATGTTTGAATTGGTAATAATATAATTGCTGTAGCTAAACCAACTATTGTTGTGATAAGTGCAATATATATCCCTTCTGCCATTGCACTACTACTTGCCTGAACTCCCAATGTTCTAAAAGTCATCCAAATACCAATTACTGTCCCGATAAGTCCTAAAAATGGTGCAAGTTCAATTATTGTTTTTAAAGTATTAAGACCCTTTGTCATTTTACTTAATTCAACGATGAAAACTTGTTCCATTCCTTCTTCAACTTCAGTTTTATTCTTATATCCTATTTTAAGAGCTTCAGATATAATTTTTGAAACAGGATTTTTATAATGGCTTATTGATTTCAGTGCTTCGATAGCACCTCCTCTGTTCATTGCTTCTATTACAGTTCCCATAATTTCAGTAGTATCAGATTTACTTATACTTCTAAGATAACGTATTTTTTGTATTGATGTTAGTAAACCATAAATTCCTATAAGAACTATTATGTATGTTATTATTCCTCCACTTTGGAATATCTCTAAAAGACTATTAAATAGGCCTGTTAAAAATTCAATTATCATATTATCCTCTAATTAATTATTATAAAATGTAAATTTGTATATTATAAGTTCATGTATTAAAAAATTGTATCTTTGGGTATTATAAATTTGTATATTATAACTTGTATATTAAAAAATTGTATCTTAATAAATTTCTATATTATAAATTATCTATTTTATTAATGATATTATTACTTTCCCAAATAATATTATTAATTATATTCTCCTAATTATTATAAATTATATAATTATATTAAAATTATATTAAAAATTATTTTATTTAATAATTATTTAACAATTATCTTATTTAACTATATATTTAAAAATTTTATTTAATAACTATATTTAATAAATATTTAAATTTAATAACTATTTAAAATTATTTAATAATTATTTAATAGTTATTTTTAATATCTATTTAAAAATTATTAAGAAATTATTCAGGAATTAGCTATAGATTATTAAAAATTATATAAACATTATTTGAAAATTAGATTATTATTTAAAAGTTGATAATATTTGAAATTTACTTATAAATTATTTAATCCTCTTTAGAACGTTCTTTAATATTTTGAACTGTTTTCCAGGATTTTCTAACTATATCTGGCATCTCATCGTAAGTAAATTTTTCTAAAAACTTTTTAGTTTTAGGATCACTTGGATATCCTGATCCCATTTCTCCTATTTTTCTATAATCCTTTTTCAAACGTTCTATTATCATGTCTCTTTCATGTTTGGCTATTATGGATGCTGCTGCGACTTGAATATATTTATCATCTGCTTTATGTTCAGATATAACATTAGTGCTTCCTGTAATAGATTTTATTTCCTTTTCTAATCTTTTTGGTTTTACATCAACAGAATCTATAATTATGCAATCACAATCTAATTGATTAATAATTTTTAACATAGCTATTTTCTCTATTTCATTTAAATTAACATCATTTGCTCTTAATTTATCAATGTCTTGGGCTGTTATTTCAACAGTTTCATATTCAAACATATTTTTCAATTTTCGAGATAAAACTTTTCTTCGTGTTGGTGTTAATTTCTTTGAATCTTTTATACCCATTCTTTCTAATACAGGAACCTTCTCATCAGGAATTACAATTCCTGCAACTATTAATGGACCAATTACAGGACCTCTCCCTGCTTCATCTATTCCTAAAATGTTCATTTGTTCACCATTGATTATTCTGAAGTTGTAAAAACAATATAATAAAGAATTAATAAATAATTAATAAAGGATTAATAAATAATTAATAAAGGATTAATAAAAAATAAAAAATATGAAAATAATATTAAAATATAAAAAATTAATGAAAAATAATTTGATTTAAAATCTAATAAAATTATTTCTAATAAGTTTATATAATTTATTTTAATATTTATACTATTTATTTTACTAATATTTTTGAATTAATATTTTAATCTTGATTATTTATACAAATTATTTTCTAATATTTCTATAATTATTTCTATAATTTATAATTATTTTATAATTATTTTTATAATAATTAAATTTATTATAATTAAATTTATTATAATTAAATTTGTATAATTTCTTTATAAATTATTAGATTATAATACTATTTATAACTATAATAATATAATAATAAATAATTAAGGTTATTATAATAGTTATTATAATGATTATAATTAGGATTATATTTTTATAATAATATTAGTAAAACTGGTAAAAATGTTATTGTATCATAGATTAAGTGTGTTAAAAAGGATACAAAAATGTTCTTTGTTTTCAAATAAGCAAACATTGTAAATATTGATCCTAATCCTTGAATAAGTAATACAGAAATTAAATTATCATAAGCAGGTAAATGTATTAATCCAAATATTATTAAAACAATTATTGTTGAAATAACTATGCTTATCTTTCTATTTTCAGTAACTTTGTAAAAAATTGTTAAAAATATTAAAAATGGTATAATTTTCAATAGCTCTTCACCAAAAATCTGGAAAGGGAATAATACCCAGAAAAACAATGAATTTAACTCTGTAAGAGCAGGATTACTTTGTATATGCATGTTAAAAATATGCATCATGATAAATCCTACAGCAATTGAGAAAATAAATTCTAGGATTATTAAGATTGGAATTAACTTAAAATCATTTTTTTGAAATTTTTTACATATTAAATCATATTTCCAGTTTGCTACAATACCAAAAAATAAAAAAGGCAGTATAAAATATAGCAAATTTTCAAAGCGCCCTCCAATTGAATGAGGCGTGAAAATTAATATAAAAGGTATTATAACTGATATTGCTAAAAGAATCCATCTTGGAATGCTTAAGTTGGGATTATCATTATAGAATGGGAAATCTAATTTTTTTCTTTCAAATTTAAAAAAGTCTTTTTCACTTAAATCTTTCATTTTAATCACCCTATCTATTATTGATTTTTTCATTATATTAATATATTACTAAAAAATATTAATATATCTCTAAACAGATATGCAATAAATAACTAATTTTCTATAATTTTTATTTTTAAGTTTTAATTTGAACTTTTACAAAGTTTTTGAATTTTAATTATACTTTTAAGAGTTTTTATAATTTTTCAATAACTTTTACAATAATAGGTTATTTTTTTATAAATGTTATTTTTATTAATGTGCTTAACATATCTTTTTATATCTTTTTATATTTTTTTTATATTTTTTTTTATATTTTTTTTTATATTTTTTTTTAAAAAAAGTGATACAAAATCTATTTATCTCATTTATTAACAAGTTTATAATAATAGAATAATTATCTTCGAATTTAAACTATAACTATTCAAATTGAAAATATAAAGAATAATACAAATATAAAGACTAATACAACATTTATTTAAAACTGTTTAATTTATTTTATATGATTTAATTTACTTGTTTTAAATAATTTGTTTCTTTATTATCTTTTTTAAGGTATTTAAAAGCAAATATTAATAAATAATCAAAATAAAAACATTTTTAGGAGTCAAATTATGGAATTAAAAAAAACTAATATAGGATGTTTTATGGCAGTGCCTGATCTGATTTCATTGTTGAATTTATCATTTGGATTTTTAGCGATTTTGATGGCTATAAATAACCAGATATTTATTTCTTCAACTTTCATAATTATTGCACTAGTCTTTGACTCTTTAGATGGATGGGTAGCTAGAAAATTATCTAGAGTTGATAATCATGGTTTTGGGAAAAACATTGATTCTTTATCTGATATTGTTTCTTTTGGTGTTGCTCCAGGAATACTTTTGTATTGTTCAGGAAAAATTTATATTGAAATCTTAGGCTTATCTAGTCAAATTCATTATTTGGATTATTTATTAGCTATTATATCATTATTTGTGGTTATTTGTGGAGTATTACGTCTTACTCGTTTTAATGTTATTGCTGAGAAGATAGAATTTAATGGGTTTATTGGAGTACCTATTCCAACTGCAGGAATCATTTTGGCTTCATTTATATTAACTGGGTTTTTTAATATATATTTGGCTATGTTTCTAATGATAATAGTTGGATTTTTAATGATAAGTAATATTAGATATTCAAAACTGAATAATCCAAAAATATTGCTTATTTGTGCAATATTGGTTATTTTAACTATCGCTCCATATAAATTAGTTTATATGGGTATAAATATTCCTGCAACTATTATTTTTATAATGACTATATTATATATTTTTATGGGAATAATTAAGCATATCTTTAAGAAATAATTATTATTTTTCAATGTTTAGGTATTTTTGGTTAATACAAATAATATCTTAAATATACAAATGAAAAAGTATTTATAATCTTCTAGCTTCCTTTCCTCTATGATAACATTCTATTTTTCAATAGAGGTTTGGTAATTTGAAAGATGATGGTGAAAAAAATAATTCTAAATTTGATATTAATAAATTAAAATTACTAAATAAATCGAAATTATCCAGTAAATTGAAATTATTCAGCAGATTAAAATCATTTAATTCTACTTCAATGGATAAATTAAGATCATTAAAATTTATTAATAATTTAGAATATAGTTTTAAAAATAAAAATTTTTTAGAAAATAAATTAAAGAAAAATACTGATAATAATAAATTTGATAAATATGATGATGTTGATTATTCTGATTATAGGGATTATGATGTTTATGGCTATAGTAAATATGATAAATCTAATGACAATAAAGAACATGAAGAACATAAGGAACATAATAAACATAATAAACATAATAAACGTAAGAAATCAGATAAATCGAATAATAAAAAGGGTTATGATAAAAAAAATATTGATGCTATACAAAATATTAAAAGTATCAGAAAAAATTTCATAAATAATCACAGCCATAGTTATAATGATTTAAATAATAATTTAAATAATAATTCAAACAATAATTTAAATAATAATCAAAATGATAATTTAAATAATATTAATTCAATTAATAACAATTCAATTAATAATCCGAACAATCATAATAATTTGGATAAAGCTAAAAATAATAAAATTAGCTCTGATAAATTTAATCATAATTATTTAGATGAGATTGAAAATATTAATAAAATTAAACTTGGAAAAATTGAATCAGGAAGAATTAAACTAGGAAAAGTCGAATTAGAAAGAATCAAATCAGAAAAAAATAAATCAAAAAGAATTAAATCCCAAAGAATTAAATCAAAAAAAAATATTAAAGATATAAAACAAAATAAATACTCTATTAGACGTATTAAAAATTTATTCAATAAAAGTATTAATAATTTAAATAATATTGATAATACCAATATTAAGGACAATATTAATACTTCTGATGATAGTATTAGTAGTAATAATCCTGATAATGATATTAGTAGTAATAATATTAATAATAAAATTAGGAGTATTAATAAAGATAATGATGAGCCAAAGACAATCATTGGTGCAGCTATTTTTGGTTTAATAATTATTGTTGTATTATTTTCTTCTTACTATTTTTTATTTTATCAACCTTATCAAAATGATTTGTCCACAGCTAAGACTAATAAACTAAATGAATTAAATTCTCTTTTTAATGGACCTCTTGCTCTTGATAGCAATGTTTTAGTACTTACTTCAGAAATCGAATTAGCTAAATCTCCTGAAGAGGTAAAGGCTATTGATGTTTTAAGACCTGCTACTATTTCGTGGAGAGAATATCATAGTAAACAGATAAATAAAACTAAAGATGCTTTTGATAGAGTTATGCTAAATTATGGCACAAATGAACAGGGTATTTCTATTGGGAATACTGAAAAAAATCTTGATTCTAGTAAAGATTATAATAAAGACTTCAGTATGGGGGTTAATAATAATGGTAATCTTAAAAATGTTATAATGGATGTAAATGATGCTAGTTTATTTATAACTGAAAATGATGCTAATGTATTATCTAATATTGTATTTGAAAAGCCAGATACTGTTGCAGTTCCTATTTTGATTGATAGGTTACAGGCAGGAGCTGGATTAATCTCAGTAGGTTCTGTTGTTGATATTTACACTTTATCTAATAATAGCTATCAAATTCAACCCAATGAAGAGGATTCTACAAAAGAATCTAATATTTCTAGTAATGATTCTAGTAATGAGATTAATAATCAAAATTCTGATTCAACAAATAACAATAAAAATTCTAACTTAATAGAAAATTCTCCAGATATTAGTGGTTCTACAGTTCTTGCTATTATGAGGTCAAAAGATAGTGGTGTTATAGATGCTAATTATATTAAATCTAGAACTTTAATCAATGGGAATGATACAAATCAAATCGAAAACAGTAACTCATTTTCCACTGATGTTGAAGAAATGATTAGGGGATCAATTTCTGGAGGATATAATGAGGATCACTTTGCTTCTATTTTAAATAAATATGGCTTAAAACTCTCTGATTATGAGCGAAAGTCTAGCTTGGGGGAAATTGATGTTCAGTATTTATTATTAATAGAAGTTCCAAGAGAAGATGTATCTCATGTTATAAATAATATGGATAATATAGTCTTAACTATACCTACTTCAAATGCTCCTAATTGGATGATAAATGAGTTAAAACAGGCATATTCTAGTTAAATCTATAAATAATTATAAGTAATCTAAATTAGTTCACTAACTAATTTAATAAATATAATAATGTTGTTTGTATTAGTAATACTTAGCTGTATATTAGTATTAAAACAAATATAATTTTATAGTACATATGATATATATAACATATAATTAATATAGGATTATATAATTTTATATAGATCATATAATATTGAATTTTAATGGATAATTTTAACTTATTTTATAATCATAACTTATATAATGACCTAATAATTATTATAAATATTTTAATAAGTCTTATCTAATATATTTATCTAATAACGAGGTTTATAATTATTTGTGCTTGTTATCATGTTTGATTCTTGTTATGTTTGATTATTAATGTTAAACAGTAAAATGTTATATAGTTAAATTTATTTATATTAGTGATAGTTATTGTTTACTATATTGGTGATATTTTGGTAAAACTTGCAACAGTTGTGGTTATTATAGGTCTTTTAGTAGTGGGGATGTATGCTTTACTAGAAGTTTCATACTACTCATCAAAGTTGTCAATTGAGAAAGACCTTTCATCCCCTGTGGTTTTAATTCCCTCTATAGGGGTAAATGAGAAAATTAATAATGTTTCTATTTCTCAGGGTGTTTATCATGAAGAAGTTTCCAAACTTCCTACAAAGGGAGATGTTATCCTATTTGGCCATAGGACAAGTTATAGTTCTCCTTTTTTGCGGTTAAATGAGCTTAAATCAGGAGATATAGTGACTTTGGAATGGCCTGGAATAGGTCAAGTTAATTATATAGTTAAAAACTCAACCATAGTTCCAGCTAGCTATTTATTACCTGTGCATAATGATACTCAAAGATTATATTTAATCACCTGCGATCCTCCAGGATTTACAACTAATAGATTGATAATTACTGGTGATATGAGTAGTTTGGGTCCATTAAATGAGACAATTACAAAAGAAAATCCTAATACTCAAAATGCTTTAATAATTTGCTTATTATTTTTAGGTTTGGGTTTAATTCTTTCATACTTTTATCCAATTAAAGAGGACAGATTGTTTATTTTAATTGCTGTATTAATTATATCTGGAGCTTTATTCTTTGCATACTTTGTTCCGTTTGATCCAGATATAATAGCTTCTAAAATTAATTGGTTAAACGGAGACTTTAGTACTTGATTTGAAAATTGAAATGTTATTTATGGTGAATTTTTTATGTTAAATGTTGAAAAAGAATTTTTTTCTAATATTACTTTTAGAGAAAGAGCTATATTTGAAGGAGCAATTAGTATGGGTGCTCTTTTTCACCAATTTATTGGTACTCCTGTAAATAAAGAGACTGCAAATAGTTTAAAAATTGCTATTGAGGAATCACTTTCTCTTCAACCAGCTATTGAAAAAGTTGAAGTGGATATTAACTTAGATATTTTAGAAAGAGAAATATCTGAATTTGAATACACTTCTCTAACTGGGGATATGATAGATGTTAAAATTTACTCAAAAGTCAATGGAACTTTAGCTATTATAAGGATGAAGTTTATTGAAGAGTTAAATTATCCTTTAATGTTTGTTGAAGATATTCAAGAAGATATTAATGAAAATATTCAAAAATAATTGAAAATAATTAAAGGTTAGTCAAAAATTAGTTAAAAGTTGGTTGAAATTATTTAAAAAATATTTTTCAATGATTTATATTTTTTAAACACAAATTAAATATTTTAATTATTTTTATAGATATTTTACTTATTTTTATAGATTTTATTTTTAAATTTAGGTTAAATTAATTTAAGTTAATTTATATATTATCAATGAAAAATATATAAAGATTATAAAAGAATAAATTTAAATATTAATAGAATAAATCTTATTATGTTACATGGTAAATACATAATTTTAAAAAAATTTCATTCGATTTTTAATATTTTGGAGTAAAAAGATTTTAAATTTAAGTTTCCATTATAAAATTGTTTTACAATATTTTTAATTATTCTTTTATCTTAATAATTATCTATAATTTGTTAATTTAAAGAATCGTTAAATTTACATCTCTTTGGAGTGTATTGTACACAGGAAGTGAACATATGATAGAAGATAAAATACAAGTTCTAAGAAAAGCTGCTAAAGTTTCTAATGAACAAAGTTCAGATAAATTATGGTGTGTTGTTGCTGGAAATGAAGAACTAGTTAATGATATTGCTTATGCAGCTATAGCTTCTAAAGATCGTGTTAAGATACTCTTCAGAGAGCACATTACTTTGGAAGAATCTTATGTTCATAAAAAATTTGATTTTATCATGTTATATGGGGACTCTGATAAAATACGTGAACTTAGTTATGTCTGTAAAGAGAATGGAGGGGCTTATATTCAAATTGCTCCTTTTTATGTAGGTAATGAACCTAATTTAACTTTACTTGTGGCTCCAGATGATGCTCTTAAAAAACTTGTAGGAGATGCAGAAAGAAATAATTCTCAATTTTCTATATTATTAGAAGATCAAACTACTGGATTTATTGAAACTGATTTAAATCTAAGAATCAATCTCCCTAATTTTTTACAGGCCATGTTAGCTCCATTATTTAATATGAGTGATGTTGTTTTATCAACAATTCTTATATCAATTGAAAATGAAGAAGATATTGGGAAAATTAGAAAAATCGCTGATAAGAATAATGTATTTTTGATTGATTTCAAAGATATTGTTGAAAATAAATAAAATTTTGAAATAATAAAGTTTTAAAATAATATTATTTTAAAATATTTTAAAATAAATAAAATTTTTATGTATTTATAATTTAATTCATTGTTAATTATAATTTATTATTGTTAATCAATAAATTAATTAAATAATAATTAAATTGATATTAATAAGAGGAATTAATATAAGAGGAATTAGTATGAAACTATTTGGAAGTAATGATAATAATAAAAAAGTAGAACCTAAAAAAGGAATTACTAATAGTTTAGGGATTGATTTAGGTACTTTAAATACTGTAATTGCAAAACCATCTGGGGATAAATTCGATTTGTATCAAATTCCTTCAGTTGTAGCTGTTAAAAAAGAAGACACTTCTTCTGTTTTAGCTGTTGGTGAAGAGGCTAAATTAATGCTTGGAAGAACTCCTGAAGATATTGTAGCACTTAGACCTTTAAGAAAAGGTGTTATTGAAAGTATTGCTCAAGCTCAAGCATTACTTGTTAAAGCTATGGAAATAGGCATTAAAGAGGGCGAATCTGTTGGTAGAATTGTTATTGGTATTCCTGGGGATTCTTCTGAGGTAGAAAGAGGTGCTGTTGAAAAAATTGGTAAAGATGCTGGTGCAAATTATATTTTAGTTATTAGTGAAGGATTAGCTGCTGCTATTGGAGCGGGATTACCTATTGCGGAACCTGATGGAACTATGGTTGTTGATATTGGCGCAGGTTCTACCGATTTAGTTGTTATTTCTCTTGGTGGAATAACTGATATTGAAACCGTTAGAGTTGGTGGAGATGATATTGATAATAATATTGTAGATCTTGTTAAAGAGAAATATAATGTTGGAATTGGTATACATGATGCTGAAGCTGCGAAAATTAAAGTGGGTATGTTCCATTGTGGTGAAGATTTAGAAGTTCAAACTACTGAAATCATTGGTAAGTCTATTGAAACTAACAGGCCTAAAAAAGTTGTGATTGATTCTTTACTTGTAGCTGATGCTGCTGAACCAATAATACAGGAAATTATTAATGGTTTAAATCTTGTATTAGAAAGACTTTCTCCAGAGTTAATAACTGGTGTTTATCATAATAGTGTTGCTGTTGGTGGAAGTTCTCAGTTAAGAGGTCTTAAAGAAAGAATCTGTGATGAATTATCAATTCCAGTATCTATTTCTGAGGATCCGATGACTGTTGTAGCTAAAGGTGCAGCTATTGTTGCAGCTGAACCAAGAGCTTTAGAGCCTGAAGTTCGTTTAAAAGCTATGAAATAATTAAATATAGTTTTTATTATACATTTTTAAATTTTTCATTATTTTTTCATTATTCTTAATCATTTTTCTGATATTTTTTTAGAAGTTTAAGATAAGTATTTTTTGCTTTAATTATCTTTTTGCTTTATTTTTATTTTTATTCATTGTTTATATTCTTCATTTTATTTTTATTCTTATTTTTATTCTTATTTTTATTCTTATTTTTTGTATTATTTTTTGTTTTTTCATTTTTGTATTGTTTTTTTGCAATGAATAATTTTATTAATTATCATGAATAATCTATATATCATAATAAAAATATTATATAATAATGTAAGTTTAACTAAGATATCAACAAGATATTAATAAGTAATATTTGTTAATATCAGATATATAGAGATTTAAATTGATACAAATAGTTGGATGTTTGCATATAACTTTTTTAGATTTAATAGAATTATTATATTAAAAATTATCTTATAGGAGATTTTCATGATTAAAATAGACTCTGAATTATGTAAAGGGTGCGATCTTTGTATTGAATCGTGTCCTAGGCATGTTTATCAAAAATCATCTAAGGAAAATAAGAAAGGTGTTTATTTACCATTTCCTGAAAATGAAGAAAAATGTAATAAATGTCACTTATGTGAATTAATGTGTCCTGATCAAGCTATAACTGTAGAAGATGAAGATGGTCATGGTAAAGATGATACTAAAGATGATCATGATGAAGATATTAATGATGATAAATAGGGAGATATGAGGTTTTTAAAATGACTGAAGAATTATTTGTTCAAGGAAATGAAGCTTGCGCTCATGGTGCAATTAAAGCAGGTTGTAGATTCTTTGCAGGATATCCTATTACTCCTTCTACTGAGGTAGCTGAAGACTTAGCCGCATTTCTTCCAAGATATGGTGGATCTTTTCTTCAAATGGAAGATGAAATTGCTGCTATTGGGGCAGTTATTGGTGCTAGTTGGAGTGGTTTAAAAGCTATGACTTCTACTTCTGGACCAGGTTTTTCTCTTATGCAAGAAAATATAGGCTATGCTCATATTACCGAAACTCCTTTGGTTATTGTGGATGTTCAAAGGGGAGGTCCTTCTACTGGTCAACCAACGATGGCATCTCAGGGAGATATGATGCAATTAAGATGGGGTTCTCATGGAGATTATGAACCAATAGCTATTTCTCCATCTTCTGTTCAAGAATTTTTTGATTTTACTATAAAAGCTTTTAATTTAGCTGAAGAATATAGAGTTCCTGTTATCGTTGCTGCTGATGAAGTAATTGGGCATATGAGGGAAAAGATAAACATTCCTGACAAAGTTGAGATAAAAAAAAGGGTTATGCCGAAAGAGAAACCAGAAAAATTCGATATTTCTAATCCTTACCTTCCTTTTAAAGCTGGTGATAATCAAATTCCTCCAATGGCTCCTTTTGGTGAAGGATATAATATTCCGGTTACTGGTTTAACTCATGATGAAAGAGGGTATCCTGATTCTTCTGATCCAGTATCTCATACAAAACTAGTTTCTAGATTATGTAATAAGATATTGGATAATCGTGAAAAAATTGTATCTGTTCATGAGTCTTTTTGTGATGATGCTGATACTATAGTTATTTCTTATGGTGCTCCTGTAAGATCAGTTTTCACTGCTGTTCAGAGTGCAAGAGAGGAAGGTCTGAAAGTTGGTTCAATTAAAATTGATACTCCTTGGCCTTTCCCAGAAAATCAAATATTGAAAGCAGCTGAAACAGCTAAGAATTTGATTGTTGTTGAAATGAATTTAGGTCAAATTGTCCATGAAGTTGAGAGAGTAGCTGGTTTGGCTGATGAACGACCTGATGTTTACCTTATTCCAAAAATTGGTGGGGAACTTCATAAACCTAATGAAATTTTATCAGAAATTAAAAAAGTTAGTTAGGAGGAGTATTATGGTGAATAATGAGTCAAATAATGATAATAATCTTAAACAAGATAATAATAGTAAAAATAATGAAAACCCATTTATGAAATATCTTAGAAAAGACCGTCTTCCTAATATATTTTGTGCAGGCTGTGGAAATGGGATAGCTTTAAATACATTTTTTAAAGGAATGGAATCTGCAGAGATAGATTTCGATACCCTTAGTTTAGTTTCTGGGATTGGTTGTTCTTCTCGTATTCCAGGTTATGTTAAGTGTGATTCTCTTCATACTACTCATGGAAGGGCAATCACTTTTGCTAGTGGTTTAAAAGTGGGTAATCCGGATTTAAATGTTGTTGTATTCACTGGTGATGGTGATGCTGCTTCTATTGGTGGAAATCATCTTATTCATGGTGCTAGGAAAAATATAAATATAACTGTTATTTGTGTTAATAATAATATTTATGGTATGACTGGTGGACAAATTAGTCCAACTTCTCCTGAAGGTAGCTTTGGAACAACTGCTCCTTATGGTTCTAGGGACAAACCATTTAACTTAGCTGAACTTGTAGCTGCTGCTGGAGCGAGCTTCGTTTCAAGATGGACTACAGCTCATCCATTACAGCTTTCAAATTCAATCAAAAAAGCTCTTTTAAATCCAGGTTTTTCATTCGTGGAGGTAGTTTCTCAATGTCCTACTTATTATGGTAGAAAAAATAAGTTAAGGTCTCCAGTTGACATGATCAATGCTTTTAAAGAGAATAGTGTTAATATAAGGAAAGCAAATAAAATGACTGAGGAAGAATTAGTAGGAAAACTTATTGTTGGGGAATTTGTTAATAAACCTAGAAAAGAACTTACTGAAAATGTTTGTGATTTATCTGTTGAACAATGTGGTCGAAATTTAGCTATTAAATCAGCATATATTGATAATTTTGATGATTAAATAATAATTAATATAATAATCAACAACATAATAATAAACAAGATAATAATAAACAACATAATAATCAACAATTATATATGATTTAATTTCATAAGAGGTATTTTTATGCGAAAAGAAATTAGAATAGCGGGTTTTGGAGGACAGGGTGTTATTTTAGCAGGGATAATTGTTGGAAAAGCTGCTTCTCTATTTGATGGTATTAATGCGGTTCAAACTCAATCATATGGTCCTGAAGCAAGAGGAGGAGCTTCAAAAACAGAAGTCGTACTTTCTGATGATGAAATTCACTATCCTAAAGTAATAAGTCCTGATATATTAGTTGCAATGTCTCATGAAGCATTATTGGCATATGTTTGGGATTTAAAAGATGGAGGTACTCTTATAATCGATCCTGATATGATTGATGAATCTGAAATAGGAGATTTTGTAAGAGATCATAATATTAATTTATATTATGCAAGAGTTACTAAAACTGCTATGAATGATATTGGTCTTAAAATAGTAGCTAATATTGTTATGGTAGGAGCTATTTCAAAAATTACAAGTGTTATTTCTCATGATGCTGCTAAAAAAGCTATTTTACAAAGTGTTCCTCCTGGGACTGAGAAAAAAAATATACAAGCTTTTGAAGCTGGATATGCAATGGATGGTAGTTGAATATAATTAAATTAGTTATATAATTATTATACTAATTTAGTGTTTTGGGTGTTATAAATATGAAATTTTTTGAACATGCTGCAAAAAAATTATTTAAAAAAAATGGGATTAGTATTTTGGAAGGACATGTAGCTTATTCTCCTGAAGAAGCGATGGAGATTGCTAGTGAGATGGGTGGTTCTGTAGCTTTAAAATCACAAGTTTTAATTGGTGGTAGGGGAAAAGCTGGTGGAATTAAATTTGCTGATGATCCTGGTGAAGCTTTTGAAATAGCTGGAAATTTGTTAGATATGGAAATTAAGGGTGAAAAGGTAAAACACCTATTGGTTGAAAAAAAAGCAGAAATCAAAGAAGAGTTCTTTTTAAGTGTTTCTATTGATAGGTCTTCTAAAAAACCTATTATCATGGCTAGTATAGAAGGTGGAGTTGAAATTGAACAATTAGCTATTGATAATCCTGAAAAAATCATTAAATATCATGTTAATCCTTTAGAAGAATTTTTACCTTATGAAGCAAGAGAAATTGCTCGTAAAATGGGTGTTAGCTCTGATCTAATTTCTTCTGTTGGCAGTATCATCTGGAAGTTATACAATGTATTTGATAAATATGATGCACAGGTAGCTGAAATTAATCCTCTTATACTTACAAATGATGGATTGATTGCTGCTGATGCAAAGCTTGAAATTGAAAATGATTCTCTTTTCCGTCATACAGAATTAGCTGAGGCTAATTCATTTAAACCTAAAGAATTTGCTTTTGTGAAACTTGAAGGGGATATTGCTGTTATTGGAAATGGTGCAGGTCTTACTCTTACTGGCATGGATATGATAAAACTTAATGGTGGAAATCCTGCTACTTTTTTAGATATTGGTGGTGGGGCATCTGAAAATACTATTAAAAAAGCATTAAATCTTGTTTTAAACTATTCCCCTGTAAAAGTAGTTTTTTTAAATGTACTTGGGGGAATAACAAGGGCTGATGATGTAGCTAAAGGTGTTATTAAAGCTTTAGATTCTTCAAAAAGGAAGATAAATATTGTAATACGTCTTACTGGGACTAATGAGGAAGAAGGTCAAAAAATATTAGAAGAAGCAGGAATACCTTTTGAAATATCAATGGAAAAAGCAGCTAAAAAAGCTGTTGAAATTAGAAACTCTCTTGTTGAATAGTTTTAATAATCAAATGATATTTAAAAATATTTAAAGGATAATTTATAGGTAATTTAAAATTATTTAAGTATAATTTAAAGATAATTAAAGGATAATTTAAAGAAAGGATAATTTAAAGATAGTTAAAGGATATTTTATGTCAAATTCACTGAATAATCAAGAAAAAAATGTTTCTTTATCATTGGAAGATCAAAAAAAATTAGAATATAGTGGGTATCGTTTTCTTGGTAGTAAAGGACATTCTGCTGTTAAAATTTGTCATTGGACTAAAAAAAGTATTTTGAATGAAGGATTTTGTTATAAAGAAAAATTTTATGGTATTGAAAGTCATAAATGTCTTCAAATGTCTCCTGCAGTGCCTTTTTGCCATCAAAAGTGTTCTTTTTGTTGGAGGGATCTCTCACTTACAAAAACAGAATGGGTAGGTGATTATGATGATCCTAAAACTATTATTCAAGATGCTATTAATGCTCAAAATAAACTTCTTTGTGGTTTCTTTGGTAATGATAAAGCAGATAGGAAAAAATTAGAAGAATCTAAGAAACCAAATAATGCAGCTATATCATTAGCTGGAGAACCTATGTTTTACCCAGACATTAATGAACTTATTGCTGAATTTAAAAAACAGGATTTTACAACATTTTTAGTTAGTAATGGTGTTATGTATGAAAAGTTGGCTAATCTTCAAAATGAACCAACACAACTATACCTTTCCTTAGATGCACCTGATAAAAAAACTTATGTTGATCTTTGTAATCCTCAAATAAATGATGCTTGGTTAAATATAAATAAATCACTTGAAACACTAAATAGTTTTGATTCAAGAACATGTATACGAACTACATGTGTAAAGCATAAAAACATGTTTGATCATGAAAATTATGCAAAATTAATTGATCTTGCAAATCCAGACTATATAGAAATCAAAGCATATATGTGTGTTGGTTATTCTAGAGATAGACTGACACTTGATAATATGCCTACATTTAATGAAGTAATTGATTTTGCTCAGAAAATAGCTGACCTCACTGGAAGAGAAATCACTAATGATTCGGAGATTAGTCGAGTTGTTCTTTTAGAATAATGAATGAAAATAATAATATAGCTGAATAATAATATAGATAAAAATATAATAATAAAAGAATAATAGATAGAAAAATAATATTAAATTTTTAATTAGACCCATATATAATTTTTTAGTATATAGCTATAGCTTTTCAGATTATATATATGGCTTTATATAATTACTATTTAATTTTTTAAATCATTAAAATTAAATTAAATTTTTACTTTTTTTAAGTACTCAAATATCTCTTTTTTAACTATAAAAGGTTAATTGAACTTATTTTTTGATAATGTTTTTTATTTATTTTTTTCTTAAAATTCTTTCTATTTGTCCTTATTTATTTGAAATCTGAATGTTATGGTCCTTTTCATATTTTATTAAAATACTTATTCATAGTCTTTTCATTGTTTAGAAAGCAAATTTTAATTCCTGTGATTTGTCCTTTATATGTGAAAAAAAGCTTTATTTAACCTTTCTTTCTAAAAAATTTTCAAAACATTTATATACTATAGTCTTTTAAATAAAAGATGATAAAAAATGTGGCTTTATAATTTTAAAGTTAGTAATTAAAATCTTGATTTATCAAAATCTAAAATTATAATCTTAATAATGTTTAAAATTTTTAGTTGTTTAAAATTTTTAAGTCTAAGTTATGAATTTAAAATTTTAAAATACTCTATAAATTTATATAAATTTTTTTATTATTAAGAACATTATTTAATTAAAATATTATTCAAGCTTAGATATTATTCTGTATATAATTTTAGGATTGTTTTAAATTATTGAGATTTTTTATTTCTAATGAGTTGGATTATATAGCTCGGAGGCGGTATAATTAGTAGATACTCAAAATATGGACCTATAGTTGTAATTATTACAATATTCGCATTAGCTTTAATGGTCTGTGCAACTCCTTTTGGAGTAAATGTAGATAGTCAAATAAATTCTGAAAAGACATATAATAACGGAATAAAAGCATCTGCAGCTTCAGAAGTCGTTAAAAAGACAAATAATTCAGATTTAAATAAAAATACAACAAAAACTGTTAAAGTTGTTGTTAAATCTATTAAAATGTCTAAAAGTGACTATAAAGTGATGAAAAGTTCCATTAACAAATATAAATCTGCCAATGGTTCCAATCCCGATAGTTATTATTGGAAATCTAAAGCATTAACAATCTATAAAAAAGATTATATTGATGCGATAAGTAGATATAATAAATTTGTAAAAAATAATAAAGTCGATCCTATTTATGTAAATATTTTCAATTCTGTGAAATATGTAAAATGTACTGAATCTGATAATGATGATAAAAAAATTAAAAAATCTTCTAATTTACCGTTAGCAGGGGAATTATCTGGAGTTAAAGGTTTAACAGTTTTACAAAAATATATGAATAGGCATCTTAACCATGTAGATGGAGGCCCTTCAACTTTTTCAGGTGTTGTAAAATCAAAAGTTGGAGATTGTTGGGGGTTAGCTGAGTGGGCAGCTAAACAATTAAAAGCAAATAAATATAAAGTTAGAATTGTTCAAGGTGTAAACTCATATGTTTCAAACCATAGATGGGTTCAAGTAAGGCTTAATGGTAAATGGTTAAACTTTGAATCTTCATTAGTTACTAAAAAATATGGAAGTAAAAACTATTCCAAAACATGTGCAAGGTTAAATAAAATCGTTAAAACTTTGTAGCTACTTTGTTACAAAGTATTTTTATACTTTATTTCTATTTTCAGATTTATATTTTTTATTTAATATTTTTTTATATTTGTATAGAATTTTTTTATAATTGTAAATTTTTTATTTTTATAATTGTATTTTTTATATTTTTTTATATTTTTGCTCTTTTTAATTCTATTTTTAAATCTATTTCATTATTTTCATTAGATCTTTCACTTTAGGATAATTTTTCATGATTTGTTTTAAGTACTGTTTTAAATAATTTCTTTTAGTTATTTATTTTATAAAATAGTTAAATTTAATATAATTAAATTAATATATAATATTTATACGAAATACTTTTATTAAATTAATTTAAAAATATATTAAATACAAAAGTTATTAAATACCAAAAATAATCTAAAATATATTATAAATAACAAATAATATGATATTTAGGTTTTAATAATTTTTATTTATATTATATTCAAATTTTAATAATTAATTAAGTGAGGAATTTTTTTGACAATAAATAAAATCAAAACACCAATTGTTATTTTAAATTTTAAGACTTATTTAGAATCTAGTGGAGAAAATGCACTTAATTTAGCTAAAGATCTTGAGTCTGCAGCTATTGAATCAGGTATAACTATGGCGGCTGCTCCTCAAGCTACAGATATATTTAGAATAACTCAAGAAACTGATGTTCCTATTTTGGCTCAGCATATAGATCCTATAAATCCTGGAGGACATACTGGAAGCAATCTTATAGATTGTATGATTGAATCAGGGATAAATGGGACATTATTAAACCATTCTGAAAAAAGAATGAAATTATCTAATATTGATGAAGTTATTAAATTATCTAAAGAAAGAGATGTTTTTTCAGTAGTTTGTACTAACAATATTGAAACTAGTGTAGCAGCAGCTACTCTTAATCCAGAATTTGTTGCTGTTGAGCCTCCAGAACTTATTGGCTCTGGTATTCCTGTGTCTCAAGCTGAACCAGAAATTGTTGAAGGAACTGTATCAAAAGTAAAAAAAATTAATAAAAAAACAGAGGTCTTATGCGGTGCTGGAATTTCTACGGGTGATGATATGCGCGCAGCTTTGGATTTAGGAGCATCTGGAGTTCTTCTAGCTTCAGGAATAATATTGGCAGATAATCCTAAAGAAGCATTAATAAATTTAGTTAGTAAGATTTAAATTTATTTAATTTTTATAATCTGGAGAATAGAATGACAATTAAATTTAATACAATTGATGATTTTGATATTGAGGGTAAAACTGTTCTAGTCAGAGTGGATATTAATTCACCAGTTGATCCTAACTCAGGAATTATCTTAGATGACACTCGGATGAAATTACATAGTGAAACACTAAAAGAACTTTCTGATAAAGGTGCTAAAGTTGTTGTTTTAGCTCACCAAAGCCGACCTGGTAAAAAGGATTTTACAACACTTGAACAGCATAGTCATGTCCTTTCAAAAAATTTAAATATTGATGTTAAATACATTGACTCAATCTTTTCTCATGAAGCTAAAGAAACTATAAAAAACTTAAAAAATAGTGAAATTCTTCTTCTTGAAAATGTTAGATTTTTTTCTGAAGAATCTATTAGTAAATCTCCTGAAGAACAATCTCAGACTTTAATTCCTCAAAATTTAGCTCCAATAATAGATATCTTTGTAAACGATGCTTTTGCAGCTGCACATAGGTCTCAACCTTCATTAGTTGGATTTGCACCAATTTTACCATCTGCAGCAGGTAGGGTAATGGAAAAAGAATTGAAGGTTCTCCAAAATGCTATTGATAATGTTGAACATCCTTGTGTTTTTATTTTGGGTGGGATGAAGTCTGATGATTCAATTGATGTTATGAAAAATGTTTTAGAAAATGGAACTGCTGATTATGTTTTAACATCAGGACTAGTGGCTAATATTTTACTTTTGGCTGCAGGATATGATATTGGTAAAGTTAATAAAAAATTTATTAAGGATAGAGATTACTGTTATTTAGTTAAAAAATCTAAAAAACTCATTAAAAAATATGGTTCTAAGATTGTATATCCTAAAGATGTAGCTATTCAAAATAAAGAAGGTTTAAGAGAAGATGTCACTGTTGATAAGATTCCTAATTTCTCTATTTTTGATATAGGGATTGAATCGATTAAGGATTATGCAAAAATTATTAGAAGTGCAAAAACTATTTTTGCAAATGGCCCTGCAGGAGTATTTGAAGAGTCAAAGTTTGCAATGGGGACTGAAGATATTTTAAATGCAATAGCTAGCTCTGAAGGTTTTTCTATAATTGGTGGAGGTCATATTGCAGCTGCTACTGTAGCAATGGGGTTTGAAAATGATGTCAATCATATTAGTAGTGGTGGAGGTGCTTGTATAAATCTTCTTTCTGGTAAAAAATTAGTTGCTGTTGAGGCATTAATAGACTCTGCTAAAAAATAAATTTATTCTTTAATTACTCTTATAATTACTATTTTAAATACAATATTATTATTTCAAATTAAAACTATTATTATTTTAACTACAAAATAATTATTATTTTAATTATAAATGATCATATTCTTTTTTTAATCTTGTTGCTGATTTTTTAGGATCCATACTATTCATAATAGCAGAAACAACAGAAATTCCTTTAATATCTGTATCTTTTAAGGAATTAATATTATTTTCGTTTAATCCTCCAATAGCAACTACTGGAATATTAACTTTATTTATAATCTCTTTAAGATAGCTCATATCTATACATTCTGCTTCTTTTGTATCAGTTGGAAATATAGCTCCACTTCCAATATAATCTGCACCATGCTTTTCAGCAGTTAATGCATCTGAAATTGTAGCTGCAGATACTCCTAATATTTTATCTTCTCCAACCATTTTTCTAGCTATATTTGCAGGCATATCACTTTGACCTACATGAACTCCATCTGCATCTATAGCTAATGCAATATCTAATCTATCATTTATTATTAATGGAATATCATACTTAGAAGTTAAATTTTTAAGTTTTAAAGCTATATCATAAAATTTTCCAGTAGGAGTATCTTTTTCTCTTAACTGAACAATTGTAACTCCTCCTAAAATACTTTCTTCGACAATTTTTAAAAATTCTTCATCCTTTTTATTATTTCTGTCTGTAACAAGATACAATGAGTAATTAGGTTTAGTTGTATATTCAAGCTTATCCATTCGTCCCACCTATTAAATAGCTAAATATTTTATACATTTTTAGTTCAGTATTTTATATAATTTTATTATAATTCATATAGCTTTATTCTAATTTATATAGCTTTATTTTTTCTTCAATTGTTTGTTCATCTATCTTATACAAATAATCAACTAAATTTGCTCTGAAAGTTCCAGTTCCAGAATTTTCTTTTTCAACTTCCTGACCTGCTAGTTCACCAGCTATTCCCATAATTGTTGTACCTGCTATTCCTCCAATAAAAGAATCATTAACACCGCAAAATGCCCCAATAATTGAAGTTAGCATACATCCACTTCCAGTTATTTTTGGCATTAGTGGGTCTCCATTTTCACAAGCATAAGTAGTATTTCCATTGGAAATTATGTCTATAGCTCCACTAGCTATTATAATAATATTTAATTTTTTTGCTAATGCTTTTACAATTGTTCCATTATTATTTAGATTTGTTTTTGTTATTTCATCATCTTCTGAAACGTCTACTCCTTTGCTTTTAGCTTTATTCAGTGTTAATATTTCATCTAATTCTACTAATCTTGCTATAGCTTTTATTTCAGACATATTTCCTCTAATAACATCTATTTTAGAATCATTAATCAGTTTAAGAACAAGATTATTTCTAAGCTCAGTTACACCTACAGCCACAGGATCTAAAACAATAGGGGTATTAGTTTCCATCCCATGCTTACTTCCAATTATCATAGCTTCTATTTGGCTTTGACTCATTTTCCCTATATTTATAACTAATGTATCTGCTATTTCAACAAATTCTTCAACTTCTTCAGGATCATCTGCCATCATAGGTGATCCTCCGATAGCTAGAACAGCATTTGCACAATCATTAATTGTAACATAATTTGTTATACAATGTGTAAGTGGAGTATTGTTTTTTACATTCTCCAATGCGTGTATAATATCTTTTATAATTTTAGAATTAGCTTTAATCATTTTATCACATTATTTATATTATAATCTATAATAATTTTATATCTATTCTAACAGTTTTATAATCTATTCTAATAACATTATAGTCTATTCTATTAATTTTATAATATATTATTAATACTTTTGTAATATATTACAATAATTTATTCTATTAACTTTGTTAACTATTGTTATTTTTTAATTATATTTTTTATATTCTTTGTTAATAAATATTGATAATTTTTATATGAATTTTCATTCTTTATTAGGATGTTTTTTTATGTCCTTAACTGTTAATTCTATGGTTATTGCTTGTAAATTTAGAGTTAATATGCTAATATAATTTAATAGATACTAAAATAATTTAATAAATTAATATATTAACATTTAAAGTTATTAGAATAAAATATAATAATATTTATATGCTTGTTTAATAAAATATTATTTTGATAATGTTTTTACAAGAATTACAAGTTTTAGTAATATCTTATACTTGTATATTATAAATAATTATTTTTACTATTTTAAAAAGAAATGTTAAAGTTATAAATTTAGAAAAGTATTTAAGCTAAAATAAACTAAAAGAGTGATGTTGCATTATTAAATGATGTAAACATGTGCCTCGGTAGCTCAGTCTGGTGGAGCGCGAGACTTGTAATCTCGTGGTCGCGGGTTCAATTCCCGTCCGGGGCTTTCAAAACTATTATCATATATGTTAAATTGAAATATATTGTCTTTTTAACTAATATCTTATTTAAAGAATTTTTTTATCTATGATATAATATGGATTGAATTCTATAAATTCTTAGATTTTTATAAGCTATTATACCTTTATAGATTATTGGATTTTATAGATTCTTAGATTTTTATAGAATATTAAATTTTAATATTAGATTTTTATAAATTCTTAGACTTTTATAAATATTTCTTTCAATATTTGTTGTAATAAACTTTAAAAAATTAAATAGGTAAATATTATTGTAAAAATTGTTAAGATATGAAAAAGTATATATATGATTAAATTTAACATACTATAATGTGCTGGGTGATAGAGTTTTGATTTGTATAATTCAAACAAATTATCCTAACATAACGAATAGTTTAAATTAAATAAATTTGGGACCATAGGGTAGCTTGGTCGATCCTTTGGGCTTTGGGAGCCTGAGACTCCGGTTCAAATCCGGGTGGTCCCATTATCAATGCCCGCCTTAGCTCAATTTGGCAGAGCGTTGGACTGTAGATCCAAATGTTGCTGGTTCAAGTCCGGCAGGCGGGATTTTATATTAAAGCATTAAAATTTAAATTGAATATAAAGATTCAAATTCAATACTGATTAATTATTAAGATAATTGTGCTATTTTATTTGAAATTTATATAAAACCATAAGCTTTATATATAAGTAATTTTATAACTATAATGTGTTGATTGTATTCATTAAAGATTATATTGATTTAATTTATAATATATAAAATTTAGTATAATATATAAAAAATAAATATAATATATAAAATTTATAATATATGATTAAATTTATGAATTAATTTTTAGCAATTATAATTAATATTAATTATAATATAATATTAATAAAATTTAGTTATTTAACTTGTTATTATAGTTAAACATTTATATACTATTAAATATTATATAATAATTAGTATAATAAATTTAAAACCTGCCCTGGTGGTGTAGGGGCTATCATGCGGGCCTGTCGAGCCCGCGACTCGGGTTCAAATCCCGGCCAGGGCGTTTAAATATATATTTAAAGTATTAAATTAAAATACGTTGTATATATTTAGTATATTTGAGATAGTATGTGGATAAGTAATTAGTGGTTAATTGTTACCAATTTTTAATTGTTATTAGTTCAACTTACTAGTTTAATAGTTATTAAATTATATTGCACATATTTGAGAAAGTATATTTAAATATAAATTATTTGTATTCAATCAGGGCCCGTAGCTCAGTCTGGCAGAGCGCTTGGCTTTTAACCAAGCGGCCGCGGGTTCAATTCCCGTCGGGCCCGTTCTAATTTTATATTTAAATTTTCTTATCCGGAGGAAATATTGTGAGTAAAGATATTTTAAAGCATGAACTTGTTCCAAGTCATGCTGTTTTATCTAAATCAGAAATAGAAAAAATTTTTAAAGATCTAGATTTTGAAATAGAACATCTTCCTAGAATTAAGATTAATGATCCTGTTGTTAAATCTATTGATGCTAAAAAGGGAGATATTTTAGAAATTACACGTGATAGTCCTACTGCTGGAACTTTTATTACTTATAGGTTAGTTGACTAGTTACATTAGGTAGCTTTACCATTAAGTAGCTTTAATCACATTAGTTTAATACATTAGGTACTGTAATCAAATATAAATTTAGATTGATACTAATTTATTATAAATTTTATAATAATTTTATAATATTATTAATTTTATATAATATTATTTTAAATATTTATATAATCAGAAAAATATAATATATAGCTAAATATATAATATATAACATATAAAATATATTGATAAAATTTGAATATATGATGAAAATTATAATAAATACCTTTTATTATAAATAATTTTTTTGTTATAAAATAATTAATTCGGTTATTTGTTGGTTAAGTACTGTTTAATGAAATTTAAGAATTATTATTAATAGTTATTATGTCTTATTAATTTATATATATTTTCTATGTATAAATTAATATCTTTTATAATTGTATATTGATAATACATATAAATACGATAATACATGAATACATTATGGTTATACATTTATGGGAATCTAATATATCATTTGGCAATATTTATTAAATTCTATGTTTTTTATTTTACTGAATTTGATATCGTAAATTGATATCTGAACTTATGAATAATAGCTATTAAAGCTATTTTATATATGTGATATATGACTTGATAAATTACTAAATTGTTAAAAAATTGAACTGAACATATATTTAATTAGTCATATTCAAATATTTATAATATGTTATCTAATTAGTTGTATTATAATATTTAAAGTCTATTATTTGAATAAAATGGCTTTTTGAGTTTTGTTTTTTGTTTAATATATTTATTCATGGTTGATGTTTACTATAATTACATAATTTACATTATTTCACAATTTACATTTATAATAATAATTATATTAATTATTATATAATAATATTCATATTAATATTCATATTAATATGCATAATTTAATTAATCTTTCATATTAATATTGTATAATATTTTATATTTTAATATTCTAATATAATTCAATATAATTAATTATATTTTAATATATTCTAATATTAACTTAATATATTTAATAATACTTTAATATACTTTAATATAGACTTTATTTTGGAGGAAGTCCATGAAAAATAATACATGGGGATTGGTAGACGCATTTTTTGATAAATATGATTTAGTTGATCATCACATTAAATCATATAATGACTTTGTAAATAACCGTATACAAAATATAATTGATATAACTGAGCCTATTACTCTTGAACAAGGAGAGTATACACTTAAGACTGGTAAAATTGAGATTCAAAAACCATTCACTAAGGAAGCTGATGGTTCTAAGAGTTTAATTTATCCTACTGAAGCAAGGCTTAGAAATTTAACTTATTCTGCACATATGTATTTAGAGATGGCATTGGATCATGGAGAAGAGGAAAATCCACTTGAAAAAGTTTATATTGGAGAACTTCCTTTAATGTTGAAATCTGATGTTTGTCATTTAAATGGCCTTGATAAAGATGAACTTTTAGCTAAAGGTGAAGATCCACAAGATCCTGGTGGATATTTCATTGTTAATGGTTCTGAAAGAGCTGTTGTTACTATGGAAGAAATAGCTCCAAATAAGATAATATTAGAACGTCTTGGTGAAATTGAAGATAGACGTGCTAAAGCTATTGTTACTTCTATTAAAAGTGGTTTTAGAGCAAGGATTTCTCTTGAATATAGAAAACCAAGAAAAAGCGGAGTATTTTTAAGAATATCCTTCCCTTATGTTCCTGGTGAAATTCCTCTTGTAATATTGCTTAGAGCATTGGGTCTTTCTACTGATGAAGAAATTATCACCGCTATTTCAGATGATTTTAATTTTCAAATGGTTGTAGCTGATGATATACAAGTTTCAGAAGCAGCATTAAAACTTGATTCAAAAGAAATGGAAGGTCTAGATAAGGAAGAGAGAGAAGAATATCTTCAAAAGGCAGCAGTTAAATATATTGGTAATCGTGTTGCAAAAGGTATGACTGAAGAATATCGTATTAAACGTGCTGAAGATGTTATTGACAGGTATTTACTTCCACACATGGGTGTAGAAGGAGATAGAAGAGGAGATAAAGCTATCTATCTTGCTGAAATGTGTGAAATGTTACTTCAGGTAATATATGAAATGAGAGAACCTCATGATAAGGATCATTATACTAATAAAAGACTTCGTGTTTCTGGTGATTTGATGGAAGATTTATTCCGTGTTGCATTTACAAGTCTTACAAGAGATATGAGTTATCAGCTTGAAAGAAGTATTTCTCGTGGTAAAGAACCTTCAATTAGACAAGCTGTAAGATCTGATGTTTTGACTGAAAATATTAAACATGCTATTGCTACTGGTAATTGGGTTGGTGGAAGAGCTGGTGTAAGTCAGTTACTTGATAGAACCAGTTACATGGGAACACTTTCACATCTTAGAAGAGTTGTTTCTCCATTAAGTAGAAGTCAGCCTCATTTTGAAGCTAGGGATTTACATCCAACTCAATTTGGTAAGATTTGCCCTAATGAAACTCCTGAAGGTCCTAATTGTGGGTTAGTAAAAAATTTAGCTTTGATGTGTAAAATTTCTGAAGGTTCAGATCCTGAAGATATTAAAACAGCAATTAGAGAAATGGGCATTTTGGAGTAAAATTTAAAATTATAAAATAAAATTATAAAATAAATCATTATAATTATTATTAACTATTCATAATTAATTATTATAATTAATATTATAATTAATCATTAAACATTAATTATTTACTATTAATTATTCACTATTAATTATTCATGATGTAAATGTTACTTAATTTTTTTATTGGAGGAGTTAGGTGAATAAAGCTAAGATTTATATAAATGGGGAATTAATCGGAAACTGTGAAGATCCTGAAAATTTCGTTACTGAGATGAGAGAAAAAAGAAGATCAGGTGAAGTTTCTGATGAAATGAATATTACTTACTATGATGAAACTGATGAAATATATATATTCAATGATCCTGGAAGAGCTAGAAGACCTTTAATTTTGGTTAAAAACGGCGTTCCTTTGCTTAAAGATGAACATATTGAAAAAATAGCCGATGGTGAGCTTAAATGGGATGATATTATAAATATGGGGGTTATTGAATATCTTGATGCTGAAGAAGAAGAGAATTCATATATTGCTATGGGATTAAATTATTTGAATGAAGATCATACTCATTTAGAAATTGATCCATCTACTATGTTGGGTATTTGTGCAGGAATTATTCCATTTTCTGATCATAATTCCTCTCCAAGGAATACTATGGAAGCAGGTATGACAAAACAAGCATTGGGACTTTATGTTTCTAACTATGGATTACGTACTGATACAAGGGCTCATCTTTTACATCATCCTCAAACACCTTTAGTTAAAACACGTATTATTGATGCTACTAATTATGATAAAAGACCTTCTGGACAGAATTTTGTTGTAGCGGTAATGTCTTTTGAAGGTTATAATATGGAGGATTCATTGATTTTAAATAAGTCTTCTTTAGAAAGAGGAATGTCTAGATCTTCATTCTTTAGATCTTATGAAGCTTCTGAAAGAAGATATCCTGGTGGACAAGAAGATAAGTTTGAAGTTCCTGAAAAAGGGGTAAGAGGTTATCGTTCTGAAGAAGCTTATCGTCACTTAGATGATGATGGTATTGTTAATCCAGAGTCTTATGTTGAATCTGGTGATGTTTTAATTGGAAAAACTTCTCCTCCAAGATTTTTAGAAGAAATTGATGAGTTTGGAACCGTAGCTGAAAGAAGAAGAGAAACTTCTGTTACTGTAAGACATGGTGAAAAAGGTATAGTTGATGCAGTTTTACTTACAGAAACTGTAGAAGGAAGTAAGTTAGCAAAAATAAGAGTTAGAGATACTAGACAACCTGAATTTGGAGATAAATTTGCTTCAAGACACGGTCAAAAAGGTGTTGTTGGTCTTATATTATCTCAAGAAGATGTTCCATTTACAGAAGAGGGTGTTGTTCCAGATTTAATAGTTAATCCTCATGCTATTCCTTCAAGAATGTCTGTTGGTCAGGTAATAGAGATGGTTGCTGGTAAAGCTGGTTGTATGGAAGGGCAGCGAATTGATGGAACTCCATTTAATGAAGATTTAGAGGCAGAACTTAAAGAATCTTTAAAAGCAAATGGTTTTGAATCAGCTGGTTGTGAATCTCTTTATAATGGTATGACTGGGGAAAGAATTGAAGCTGAAATATTTGTTGGAGTAGCTTTCTATCAGAAACTTCATCACATGACTACTGATAAAGTCTATGCTCGTTCAAGAGGACCAGTCCAAGTTCTTACACGTCAACCTACTGAAGGTAGGGCTCGTGAAGGTGGTTTAAGATTTGGAGAAATGGAAAGAGATTGTTTAATTGCTCATGGAGCAGCTTTAGCACTTAAAGAAAGACTTTTAGATGAGTCTGACAAATATGAAGCTATTATTTGTGGCGATTGTGGTATGATTTCAGTTTATGATAAAATTAGAGATAAAAAGTACTGTCCTATTTGTGGTGATGTTGATTCATACCCTGTTGAAATTTCTTATGCATTTAAACTTCTCTTAGACGAGCTTAAAAGTTTATGTATATTCCCTAAATTAGTTTTAGAGGATAAAGCTTAATTATAACATTATTATAAAGTTTATATAATTTTGTTAAATTTATATAATTTTGTTATTATTTATTATATTATTAGAATTTTATTATATTATTAGAATTATGATGAATATGAAAATTATGAATATTATTATAATTAATTAGGAATTATTAAGGAGCCAATATTTTGAAAGGAATAATAAAACAGATTTCTCAAATTAACTTTGGGCTTATGTCTCCAGATGATATTAGAAAAATGTCTGTTACTAGGATTGAAACTCCAGATACCTATGATGAAGATGGATATCCTATTGAAAATGGATTAATGGATCCTCATTTAGGAGTTATTGACCCAAGTTTAAGATGTCGTGCTTGTGGTGCTAAAGGAGGAGAATGTCAGGGACATTTTGGTAGTATAGATTTAGCAAGACCTGTAATTCATGTAGGTTTTGGTGATACTATTCATAAAATCTTAAGGTCTACATGTAACTCTTGTGGTCGTATACTTTTAACAGATACTGAAATTGAGGACTATAGAGCAAAAATTGATGCTTTGAAGGAAAATGATGAAAGTATTAATGACATTATTAAAGAGATTTATGTTACAGCTAGAAGAGATAAATGTCCTCATTGTGATGAAGAACAAGAAGATATTAAAATTGATAAGCCAATTTCAATAATTGAAGGAGACTATAAGTTAACTCCTAGTGAAGTAAGGGAAAAATTGGAAAAAATTACTGATTCTGATGCTTATATTTTAGGGGTTAATCCAGAAGTTGCTAGGCCAGAATGGATGGTTTTGACTGTTTTACCTGTTCCTCCAGTTACTGTAAGACCTTCTATTACTTTAGAAACTGGAGAACGTTCTGAAGATGATTTGACTCATAAACTTGTTGATATTCTAAGAATTAATCAAAGATTAGTTGAAAATATGGAAGCTGGAGCTCCTCAGCTAATTGTAGAAGATCTTTGGGAATTATTACAATATCATGTTACTACTTATTTTGATAATGAGGCATCTGGTGTTCCTCCAGCTAGACATAGGTCTGGAAGACCACTTAAAACATTAGCTCAGAGACTTAAAGGGAAAGAAGGTAGATTTAGAAGTAATCTTTCAGGTAAAAGGGTTAATTTTTCTGCACGTACTGTAATTTCTCCAGACCCTAATATTAGTATTAATGAGGTTGGTGTTCCTGAGATGATAGCTACGGAAGTTACGGTTCCTGTTCATGTTAATGATTGGAATATTGAACAAATGAAAGAACATATTAATAATGGTCCTAAGGTTCATCCAGGTGCTAATTATGTTATTAGACTTGATGGTAGAAAAATAAGAGTTTTGGATGAAACAAAAGAAGCAATACTTGAAATGTTAGAACCTGGTTTTATTGTAGAACGTCATTTAAAAGATGGGGATATTGTATTATTCAACCGTCAACCTTCTCTTCATAGAATGTCTATGATGGCTCATGAAGTTAAAGTTCTACCATATAAAACATTTAGACTTAATTTATGTGTATGTCCTCCATACAATGCAGATTTTGATGGAGACGAAATGAATATGCATGTTTTCCAGACTGACGAATCAAGAGCTGAAGCTAAATCTCTTATGAGAGTTCAAGAACATATATTATCTCCTAGGTTTGGTGGACCAATTATTGGAGCTATTCACGATCATATTTCTGGAGCATATTTACTTACAAGGACTGGTTCAAATTTCACTGAAGAACAAGCTTTCCAAATTATTAGAAAAGCTAAACTTCCAATTCCTAAAAGGAAACATCGTGACTGGACTGGAAAAGAAATATTTAGTTTATTACTTCCAGAAAATCTTAATATGCAGTATAAAGCAGAAATTTGTAAAAAATGTGACGAATGTATGCTAAAAGAATGTGAATATGATGCTTATGTTGTTATTGAAGATGGAGAACTTGTTTCTGGTGCTATGGATGAGAAAGCTTATGGTTCTTTCTCTGGTAAAATATTAGATACTATAATGAAGGAATATGGTTCTAATGAAGCAAGGAAATTCCTTGATGCATCTACAGATCTTGCTATTTCTGGTATTATGAAAGTAGGTATTACTACAAGTACTAATGATGAGGAAATCCCAGAAGAAGCTAAAGAAAGAATTGAAGCTCATCTTTATAGTGCTGAAGAAAGGGTAGATAAATTAGTAGAAGCTTATGAAAATGATGAACTTGAAGCATTACCTGGAAGAAGCTTAGAAGAAACTCTTGAAATGAAAATCATGCAGGTTCTTGGTGAAGCAAGGGATAAGTCTGGTGAAATCGCTGAAAGTTACTTTGGAATGGATAATCATTCTGTTATAATGGCTACTACTGGTGCTAGAGCTTCCATGCTTAACTTAACTCAGATAACTGCTTGTGTTGGTCAGCAATCTGTTCGTGGGGGCCGTATTGATAGAGGTTATATTGAAAGGACTTTACCTCACTTTAGAAAGAATGAACTTGGTGCAAAGGCAAGAGGATTTGTTCATTCAAGTTATAAGGAAGGGCTTGATCCAATTGAATTTTTCTTCCATGCAATGGGGGGAAGAGAAGGGTTAGTTGATACTGCTATTCGTACTGCACAAAGTGGATATATGCAAAGAAGACTTGTTAATGCTCTTCAAGATCTTAATGTAAGAGAAAGCGGTTTAGTTACTGATAATAGGGGAATGGTTATTCAAACAATGTTTGGTGAAGATGGTGTAGATCCTGCTAAAAGTGATTATGGTAAAGCTGCAGACTTAGATAAAATCATTGATGAAATGAGGGTTAAATAGATTAGCTATTATTTTATGAGTATTGATTAGGTGATTTTTGTGGAAGAAATGGGAATTGACAAAAAAATAATTGAAAAAGTAGAGAAGGTAGCTAAAAAGAAAAAAGCAGACTTTCCAGAAAGTTATATTCATGATATTGCAGAAGCTTATGTTAGAAGAGAACTTACTGATACTGAACTTGAAAAATTAATAATTAAAGTTAGAAAAGCTTATGATCGAGCTAAAGTTGAAGCTGGGGAAGCAGTTGGTACAGTTGCTGCTCAATCTGTTGGTGAACCAGGTACTCAGATGACTATGCGTACTTTTCACTATGCAGGGGTAGCTGAGCTAAACGTTACATTAGGTCTTCCAAGACTTATTGAAATTGTTGATGCAAGAAAAAAGATTTCAACTCCAACCATGGCTATTTATTTTGATGAAGACTATAGGGATGATGAGGAGTTTGTTAAGAAGTTAGCTAACCGTATTGGTAAAAGTACTTTAAATGATATCTTGAGAGATTTTTATATTAATTATGCTGAAATGAAAGTTGAAGCAATACTTGATGAAGAAAAAATTGAAGATAAAAGACTTGATATTGAAGAGATTTTAGCTAACATTGAGAAAGCATTTAAAAAATCAAATATAAAAGAAAATGTCATTGTTTTTGAACCTGCAAAACAATCTATAAGAGAACTTAGACTTCTTGCAGATAAAGTTCGTGACTTACAGATAAGTGGTATTAAGAATATTGGAAAAGTCATTATAAGAAGAGAGGATGAATGGATCATCCATACCGAAGGTTCAAATCTTGGTGATATTTTAAAAATTGATGGTGTAGATGGAGTTAGAACCACCACAAATGATATTCATGAAATTGAAACTGTTTTAGGTATTGAAGCTGCTCGTAATTCTATTATTAATGAAGCTCTTCGTACTCTTGAAGAACAGGGTCTTAGTGTTGATGTTAGACACATTATGTTAGTAGCTGATATGATGACTTCTGAAGGAACAGTTCGTTCTATTGGTCGTCATGGTATTAGTGGTGAGAAATCTAGTGTTCTTGCTCGTGCAGCATTCGAAGAAACTGGTAAACATCTTCTCCGTGCAAGTATACGTGGAGAAGTTGATAAATTAACTGGAATTATCGAAAACATTATCATAGGACAACCTATACCCCTCGGTACTGGCTCAGTCGGTGTCGTCATGAAACCAAATAAATCTAAGAAATAATGAAGGAGGCAGATGATGGACGTAGATAGAGGAATTAGAGTAGCAGTTGACACAGGTGATGTCACTTTAGGCTCTGAAAAATCAATTCAATCTTTGAAATTAGGTAAAGGACAATTAGTAGTTGTTGCTCAAAATAGTCCTAATGAAATTTTAGAAGATGTAGAATATTATTCAAAACTTTCAGAAATCCCAGTTCACACTTTCGAAGGAACTAGTGTTGAATTAGGTTCTGTTTGCGGTAAACCTTTTACTGTGGCTACATTAGTCATAAACGATCCAGGAGATTCTACTATATTAGAAATAATATCTAAGTAGGGGTAGATTTTTGTGTCTATTAAATTTAACGCAAATGAAATAAGATACATAGCTCTATTTGAGAGTATGACTGGAGCAATGGTTAAAGATTGTATTATTGATGAAGATAATGGCAAAGTTACTTTTGTTGTTAAAAATGGTGATATGGGTTTAGCTATTGGTAAAGGTGGAAGTACTGTTACTAAAGTTCAAAAGGCTGTTGATAAGGGTGTTGAAATAATTGAACATTCTGAAGACATGACTGAATTTATAAAGAATATAATGGCTCCTGCTGAACTTAAATCTATTAAAGTACTTCAAAAAGAAAATAAGGAAAAAGTAGCTACAGTAGTTGCTGATTCTACAAATAAGAGAATTGCCATTGGTAAAAATGGTCATAATATTGAAAGAGCTAAGTTGTTAGCTAAAAGACAGCACAATATTAGCAGCATCATTTTAAAATGATGCTTTCAATATTATTTTTATTATAATCATTTTTATAAAATTATTTTAATATTTAAAATAGATAACGATTATTTATAAAAGAATTATAAAAGACTAATAGAAAATAGGTTATTTATAAAGAACTATTTATAAGAAATAGACAATTTATAAAAAACATATTATTTATAAAAAATATGTATTTATAAAAATATAGTATTTATAAAAAATTTACTTTTTGTAAAGAATACTTCTTGTAAAGAATTATATTTATTGTTATATTTAATAAATTGACAAATTATTGATAAAACTAATTATTGATAAAATTAATTATTTATAAAATTATCAATAAATTCTAAGATAATTCACAAGATTTATAAAGGTTATAATTAATATATTTTTATAATAGATATGGTTAAAATATATAGTAATAAGTTAAATTTTTTCCATCTTAATATATCTTAAAAGACTAAAAAAATTTAGACTATAGCTATTGTGTGCCAAATTGCTATAGATCATACTTAATTACATATTAATTAAAAAAATCCGTTTAGGATTAACTGTATAACCTATTATATAGATAAATGTCATTGATATTTGATATACTTTAAGATTGAAATCTTATTTTTAAATTCAATGTTTTTTAGACTGTAAGCTACTCATAGCTAATGTCATCGTTATTTATCTATTTTATATCTATTATATAGGATTAAATTTAATATATTATAATATAAATTCTATTAAATTGATTAATATTAGATTAATTAATACTAATTTAATTAATAATGAATTAATTAATACTAAATTAATTGATACTAAATTAAATAATGTTAAATTATAGTAATATTATTTTAAGAATGTTAATTTAATGTATAATACTAATTTAATATGTAATACTGATTTAATAATATTTAATGATACTAATTTAATTGTTAGATAGTTTAAATTACTAAAATTAATAAATTAAAATTTAAAGAGGAATTATTTATGCCAGGACTTTTTGCTGCAAAAAAGCTTAAAAAGAATAGACAAAATTTCAAGTGGAAAGATGTGGACTACAAAAGGAAAGCTTTACGTTTAGACGTAAAAGCAGACCCTCTTGAAGGAGCACCTCAAGCTAGAGGAATTGTTATTGAAAAAGTAGGAATTGAGGCTAAACAGCCTAACTCTGCTATAAGAAAATGTGTTCGTGTTCAATTAATCAAAAATGGTAAACAATTAACTGCATTTGCTCCAGGTGATGGTGCTATTGGATTTATTGATGAGCATGATGAAGTTATGATTGAAGGAATTGGTGGACCTTCTGGAAGATCTATGGGTGATATTCCAGGTGTTCGTTGGAAAGTAAGTAAAGTTAACAATGTTTCTTTAGAACAGATGGTTATTGGTAAAATAGAAAAACCAGTAAGATAATTATAACTACAACTCAAATTTATAAAGAGGTAATTTGATGAGTCAAGTTTTTGAAAAATGGGACCTAAAAGAAATTAAAATTGAAGATTTAGGTTTAATTAACTATATATGCTTAGATGAAACTTTAGTTCCTCACACATTAGGTAGACATGTTAGAAGACAGTTTGCAAAGTCTAAAGTTTCAATCGTTGAAAGATTAATGAATAAAATAATGAGAACTGAAAGAAATTCTGGGAAGAAGAATAAGGCTTATAATATTGTTAAGGAATCTTTTGAAATTATAAACAAAAGAACTAAACAAAATCCTATTCAAGTTCTTGTTAAAGCTGTAGAAAATACTTCTCCTCGTGAAGAAACTACAAGAATTAAATATGGTGGTATTGGTTATCAAGTAGCTGTTGATATAGCACCACAAAGAAGAGTAGATCTTTCTTTAGGTTTTTTGACTAGAGGAACTTTACAGTCTGCTTTTAAAAATAAAAGATCAGTAGCTGAATGTTTAGCTGACGAGTTGATTCTTGCTTCTGAACATGATACCAGAAGTTTTGCTATTGGTAAAAAAGAAGAGAAAGAAAGAGTAGCTAGAGCTGCACATTAATTAGAATATTGATTATTTAAATATGTATTTAATGAGATACATGTTAATTATAGGTGATTTTTGTGAGTAGACGTAGTAAAATGATTGAAAAGATTAAGGAATTAATGTATCAACCTAAATTTATTAGAAATATTGGGATTGTGGCTCACATTGACCATGGTAAGACTACCTTATCTGATAACTTACTTGCAGGTGCTGGTATGATTTCTGAAGAGCTAGCTGGTGATGCAAGAAGTCTTGATTTTGATGAACAGGAGTCAGCAAGAGGTATTACTATTGATGCTGCAAGTGTTTCTATGGTTCATAAGTTTGATGATAATGATTATTTAATCAACTTAATTGATACTCCAGGGCATGTTGATTTTGGTGGAGATGTTACACGTGCAATGAGAGCTGTAGATGGTGCAGTTGTTGTTGTTTGTGCAGTTGAAGGTATCATGCCTCAAACTGAAACTGTTTTTAGACAAGCTCTAAAAGAAAATGTTAGGCCAGTTTTATTTATTAACAAAGTTGATAGATTAATAAATGAGCTAAAACTTGAACCTGAAGAGCTTCAAAACAGATTCCTTAAAATAATTGCTGAAGCAAATAAACTTATCAAAGGAATGGCTCCAGAAGATAAAAAAGATGAATGGAAAGTTGATGTTACTGATGGTAGTGTTGCTTTTGGTTCTGCTTATCATAACTGGGCAATAAATATTCCTATTATGCAAAAATCTGGTATAAACTTTAAAGATATTATTGACTACTGTGATAATGAAAATCAAAAAGAGTTAGCACAGAAAGTACCAATCACTGAAGTTTTACTTGGTATGGTTGTTGAACATTTACCAAGTCCTTTAGTTTCACAAGCTTACAGGGTTCCAACTATTTGGGATGGGGATATTGAAACTGAAGAAGGTCAAGCGATGATTCACACTGATTCTGAAGGTCCTTTGGCTGTTATGGTAACAAATGTTAGTATTGATAAGCATGCTGGTGAAATTGCAACTGGAAGAGTTTATGGTGGAACTATTGAAAAAGGTAGTGAAGTCTTTTTAGTAGGTTCTCATGCTAAAGCAAGAGCTCAACAGGTTGGAGTATTCTTTGGTGCAGAAAGAGTTAACACTGATAAGGTTCCTGCAGGTAATATTGTTGCAATAACTGGTGCTAAGGGAGCTATTGCTGGTGAAACTATCTGTGATTCTAGCAAAAAGATAAAAGAGTTTGAAGGCATAGAACATATATCTGAACCTGTTGTTACTGTAGCTGTTGAAGCTAAAAATACTAAAGATCTTCCTAAATTGATTGAAGTTTTAAGGCAAGTTTCTAAAGAAGATCCTACTGTTCGTGTAGATATTAATGAGGAGACTGGTCAACATTTAATCTCTGGTATGGGTGAACTTCACTTAGAAATTATCACATATAGGATCAATGAAAAAGGTGTTGAAATTGAAACTTCTGAGCCAATTGTTGTTTACAGAGAAACTGTAGCTGGAAAAATCGAAAATCCAGTTGAAGGTAAGTCTCCTAACAAGCATAATAGGTTTTATATCACAGTCGAACCATTGGATCAGTCTTTATATGATGCAATTGATGAAGGAACTATTAAAGAAGGTAGAGTTAAAGGTAAAGAGATGGCTACAACCTTCATTGAAAGTGGTTTAGAAAAAGAAGAAGCTCGTAAAGTTTGGGATGTTTATAATAAAAGTATATTCATTAATGCAACTCGTGGTATCCAATATTTGGATGAAGTTAGAGAGCTTTTAATTGAAGGATTTGAATCAGCTTTAGATGCAGGACCAATATCCAATGAAATAGCTATGGGATTAAAATTTAAGCTTGTAGATGCTAAACTTCACGAAGATGCAGTTCACAGAGGACCTGCTCAAGTTCTTCCATCTATAAGAAAAGCTATTTTCGCTGCAATTATGATGGCTCAACCTACATTACTTGAACCAATTCAAAAAGTATTTATCAATACTCCTCAAGACTATATGGGCAATGCTACCCGTGAAATTCAAAATAGAAGGGGTCAAATTGTTGATATGGGACAAGAGGGTGATATGGCATCGATTGAATCTAAGGTTCCTGTTGCTGAAATGTTTGGTTTTGCAGGAGATATTAGGTCTGCTACTGAAGGTAGATGTTTATGGTCTACTGAGAATGCAGGTTTTGAAAGATTACCAAATGAATTGCAAAAGCAGATTATTAGAGAAATAAGAGAAAGAAAAGGATTATCTCCTGAACCTTATGGTCCTGAACATTATATTGGGTAATGTTTAGATAAATTAATAAGATAATCTTCAAATTTTTATTTCTTTATTTTTTTATTAATAAAGTATTATAAAATAGAGTATTATAGTATAAATTATATTATAAAATAAAACATTTTAAACTATTATAAATATTAATAAAATATTTATTTAAAATATTTATTTATGATCTATTATATGGCAATATAATGGGTAAGTTTTTATATAGGAAAGTTCAAATTTAATTAAGTTAAAGCATTAACTTAATTTAACTACTAAAATTACTAATGAAATGTTTATATTAAATATTAAAAAACTTAAAAATGTTAATAATAAATTGATTATTTAGAAATGAGGTTTTTATTATGGCAAAAGAAAAAGAACATATAAATTTAGCATTTATTGGACACGTTGACCACGGAAAATCCACTCTCGTAGGACACGTTTTATTAAAATCCGGGGCAATCGCTGAACAACAATTAGATGAAGGTGAAAATAAATTCAGGTTTATTATGGATAAACTTGGAGAAGAAAGAGAGAGAGGGGTTACAATCGATTTAGCTCATGCAAAATTCGAAACTCCTAAATACGAATATACAATTGTGGACTGTCCAGGACACAGAGATTTCGTTAAAAACATGATTACTGGTGCTTCCCAAGCAGATGCTGCAGTATTAGTAGTAGATGCTGTGGATGGTGTCCAACCACAAACAAAAGAGCATGTTTATTTAGCTATGACATTAGGTATCAGACAATTGATTATAGCAGTTAATAAAATGGATCTTGTTAATTATGCTGAAGATAAATTCAACAAAGTTAAAGATGAAATTTCAACTTTAATTGCTTCTATTGGATACAAACCATCTGAAGTTCCTTTCATCCCTATTTCTGCATTTGAAGGAGATAATATTTCTGAACCTAGTTCTAACACTCCTTGGTACAAAGGCAAAGCTTTAATTCCTGCTTTTGAAGATTTCAAAGCACCTGAAAAACCAACTAACTTACCGTTAAGAGTACCTATTCAAGATGTTTACTCTATCACTGGGGTTGGAACTGTACCTGTTGGAAGAGTAGAAACTGGTATAATGAAAAAAGGAGAAGATGTAATATTTGAACCTGCTGGAGCTTCTGGAGAAGTTAAGTCTATTGAAATGCATCACGAAATGTTTGACCAAGCTGAACCTGGTGACAATGTTGGATTTAATGTTAGAGGTGTAGGTAAAAATGATATTAGAAGAGGAGATGTTGCTGGACACACTAACGATGCACCTACTGTAGCTAAAGAATTTGATGCTCAAATCGTTGTTTTACAACACCCTGGTGTTATCACTGTAGGATACACTCCTGTATTCCACTGTCACACTTCTCAAGTTGCATGTACTTTCTTAGAATTGTCTAAAAAATTAGATCCTAAGACTGGTCAAGTAGCAGAAGAAAACCCTGACTTCCTTAAAACTGGTGATGCAGCTATTGTAAAAGTTAAACCAACAAAACCTATGGTTATTGAAAACATTAAAGATATCCCTCATATGGGTAGATTCGCTATTAGAGATATGGGTCAAACCGTAGCTGCTGGTATGTGTATCGGTATTGAACCTGCTAAATAATTATAATAATTTTAGCTATTATTTTAATAGCTATTAATTATTCATTTTTATGGATTAATACCTTTTTATTTTTTTTGGAGGGTGAAAATGCATCAAGCAAGAATTAAACTTACTGGAACTGACCCAAATAAACTCAACTTTGTCTGTGATCAACTTAAGAAGATTGCTGAACGAACTGGTGTAGATCTTTCAGGTCCAATTCCATTACCAACTAAAAAGTTAGTAGTTCCAACTAGAAAGTCTCCTGATGGAGAAGGAAAAGCTACTTGGGAAAAATGGGAATTGAGAATTCACAAAAGATTAGTTGGAATTGGAGCAGATGAAAGAGCAATGAGACAAGTTATGAAAGTCAATGTTCCAGACAATGTAAGTATTGAAATAGAGCTTAAAAGTTAATTTTAACTAAACAGTTAATCTTAAACTTTTAATTTTTATTAGATTTTATTTTAGCTATATTTATAGCTATATTTTAATTTTATTAAAATTCATTGTTTTAATTTTACAATTAGATAACTTTATCTTTCTGTAACTTTATTTATTATGGATTATTTTTTGTATTTGCCGAGATAGCCTAGCCAGGTAAGGCGCAGGACTTGAGATCCTGTGGAGATTTTCTCCGCCTGGGTTCAAATCCCAGTCTCGGCGTATTTTTTTATTATTCTTCTTATTCTTATTTTTTTATTATTTTTAATTTTATTTTTTAGATTAGTAATATTTTTTATTCTTTAGCTTTATATTTTTAGTTAATTTTTCACTTTATTTTAATTTTATTTTAATTTCATTTTAAACTTATTTTAAACTTATTTTAAATTTACTTTAAATTTATTTTAATTTTTTTCTTATCTTAAAAAATTTCTATCTTTAGATTATTATCTAGTTATATTTATTTTATTAGTTTTTTAGTAAATCTTAAATAGTTTTAATTAAAAATATTAGGATATAATTGTATTATTTTAATTATAAGAATTATAAAATTCATTAGTTAAAATAATTTAATAAAGATATAAATCAATAATAAAAATTAATCAAGACAATGTTTAGAAAAATAATATTTAGAAAGATAATATTTAGATATTTAATGATTTTTACTAAAAAATATCTTTTATTATCATGTTTCATAAATCTAATTGTGTAAAAATAAGGTGTGAATATGTGGTGGTTATACTTAATAATAGGAATAATTATAGTTATAATTCTTTTAGTTATAATGGGTTTATATAATGGTCTTGTTGGTGCAAGGAATAAGGTTAAAAATGGATGGGCTCAAATTGATGTTCAATTGAAAAGGAGGATAGATTTAGTTCCAAATCTAGTTGAAACTGTTAAAGGTTATGCAAGTCATGAAAAAACTGTATTCACTGATATTACTGAAGCAAGATCTAATTTAATGAATGCTGATTCTGTTAAAAAAGCTGAAGATGCTAATAATCAATTGACTGAAGCTATTAAATCTCTTTTTGCGGTAGCTGAAAATTATCCTGATTTGAAAGCTAGTCAAAATTTCCAAGATTTACAGATGCAATTATCTGAAACTGAAGATAAAATAGCATATTCTCGTCAGTTTTATAATGATACTGTTTTGATGTATAATAATAAGTGTCAGATGTTTCCATCAAATTTGATTGCTTCTTTATTCCATTTTAATGAAGCTGATTTCTTTGAAGCTAATGAATCTGATAAGGCAACTCCATCTGTTAAATTTTAGTATTTTTGATAAAGAGGTTTTTATCTATGGATAAAAAATCACTAATTCTTATATTTTTATTAGCTTTTATTTCTTTAGCTATTTTCACTAGTGTTAACTTTGCAGAGGATGGAGATAGAAGTTATTCTGTTCCATTTGCGAATATTAATTTGTATATTCAAGAAAATGGTAGTATTCATGTAGTTGAAACATTACACTATTCTTTTTCTGGAACTTATCGTGGGGTTAATAGGTATATTCCCTTGAAAACTGGAGAATCAATTGAAAATCTTAAAATAACTACGAAAGGTGCTTATTCTACATTTAATTCTAGTAGAAATGGTGATCAGGAAGATATAACTGTTTATTTATATTCAAATTCTGAAAAAACAATTCCTATTACTAATAAAAACGTTGAAGTAACTTATGAGTATGATTTTTTAAATGTTATCAATTTATACAATGATGGAGCTACTCTTCATTATACTTTATGGGGAAGTGGATGGGACTTTAATTTAGGTAAACTCAATACATATGTTCATTTAAACAATAACACGGGGGTAAAATATTGGTTGAACCCTTCTGACTTAGTTTTAAATGATAATTGGGATGGAAATACTGTTAGATCTACTTCTAATCCGATAAATTCTGGAGATCTTCTTGAATTAAGGATGGTTTTACCTAAAAATTATTTTAATGATCCAGCTTATGCTAAAATTAATGAAGGAAATGGTGTAGCTAGCTTTGAAAATATACAAAAGGAATATGAAGATGGAATAAATTTTTTTGGAGTATTTTATAATGTTTTAGCTATACTCATGATTCTAATAGCTATTATTCCTGTTTTTATATACTTCAAATATGGAAGAGAACCTAAAATCACATATCAAGGGATTTATGAACATGAGCCTCCTACTAAAGAATCTCCTGCTTTTGTAAATGCATTATATAAGGGTAATGTTGGTTCTGTAGATATGAATGCTTTTAAAGCTACGATTTTAAATTTAGTAAACAAAAAATATATTAAAATGGAAAATTTTGATGATAATTATTCTGCTAAATCAAAAAATGAAGATGAATCAAACAGTCCTTCTATAATTTTTGATGATAGTTTAGATAAGTCAAATCTTGAAAATTCCGAAAAAAGAGCTTTTGATGTTTTAAAAGTATTTGCAGATAATCAAAATAAGCTTGATTTACATAAGTTTGAAAATGATATGAAAGATGAGTTTCATGCTAAAAAGTTCAGAGAGTATTTCAAAACTTGGTCTAGTGATGTTGAATATGAAGCAAATAGTGGTATTGAAAAACTCTTTATTTCTAAAGGATATGATCTAGCTCGTATAGTAGGATTTATAGGAATTGCTTTATCAGGATTATTATTATTTTTAATATTAACTGGTTTTATACCATTTAACTTTGTTGAATCTTTAAGTAATTTATTTTATGCTTCAATTTTCTTGATTATAGTTTCTATTATAACTGTAATTTTACCTAATCATATTTTTGGGCGTTGGACTATTGAAGGTAGGGAAAATGAAGAAAAGTGGAATAATTTTAAAAAATATTTAAATGATTTTAGTTTGATTAAAGAACACCCTCCAAGTTCTATTGCCATATGGAATAAATATTTAGTTTATGCAACTGCATTAGGTGTTGCAAAATCTGTTCAAAAAGCTATGGAGAAATTAATACCTGGAGAAGTTTTGGATTCTAGTGATGGCTATATCTTTTATAGTTATGGTGGTACATACTTATTGTTTTCAAGCTTTGATTCTGGAATATCCACAGCTAATTCCGCTGATTCCAATTCTGGTGGAGGAGGAGGCTTTGGTGGAGGCTCTGGTGGTGGAGGTGGTGGGGCATTTTAATGTTCCCTCATTTTCTTAATCAATCTTTAATTATTTATTTTTAATGTATTTAGTATTATTTGTAATGTGTATTGTATTAATTATAATGCTATTGTTAGTTATAGTATATTTGGAGATAATATGTGGAATGATTTTGGAGAATATATAGTTAGTTATTGTAATAAGATTAATGATAAATATGAGGATTCTAACTGTAAAATTATTGAAATAGCTATTGGAAAATTCTTTGGAGTTTCAAATTATCTTATCAATTGTTCTAATTGTAGTAATATAAATTTTATAGCGACTGATATTAATCCTTCAAATAAAAATATTCTTTTTGATGATATTAGAAATCCTAATATGGATATTTACCGTGGAGCTGATTTAATATATTCTATTCGCCCTCCACAAGAAATTCAACCTTATATTGAGAATATTTCATCTGAAATTGGTGCTGATCTGATTGTTAAACCTTTATTCAATGAAGATTTAAATTTAAATTTAAAAATGAGGCTTGTTAACTTTAAAAAAGCTATTTTTTATGAAAGTAAAAGTATTCAAGATATAAAAACAAAACATTAACTTTTTATTATATTATTAGCTTTAATATGCTTATTAATAATTCTAAAAATATTTTTAGTAATATATTTTACAATACTTTTAGTAATATATTTAAAATACTTTTAGTAATATTTTTAATAATATCTTTAATAGTATCTTTAATACTATTTTTAATAATATTTTTATTATTATCTTTTATTATTATTTTTTATAATATTTTTCAATAATCTTAAATAATCTTAAATAATTTTAATATTCTAATATTCTAATATTTTTAATATTTTTTATTATTATTTTATTATTATTTTCATTGTTATTTTTAATATTACTTTTATTGTTATTTTTATTATTATTTCTTATTTTTAACTTTTAAATTATAAAAATATAAAAACTATAAAAATCAATATGTATAAGCATAATTATTAATAAATATGAATAATCATAATTATTTAATTAATTTTATTTTAATAAATAATTATTCTTTATTTGTTGTTAATCGGAGATATAGTGGTTTAATTATATAATATATTAGTTTAATTATACAATATACTAATTAATAATATAATAAAGTAATTATGATAAAGTAATTATTAATTATATATTAAATTATATGGATATAGCAATTTAATTTATATTTTATTATAAGGAATAAGGGATTTAATGACTAGTTTAGATAAGATTTTTAAAAAATATGAAACTGGTGCTAATGGTTTAACTCATGATGAAGCTAATATTCGTTTAGCTAAATATGGTAAGAATGAATTAGAGGAAGATGAAAAGGATCATCCTATTAAACTATTTTTTATGCAGTTTGTAGATATATTAATTGCTCTTTTAATAGTAGCAGCTATAGCAGCATTTTTTGTAGGAGAAGTTGTTGATTCTATAGTAATTCTAATAGTTGTAATATTAAACGCGGTTATTGGATTTATTCAAGAATATCGTGCTGAAAAAGCTATGGAAAAATTAAAAAGTTTAGTATCTACAGAAGCAGTAGTAAAGCGAGATGGGGAATTTGAGAAAATATCTGGAACTGAACTTACTATTGGAGATATTGTTGTTGTGGAAGAAGGAGATAAGATTCCTGCAGACCTTATGATGATTGAAACATCTGATTTAAAGATAGATGAATCTTCTCTTACTGGAGAATCTTTACCTGTACTTAAAGACAGTAATAGTGATATCAGCTATAAAGGTAGTGGTGTTGAAGGTAATGAAGATGCTATTTTAAATATTGATAAAGGGTCTCATGATGAAAATGTAAGAAAGAGATTTTCTTATATGGATTCTAATGTTATCTCTGGTAGAGGTATGGGTATTGTAATAGCTATTGGTATGAATACTTCTATTGGTAAAATAGCTGAAATGATTCAGGATGAAGATACAAAAACACCATTACAAGAGAAAATAGCTAATTTAAGTAAAACACTAGGGCTTATAGCTGTTGTTGTTTGTGTACTTGTTTTTGCTTTACAATTTTTCCAAGGGCATGATCTTGTTTCAACATTCATGACTGCTGTTTCCTTAGCTGTTGCTGCTGTACCTGAAGGTCTTCCAGCCATTTTAACACTTACTCTTGCATTAGGAATGCAACAAATGGCTAAGTCTAATGCTGTTGTTAGAAAGCTTTTAGCTGTTGAGACTCTTGGGTCTTGTACTGTTGTTTGTACTGATAAAACTGGAACTCTTACCTTAAACAAGATGACTGTAAGGGATGCAAAGTTTACTAATGAGAAAAAAGCACTTGAAATTTGTGCTTTGTGTAATAATTCAAGTATTAAGGATGGAAAAATAATTGGAGATCCAACTGATGCAGCAATAATGTTGTATGGTGAAGATAATGGATATTTAAAATCTGATCTTGAAAATAATTATCCAAGAATTAAAGAAATCCCATTGGATAGTGTTAGAAAAAGAATGACTACTATTCATGAAAGAAGAGATAATAATGTTAATAATACTAATGTTTCAGATATAATCACCGATAATAATTTGTATGTTTTTAGTAAAGGTGCTCCAGAAATCATTTTAAGCTTATGTAAATATGTAGATAATGATGGAACTATTGAAATTCTTGATGATGAAACTAAGGAAACTATTAGTAATAATATCAAGGGGATGACAAGTTCAGCCCTTAGAGTTTTAGCACTTGCTTATAAAAAAGTTGAAAAAAATAATAATTATAAAGTTAGTGATAAAGATATTGATCTTGGTAATGATAGTATTAACAACTTAATTGAAGATCCTGATGAGGTTGAAAAAGACCTTATATTTGTTGGTTTAGCTGGAATGATGGATCCTCCAAGACAAGAAGCTAAAGATGCAGTCGCATCATGTAAAACAGCTGGAATAAAAGTTGTAATGATTACAGGAGATCATCAATCTACAGCATCATCAATCGCACGAGAAATTGGGATTTTCACTGATGGAAAAGTTTTAACTGGTGCAGAACTTGATAAACTTGATGAAAATCAGTTTATGGATGTAGTACAAGATGTTCAAGTATATGCTAGAGTATATCCAGAACAAAAAGTTAGAATTGTTGAAGCTCTTCAAAAACATAAGAATGTTGTTTCAATGACTGGTGATGGGGTGAATGATGCTCCTGCACTTAAAAAAGCTTCAATTGGAGTAGCTATGGGAAGTGGAACTGATGTTTCAAAAGAATCATCTGATATGATTATTCAAGATGATAACTTTGCAACTATTGTTCAAGCTATTAAAGAAGGAAGGAAAATATTCGATAATATAAAACGTTTTGTTAAGTTCCAAGTTTCAACAAATGTTGGAGCTATCTTAACAATTGTTTCTGCATCTTTACTTAGCTTACCAATCCCATTCAACCCTATTCAGATTCTTTGGATAAACATTATAATGGATGGACCTCCTGCTCAATCACTTGGTACAGAAGGTGCTGAAGAGAATATAATGAATAGAGCACCAGAAAAAGGAAACATATTAAACAAAAACACCCTCACTAGGATAATTATTGCAGGTGTTGTAATGGCCGTTGGTACTTTAGCTCTTTATTTCTATGAATTGAGTTCTACTGATGGAAATATAAAAATAGCAACTACTGTTGCTTTTACAGTATTTGTAATGTATCAACTATTCAATGCAATCAACAATAGGGCAAATTCAAATGAGAAAAATAACTTTTTCTGGATAGCTATTTCAATTTCATTTTTATTACAACTCTTAGTAATTTATTTACCTTATTTACAAGGAATTTTCAGAACAACTGCAATAGGTATTATCGAATGGATACTAATTGTAATTGTAGCTGCCACCATTCTTGTTTCTGAGAAAATTTTGAATAGATTTATGACTAAAAATTAATATATATATAATAGGAATGTTTAATTTATGGGGAATATAATGAATAATAATTCATATAGGCTAAGAATTTTTTTAATGGGTGGAACAAAAGATTCTATTAATATAATTAAATTTCTAAGACATGAATATTCTTCTAAATATTCTCCTTATATTTTAACTACAACTACTACTGATTATGGTGCTAAATTAGCTAAAGATGCAGGTTCGAATCAGGTAATAGGTAAGCCTTTACCTAAAGAAGAAATACTTAATATTATCACTGATCTTAATAGTAATAATAACAAGAATACAGATAGTAATATTATTAATAATAACTTTAATAATAGTAATATTATTAATAATAAAAATAATACTAATACTATCAATATCAATAATAACATTAATAATAATAAGTATACTGATATTAATAATAAAAATAATGCTAGTAGTGATATTAATAATAGTAATATAAATAATAATTTTAATAATACTAATAATATTCATAATAATTTTAATGTTTTTATTGATGCAACTCACCCATTTGCATCTAATGTTACATCAACTGCAATAGAGTGTTCTAAAATAGCTAAGATTCCTTACATACGTTTTGAAAGGCCCGATGTTGATTATTCAGAATTTAAGGATTCAATAATATTTGTTGATTCTTTTGAAGAAACAGGAAAATTACTCTCTAATGATTTCAAATCTAAAAATATCCTTCATTTAGCAGGTGTAAATACTATTGAAACAGTTTTAAAATATGGTAAACTAGACTTAAAAAACTTTTTTGTAAGAGTTCTTCCAGTTAAATCTTCTATTGAAAAATGTAACTTTCTTGGAATTAATGGTGAGAATATAATAGCAATGCAGGGAGTGTTTTCAAAAGAGTTTAATAAATCATTAATGAAAGAATTAGATGTTGATGTTATTATTACTAAAGAAAGTGGTGAAATTGGTGGTGCTCCTTCAAAAATAGAAGCTGCACATGAACTAGGAATTGATGTTATATTAGTAAACAGACCTAAGATTAATAATTTAGATTCTAAAAATATTGTGAATAATTTATCTGAATTAAAAATATTTTTGGATTCATTATAATTCTTAATAACCTCTAAATCAATTATTTCATTTATTGGCTAAGCTTTTTAAGTATTTTTTTTGCATAAATTTTCAATTTTTTAACTTTTTTATAGGCTTGTTTTTTGTAGTGAATGCTTACTTTTATATATGATGTCAATATAATAATATAATTGTTATTGTACTGAATGAAATTTATATAATAATGATGAGGTTTTTGTTTGAGACATTTATTTATTATATTTTGTCTTTGATAGGATGATGAATCTCTTTCTTTTTTTATTTTCTTTAAAAAGAGATTGTTTGCTTTGATAAAATTATATTAAATTTATGTTTTGTTTTTCATTAATTTATTCATTAATATTTTCTTAATAAAAGAATTATTAATAAAAGAAAGGTGAGAAGATTCTAATTAAAAAATAAATGCTCATGTTTTTAGTTATTGATGTGAATTCAATAGAATGTATTGACAATAGTATTTCCTTAAAATAATAGATAAAGATACACATTGATAAAAACACTCTATGATACTTTATATGGTATTTAATATAAAAATAAGGGGCTTGAAGAAACCATCAACCATACAATAGCGAATTAAATAGTATTAAACATAAAATAGATAATCGGATGATATATGAGGTAATCAAATGAGAAAATTGTATATAATTATAGGAATTATAGTTATAATTGGAATAGTAGCCATTGGATCAATAGCTTTCATCTTTAACTCTATAATGAGTGGGGCTGATACTTCTGATTGGGTAGATAAAGATCTTGCAGAGTTAAAGTTTAAACTACCACAAAATCTCGGCAATGGTGAAATTTATGAAGATAATGATACTGAAAATGGAAATATAGAACATATTTATGAAGTTGCAGATAAGAAATTCATAATACAAGTTTTTAAAAATGATGAAGATTCATCTTTGTGGGATGAAAATCTTGCTTCTCTTAGAAAGGAAAGCGCAGATACAGAAAGTTTCACGATAAATGAAAACCATTTAGAAATTTTTTCAAATGTCGAAGGTGATGAATTAAATTATGCTTTATTCAATGCAGGAGACAATAAAGTAATTATATCCTATCCAGATGATATAAGCATTCCTGTAATTAAATCTATTGCATACTCTTTCTTTGATCTTAATAAATAGAATAATATCTTTTTTTAGAAAGTCGATTATTAAATGGACTTCCACTTTCTTTTTTTGATATATTCTTTATTAATATCTTTAATTTATCTTTAATTTATATATTAAGGTTTATTAATCTTTTATATAATTATTATGCAATTTATTCTAATATAGAACTTTTTTATTTTAATTAATACAGTAAATAATTATTTTATATTATTATTATTATTATTATTATTATTTTTGAAGAAGTAAGATTTAATAACCATTTTGGTATTTAAACATTCAAAATTATACTTGTTTTAAATTGTACTAATGATAATGCCGATTTTAAAAAATTACATGTGAAAATAGTGGTTTATGGTAATAATAATCATAATAATCTTTTTGGGGAATATTCTACTGACTTAATTCCTGTGAATATTTTAGATAGTGAAAACAATATAACTTTAGCTATTGGTGAATTATGGATTAACCAATAAATAACAACCCACCAATATTGACAATCCATAACAGGCTTTACTAGGAAATAAACTGATGTAACTCTTAATGGCAGTGATTTTAGTGTTAATCGCAAGTCTTGGTTTATTAGCTCGTAAATAATAAAATATAAATTGTTTTAGTTTTGTTTTAATTATTCTACCAAAAATTTTTTTAAAAGTAGTATTCAATAATTTGAAAATATGAATTAGTTATAAAAATAAATTATTATAAAAATAGTAAATTATCATAATAAATATAAACATAAAAAGAACATCAAAAGATGTTACTTTTTATATTTGGTGTTTGATCGAATCCGCCTTTCAATCTACAACTAGTAAATTACATATAAAACTATGAAAATTCATCTGATAAATAACTCTTATAAAATTCATCTTTTTAATAGTTTTATTAACAATGTAACTTAACTTCACTTCTTTTATTAATTGTGCATACTATATAAAGGTTTTGGTTTATTTTTAAAAAAAACCATTGATTTGTGCTCTTTTTAAGAAATAAAGAAGCATTAAAAGGAATTGGATTAACTATATTAACATCTCAAAGATTTATACTTTATTTCAGCTAAATCAGCATGACTATGACATATTCTATAAAATAAGACCTTATCTAACCTTTTAATAATTCTAAATTTTATTTTAAAAATCTTTTTTTTATTAATTCATCTCTTAAAAGTTATTATAAGTATCAATAGAATTTTTTTCATGTAAAAAATCTGTTAATACTCTTTATTTTTTCATTAACCTTCTTTTTACTGTATTAATCTTTTTAATTCTTTTTTAAAATATTTTTATTTAAATTAACATAAAAAATAATTTTTTATTATCCTGAAATTTTTAACCCAACTATTCCACCTATTACTAACATTATGCAGAATATTCTAATCATTGATTTAGTTTCGCCTAAAAAAACCATTCCTATAACAGCTACTCCAACAGCACCAATAGCTGTCCATACAGCATATGCAGTTCCTATTGGTATATATTTCAATGCTAGGGAAAGGAAAAATAAGCTTAAAACCATAATGATAACGGTTGTTATAGACATTAAAACATTTGTAAAACCTTCTGAGAATTTAAGAGATATTGCCCATCCAATCTCTGAGATTCCTGCTATAATAAGAAATATCCAAGGATTCATACTTTCAAATTATATACATTTGTGTATATAAAATTTTGTATAATTTTAGAATTTTACGGAGTTCATATTCTATTTTTATATTTTCATATTTTTTTTTGACTTTATTTTTCATATTTTGTTTTTATCTTTATATTTTATTTTTATCCTTATTTTTTATGTTTTGCTTTTATTTTTTTATTTCCTTTATATTTCACAATAATTAAATATTATAACATAAACATATTTTATTAAATTACAATAATTTACAATATTATGAATAACTTAATATTATGAATAATTTTTATTATGAACTTTAATTTAATTTGTTTTGAGTTTTATGATAATCAGAGAATTTCGTCCAAAGGATTTGTTTAGAGTTTATGAAATTCAGGAAATATCCATTCCTAATCCTTATAATATGGATATACTTAGAAAACTTTTTGATTTTGGAGCAGGCTTTTTAGTTGCTCAAGTTAAGGAAAATATAGTTGGTTATATTATATTTTGGATTGTTGAAGAGAATAGAGGCCATATAATCTCCTTAGCTGTAGATCCCGATTACAAAAGACAAAAAGTAGGTTCAAGATTAATTAATACTGCTATTGCTACATTTTTAAAGTTTGATATATTTATAATAACTTTAGAGGTAAATGCTGAAAATAAAGAAGCTTTAGATTTTTATCAGTCTATTGGGTTTAAAATAAATAAAAAAGTATCAAATTACTATGAAGATGGAGCTGATGCTTATAAAATGTCATTTAATTTTTTTGATGGTTATTAATTAAATTTTTTATAGTACTTAATTCATTATCTAAAATTTTATTTTTATACTTTTTTTATACTTTTTTATAATTTTTTATAATTCTTATAATTATTTTTATAATTAATTCATATTTTTTATTTATAATTAACTTTAACCTATTTTTTATTTTTTATAATTATTTTATACTTATTTTTATAATTATTTTTTATAATTAAATTTAATTAATATTAATATCATAATTTATATTGTTGATTTATGTATAATTTTTTTATCATAAGTTTTAAATATCTTCTTATCTTATTTAATAAAGGAGCTTTAAAAAGTTTAAATAATTTTATAAATTTAAATATTAATGGAATTTTTTAATATTCTAATATTATATTTAATATGTATTTTTAATATTACAAGAATAGTTAATATTACATAAACTAATTATATTACATATAGTTAATATTACACAAATAGGCTATATTAGATAAGCAATGTTTTTATATTCAATATTTTATAGTCAATTTATAGTTAATACATTTATATTTTGATATGGTGATTTAATGGAAAAGGGAGAAAAAACAAAGGATAAATCTACTGCAAAAATAGCTTTAGAGGATGGAACGATAATTAAAGGTGAAGGATTTGGTCATGAAACAACTGCAACTGGTGAAATTGTTTTCACGACTGGTATGACTGGTTATGTTGAAGGATTAACTGATCCTTCTTTTAAAGGCCAAATAATGATGTCAACATATCCTCTTCAAGGAAATTATGGTGTTAGTGATGATTGGTATCAATCTGGAAAAATCCAAGTAGAAGGATACATTGTAAGAGAAGTCTGCAAAGAACCTTCTATATACTCTTCACAAAAAACATTAGATGAGTTCTTAAAAGAATATAAAATTCCAGGTATTAGTGGAATTGATACAAGAGATTTAACCATAAAAATCCGTGAAAAAGGAGCTATGAAATGTGCAATATCTACTGAAGAAATTGATGATAGTGAGCTTATTGCTCAGGCAAAGAATCAATTAAGTATTGTAGATATGGATTTAGTTCCACAAGTTTCAACTAAAGAGATAGTTACATTTGGTGATAATTTCAAACAAAAGGCAGCTTTAATTGATTGTGGTGTTAAGAAAAATATTATTGAGGGATTTCTAAAAAAAGATATTGGTGTGGTTCTTTTCCCATATAATTCAGATTATAAAACAATATTGGATTATGATATAGATGGGTTAATGATTTCTTGTGGTCCTGGAAACCCAGAAAGGCTTACTGAAACAATAGAAAATGTACAGAAGTTGTCCAACCGTCTTCCTATTTTTGGTATTTGTATGGGTCAACAGGTTATAGCTAAATCTTTTGGAGCTAAAATTTATAAGATGAAGTTTGGTCATAGAGGGTCTAATCAACCAGTTAAGGATTTAACATCAGGTAAAGTTTTTATAACTTCTCAAAATCATGGATTTAGTATTGATAAGGAATCATTAAAAGATACTCCTTTGAAATTGACTCAAATTAATCTTAATGATAATACTCCTGAGGGCTTTTCACATGAAGAGTTACCATTAAATTGTGTTCAGTACCATCCTGAAGCTGGACCTGGTCCAAATGATACTAACTTTGTATTTGATAAATTTAAAAAGATGATGGATGATTATTAGTAATGAATGAGGATTATAGATGCCAATTGATAAAGATATTAAAAAAGTACTTATAATAGGTTCAGGGCCAATTCAGATAGGTCAAGCAGCGGAATTTGATTATTCGGGTTCACAAGCTTGTAAATCAATAAAAGAAGAAGGGATTGAAACTGTACTAATTAATAGTAATCCTGCTACAATTCAAACTGATATGGATATGGCAGATAAAGTTTATGTTGAACCTTTAACTCCTGAAATTGTAGCTAAGATTATTGAAAAAGAGCAAGTTGATGCTATTTTGCCTACTATGGGTGGACAAACTGGATTAAATATAGCTACTGGATTGGATGAAATTGGAGCATTAGGTGGAGTAAAAGTAATAGGTTCATCAGTTAAAACAATTAAAGATGTTGAGGATAGAGATTTATTTGGAAATTTCATGAATAAACTTAATGAACCAATTCCTAAATGTCGGGCTGTTGAATCTATTGATGAAGCTATTGAGGCAGTTAAAAATATAGGATATCCTGTAATCGTAAGGCCTGCTTTCACTTTAGGGGGCACTGGTGGTGGTGTAGCTAATAATAAGGAAGAACTTATTGATATTGCTTCTCATGGTTTAGATATGAGTTTCATTGGTCAAGTTCTTATTGATGAATCTGTTCTTGGTTGGAAAGAATTTGAATATGAAGTTATGAGAGATAAAAACGATACTTGTATTATCATATGTAGTATGGAAAATATTGATCCAATGGGAATTCATACTGGTGAAAGTGTTGTTGTAGCTCCTGCTCAAAATTTAAATGATATTGAAGCTCAAAGTTTACGTGATGCATCTATAAAAATAATAAGGGCATTAGGTATTGAAGGTGGATGTAATATTCAATTTGCTGTTAATCCTGAAACAAGCGAATATAAAGTTATTGAAGTTAATCCAAGGGTAAGTAGAAGTAGTGCATTGGCATCTAAAGCTACTGGCTATCCTATTGCTAAGATATCCTCTAAAATAGCTATTGGAATGACTCTTGATGAAATTCAAAATGATATTACAAAAGAAACACCTGCATCTTTTGAACCAACTATTGATTATGTTGTATCTAAAGTTCCTAGATGGCCTTTTGATAAATTTAAAGGAATTAATAGGAAAATTGGAGTTCAAATGAAGTCTACTGGTGAAGTAATGTCTATAGGAAGGACTATTGAAGAAGCACTTCATAAAGCTATTCGTTCTCTTGATACTGGTTTTTTTGGGTTTGAAGAAATTGATTTCAGTAAGGATGACTTGAAAAATCCTACTGATGAACGTTTATTCCAAGTTTATGCAGCACTTAAAATGGGTATGCCTGTAAGTAAAATCCATAGTCTTACTAATATTGATACATTTTTCTTAAATAAAATTAAAAATATTGTTGACTTTGAAGAAAAAATTAATAAAGAATCTTTAAAGGATAAAGAACTGTTTTTAGAAGCTAAAAAAATGGGTTTTTCAAATTCAACATTGGCTGAAATAGCAAAGATTAGTGATGAGGAATTTGAAAAAATAACCAATGTTCATAATATTAAACCTTGTTATAAGATGGTTGATACTTGTGCAGCTGAATTTGAAGCTAAAACTCCTTATTATTATAGTAGTTATGATGGTGTGGATTATGATGGTGGAGATGAACTTCAAGTTTCAGATAATCGTAAGATAATAATACTTGGTGCAGGTCCAATTAGAATAGGTCAAGGTATCGAGTTTGATTATTGTTGTGTTCATTCTAGTTTAGCTCTTAAAGAAGAAGGTATTGAAACTATAATTATTAATAATAATCCTGAAACTGTAAGTACTGATTATGATATTTCTGATAAGCTTTTCTTTGAGCCATTAACATTTGAAGATGTAATGGCTATTATTGAAAAAGAAAAACCAGAAGGCGTTTTGGTTCAATTTGGTGGACAAACTTCTATCAACTTAGCTGTTCCTTTAGCTAATGCTGGTGTAAAGATTCTTGGAACTCCTTATGAGAGTATTGATAGGGTTGAAGATAGGGAAAGGTTTACTGAAGTTTTAAACAAACTTAATATTCCTCAAGCTCCTTATGGATTAGCTATGTCCTTTGATGATGCAAGAGATGCTGCTAAAGACATAGGTTTCCCAGTTCTTGTTCGTCCATCTTATGTTATTGGTGGAAGAGCTATGGAAATTGTTTATGATGATTATGAACTCAAAGAATATATGGAAGAAGCTGTAAAAGTATCTCCAGAACATCCGATCCTTGTGGATAAATTCTTAGAAGGTGCAATCGAAGTTGATGTTGATATTCTCTCAGATGGTGATGATGTATTTATTGGAGGAATAATGGAACACATCGAAGAAGCAGGAGTTCATTCTGGTGATTCTGCTTGCGTAATACCTCCTCAAACTATTCCAGAAGATGTTTTAGATGTTATTCGTGACTATTCTCGTAAATTAGCTATTGAACTTGATGTTATTGGATTAATGAATATACAATATGCAGTAAAACTTGATGAAAAGGATGAATCTTGTAAAAATAAAGGTAAGGTCTACATTATTGAAGCAAATCCAAGAGCAAGTAGGACTATTCCATTTGTAAGTAAAGCTATTGGTAAACCTTTAGCTAAAATAGCATCAAAGTTAGTCATTGGTAAAAAATTAAAAGACTTTGGATTAACTGATGAAATTAAGATTAATCATGTGGCTGTAAAAGAATCTGTTTTCCCATTTTTAAAACTTCCTGAAGCTGATGCAGTACTTGGACCTGAAATGAAATCTACAGGAGAAAGTATGGGTATAGATGAAAATTTTGGGCTTGCTTTTTATAAATCACAGCTTTCAGCTAATATGGACCTTCCAAAAGAAGGAACTATATTTATTAGTGTAAGAGAAGAAGATAAATCTAAGATACAAGATATAGCTGAAAAGGCATCTAAATTAGGATTTAATTTAATAGCTACTCCTGGAACTGCAAGAGCAGTTGATGGTGTTGAAATTGAAGAGATTAGTAAAATAAGCCAGGATTCTCCTAATGTCAGCGATAAAATATTGTCTAAAGAGGTTGATTTGATTATTAATACTCCTTCTGGAAAATTATCTGCAGCAGATGGGTATAAAATTAGACGTTTAGCTATTGAACTTGGAATTCCTTATGTTACTACCTTAGCTGGAGCCAGAGCTGCTTTGAATGCTATTGAAGCTATTAAAAATAGTGAACTTAGAGTTAAATCTTTAAATGAATATATTGGAGAAAATTAAAATAGTTTATAATATTTTTACAATATTTCTATTTTTATTTTATTATTTTTTTTTTTTTTTTTTTAAAAAATTGATTACTCCTTTTAAATTGATTATTTTTTTATATTATTTTTATATTATTTTTCATTATTTTGAATAGATTTCCAGATGAATAATCATTTTTAATAGCTTTAAAACTATTTTTAAAATCAAAAATATATTTTTATCATTATTTTCTTGATTAATAGATATACAATTTTTATTATAGAAATAAAAAATTTACAAAAAATCACAAAATACTAAAAAAACCAGAGTATCAACGCCATTTAGGATAAATAGGAAATAAAAGAATAAAAAAGCTTTAAATGAAAAAATAGATATGTCATTGGTAGATGTGATTAGTTTGCACTTATGGAAAATTATATAACGTTTTCTAAATATATAATATAATGAGGTTCATAATTTGACTTAGATCAGTCAAAAATATGAGGGGTTTTTATGAATTTTATGAGGTATGATAAAAAAATTTTTTTAATATCATCTTTACTTATTTCTTTTATTTTCATTTTTAGTTTAGCTAGTGTTAGTGCAGCTGATTTTTATGTAAATGAAACAGGTGGAAATGATGGTAATGAAGGAACTATAGCTAGACCTTTAGAGAGTGTTAAAAAAGCAGTTGAGAAAACCAATGCTGAAAATGGGAACAATAAGATTATCATTAAAGGTGGAATTTATACTGGAACTAAAAACAATCAGATAGTTATCAATCGTAGTGTAGACATCTATAGTGCAAAATATTATTATAATGATAATAAGTATGGTGATGTTGTAATAGATGGAGGAAAAACTAATTGGTTGTTTAAAATTCAAAATAATGCTAATGTTAATTTTTATGGAATAAATTTTGTTAATGCGAATTCTAATGATCATGGTAGCGTTATTAATTCTTATACTAATAATAGTAACCTAACTATAAATAAATGTAGTTTTATAAACACTAATACTAATTCTAATAGTGGAAGTTATATTTATGGTGGTGTTATTTATATTTATGGTGGTAATTTAAATATTTTAAGTTCTAATTTTATAAATAACACTGTTAATGGCACTGTTGTTCATGGTGGTGTTATTTATGCTTCTAATTTTGTTAATTTTAAGATTTTAAATTCTAGTTTTATTAATAATACTATTAATGCTACTTCAATCAGTGGTACTGAGATTAAGGGTGGTGTTATTTATGTTAAAAATGTTAATAACTTTAATGTAAGTGGTTCTAGCTTTATAAATACTAGGGTTATTTGTAATACTATTTATGGTAGTGTTATTCATGTAGATAACCCTGTTAGTTTTGGTAATGTTACATATTCTAGATTTATAAATACTAATAGTAGTACTGGCAGTCATCAGATATATGGTAAGCTATATTGTGATTATAATTGGTGGGGAACTAATAATGTATTCAATGTAGCTAATCTTGCTAGTCCTGCTAAATTAAATAATTATTATACTATGAAAATTAGTAGTATTATATCTAATAATAGTCTTAGTGTTGGTGATAAGCTTAAATTTACCTATAGTTTTGTTTTAAATGGTACTGATGATAATGCTGGTGCAGCTAATAATTTCCCTTTCTTTGATGTTGATATTAATAATGATATCTTTTGGAAAAATATTGATGGTCGTTTAAGTGCTAGCTATAATATTCCTTTAACTTCTCTTAATAATTCTATTAACGCTATTCTTGATAAAGAAAATTCTACTATCCTTTATAATGCTAATAAAGCCACTACTAATATTGTGATTAGTGTTATATCTAGTGCTTATTATGGTCAAAATGTTATTTTTAAAGCTATTTTAAGTGATCAGGCTGGTAATTTATTAGGTGGAAAAACAGTTAAATTAAATATAGGGAGTTTAATACTTAATCTTAAGACTAATAGTAAAGGTGAAGCTTCTTATAGTTATTTAGCTAATAAATTTATTGGTTCTAAAAATATTATAGCTGATTTCACAGGAGATAGCTTATATAATGGTGTTAGTAAAAATATTACTTTGAATGTTGTTAAAGCTAAAACTACTATAGTTATTTCTAATTTCAAAGCTCTTTATAAGAAGTCTAATATAATTAAAGCTACTATTAAAGGTCAAAATGGTAAAGTTTTAGCTGGAAAAGTAGTTAAGTTATATATTAATGGTAAATATATTACTAAAGCTAAAAGTTCTAGTTCTGGGTTAGCTAGCTTCAAATATACTTTTAAAACAGGGAAAACTCATAAAATTATAGCTAATTTCACGGGAGATAGCTATTATTTAGCTAAAAATTCTCCTACTTTAAAAGTTATTCCTAAAAGTAAGACTTATACTAAGTTATCTAAATTCACTGCTAAATATGGTAAAATAGCTACTTTTAAAGCTACCCTTAAAAATACTGCTAATAAAGCTATGGTTAAAAAGTATATTAAGTTTTATGCTAATGGTAAGTATCTTGGTCAAGCTAAGACTAATTATAATGGTTTAGCCACACTTTCTAAGAAAATCAGTTTTAAAGGTTTAGTTAGTTTTATAGCTAAGTATTTTGGTGATAGTAAGAATCATGAGTCTAGTTATACTCAAAAAGTAACTATTAAATAGGGCTGTTTTCTTATTAATTAAAAATACTCTATTTTTTGATTTTTTTATTAATCTTTTTATATTTTTATTTTTAATAATTTTAATTATTTTAATTATTTTAATATTTTTAATATTTTTAATATTTTTTTATTATTTTATTAATAAAATAATAAATATTAGTTTAAACATACTATTTTTAATGATAACCATAGCTAATGGAACTGTTTTATGTGGTGCTGATTTAGTAGCTAAAAATACCAATGTCTTAATTGATGATGGAAAGATAATTGAAATATCTAAAGATGTTTATGAGGGAGAAATTATTGATGCTACAAATTCAATAGTTTGTCCTAGCTTTTTGAATGCACATACTCATATTGGAGATTCTATTATAAAGGATATTGGGGATGGAAAATCTATTGAGGAAATTGTAAAGCCTCCTAATGGATTAAAACATATAGCTCTTGAATCCTCTTCTAATGGGGATATTGTTAATGCCATGAAAGATTCAATGTTGGAAATGCTTCAAACTGGAACAACTCATTTCATTGATTATAGGGAAGGTGGAATTAATGGTGTTAAGCTACTTAAAAAGGCAGCTGAGGATATTCCAATTAATCCAATAGTTTTGGGTCGTGATGATAGTTTTTATGGTGATGGTCCTGATTTATCTAAGGTAAAGATAGCTATTCGTAAACTTTTAAAAATTTGTGATGGTATAGCTCCAAGTGGTTTTGGTGAGATAACAGAAGATGTAGCTACTTTGATTGTCACAGAATGTGAAAAACAAGGTAAAATATCATCTATTCATGCAGGAGAGTATGAATATCTTCAAACTGATTCTTTATCAAAAAATGGTAAAACTGAAATTCAAATGGCTATTGATTCTGGATTTAACCAATTAATTCATATTACATCTCCTTTAAAGAATGATTTAGATTTAATTAGAAGGAATAAAAGAAATATTGTACTTTGTCCTCGTTCCAATGGAGCTTTTTCACTTGGTATTCCTCCACTTTTTGAGATTTTAAAGAATGAAATTAAACCTCTTATTGGAACCGATAATATAATGATAAATTCACCTAATATTTTTAGAGAATTGGAATATACATTAAAGATAATGAGGGCTTTTTACAAGAATTACATATCTCCAAAAGAAATATTAAAAATGGCAACAACAAATGTATATTTAAATAATTCAAAATATGGTTCTAATAATAATTCAGATAATGATTTAAACAAAAATTTTAATGATTTTAGTATTTATAAAAAAATTAACAAATCTATAATTGATGAGAAAAATAATGTAGAACTATTTATATCAAAAAAAATATCAAAAAATCCATATTTAAGTTTAATTAATAGGTCAGAAACAAAAGATATAATATGTTTAATGAATAAAGATAAATTAATATATTATGATTAATAAATTTATTTATATCTATTGAGTTATTTAATTTTATGACAAATATTATATTAATATAATTAATATTATGAAATATTAATATAATTTTTTATAAACTGTCATTTTAGTGATATTGATATTAATAAAGAAAAACCATGTTAAAATATTTAATGATTAAGTTTAATATTTAATTGTGTTTAACAAGCATTAACGAGGGATAAAATGTATAAAAAAATATTATTGCCTACTGATGGTTCAAAATTTGCAGAAAAAGCAGAAAAACATGCTCTATTTCTTGCAGAAGCAAGTGGGGCAGAAATTATTGCTTTAAGTGTCGTTGAAACAAGCTTTTCTATTGGTCTTCCTTCTGATGATACAATATTCCAAATAAACCAGTTACTTAAGAAAGAAACTGAGAAAAATCTTCAAAAAGTAGAAAAAATGAAAGAAGAGTGTGCTAGCGATGTTAAAATAACTTTAAAAGTAGATGAAGGTTCTCCTGCTGAAGTTATTTTAGAAACTATTGAAAAAGAAGATATAGACTTAGTTGTAATGGGTAGTTCTGGAAAAACTGGCTTTGATAGGTTTATTATGGGTAGTGTAGCTGAAAAAGTTGTTAAAGCTGCAGAATGCTCAGTTCTTGTTGTTTATTAGTAGTATTGCAATGTGTTAACCTATTTAAATATAATAAGATATTATTTATATTATTATACTACTATATTATTAATTGTGTTTGAGTAATTTTAATATATTATTTGAATAAGTTTAATAAATTTTTAAAATTTTCTATTAAGTTTTTAAAAAACCTTATGGATAAATATTATAGATAACTATCATAAATAAATCTTATAAATAAATTTTATAGATAAATATTATAGATAACTATCATAAATGAATCTTATAAATAAATCTTATAGATAAATATTATAAATTTTATAAATATTTAGATTAATACAATTTTTGATTTAATTTGGTGTTTTTTAATTGGTGTTTTGAATGTTGATTAAGGATATAGTTTCTAAAGATCCTATTCATGTTTCTGTCCCGGGAAATCGTGAAAAAGCTTTGGAACTTATGAGAAAAAAGAAAATTTCGGGTTTACCTGTTACTAAAGAAGGAACTAATCAATTAGTAGGAATATTGACTAGGTCTGATCTTATTGGAAATCCTGATGAGGAACAAATAGCTCTTATAATGTCTAGAGATATTATTACTGCTGAATTGGATGATGATGTTGCTGAAACTGCTTCTAAAATGATAAAAAATAATATAAGGAGAGTTCCTGTTGTTAAAAATGGGAATTTAATTGGAATTGTAACTTCATCTGATATAGTATCTTTAGCTATCTCAGAAATGGACATAAATGTTCCTATTGAAGATTATATGATCAAAAATGTTCCAACTACTTGGGATCAGTCTCCTCTGAATGTAGCATTTGAAGTTATGAGATTTTTTAATCTTAAATGTGTTATTGCTTTAAATAATGATGCTAAAATGAGTGGGATTCTTACAGAAACAGATTTTATCAATGAAAGTGAAGTTGTATCTGAAACAAGTGTTCATAACTCTAGTGTTGGTACAGAAGGAGACAAATGGTCTTGGGATAGTACTAGTGTTCTTTATGTTGAAAAAAATCATCTTAAATTCTCTGATAAGGTTGTTAAAGATGTTTCAACTGTTAGAGTTACCACGGTTAATACTAAAACTAAAGTTTCTGACTGTGCTAAAAAAATGAGGATTGAACATATTGAACAAATTCCAGTTATTGGCATTGAAGGAAATTTAGTTGGATTAATAAGGGCTAATGATCTTCTTAAAGCTTTAACTGACTAAATATTTAATTTTTTAAGTATTTTAAACTTTATTCTATTTTTTATTTTTAATTTTTTTATTAATATTCCATCTAAATTTTTTTTAAATATTTTAAACTCTTTGTTTGAAAGATTAAGATTTAAGAGAGAGAGAGTTTGTCCCCAATTAACAATTTTCAGTTTAAAAGAAGCTATTTTGATTTTTTGGAATAATACAATATTTTGTTAATTGAGGACATATTTAGTGATATGATTATTCACGTGTTTAAGTATCACCATTATTAATATTGTTTTTATACTATATAAATATTTAGGTATGCCTAAACTTTATAATATTTAAAAATTTTAATCAATTAATATAAAAATATTTTATATGAATAATATTTATTAAAAATAATAGTATTAAAATAATAGATTTGATTCTATAAAAGAAGTTAATGTCCTCAATATATTCCTTGTTTTATATTTTGAAGGTTTTTACTCAGATTTTAGGAATATACTATAAAATAATGTGGGTTTTTATAGCTAATTGAGGACATTGATATCTTGTTTCAGTAGTATTTGTTTTGATATCAGCAATTATATTATTGTATTTAATATTATATATACTTTTCAATTTCATTTTAAAAAAATTAAAAAATACTTGAATTATTAATATTACTTTAATTAGTAATATATATTACTTTAATTAATATTATAAATTAATATCATAAATTAATAATATAAATTAATAAAATAACTCTATTAGGCAGCGATTATATAAAAATCCGAAAATATTATTTAGTATTAATTACATAGTATTGACATGGAAGATAAACCTTCATTAATAATTAAAACTAAAAAGAACAATATAATAGTAATAACTAAGTATAAGGATGAGATAGCTGAGCATGATATACAGCTGAAGTTAGTTTTAGGTTACTATTGGAAAAATAACTTACCTTTCATAGAAAAGTTCATGGAATTATTAGAGACTGTAATAAAAAGATCTCTAAATCAAGTATTTCCTCATAAAATATTGTCAATAAAGTACAATATCGAATCTAATGATGATTTAGAAGAGGCTTCTGTTTATAACATAACTCTATTAGATGTGAAAGCTGATGATGAATCTTTAGAATTATCTGCAAATGAGATTACTCTTGAAGGCATTGATAATAGAGGTACTATATCTAAGATGACTAGTTTTAGAAGAAAAGTAAATGAAACATTTGAAAAAGAGCTAATTTTTGAGTGATTAGTTTTACTTATATTATTTTACTTATATTATTCTACGAATCATAGGCAGAACTTCAATTAGGATATTTTGAGCATCTTCTTTATCTTTTACTTTACGAGCTACTATTTTTCCATTTTCAAAAAGAGTAACATTACGCCCATTAATATCCAACATAGCTACTCCCATTTTTTCTGAACATTTTAATTTACCTAATTTTTCAAGATTTGGACAAGTTTTTCTAATATCAATATTATATGGTAGTTCATTTTCGAACATTATTTTATTTGCTTCGTCTTTACAAGGCTTGTAAATAACTATATCTTTTTTTTCATGAACTTTTGTTCCAATATCTAAAGTAATTTTTTCAAAATTAACTGCTTTTAATTCACTTTCAACTAATTTAAGAGTATTTCTATTAAGAAGAAGATCAATATTTTCTAATTCTATCTGTGCAGTATTTTCTATGTCTCTTACTCGAACTGTTTCACTGCGAGTAAGACTTTTAATAAAATCTTCAGCATATTTAATTCTATTAATCTTTTTAGCAGTTATTTCCTGACCAGTTTTTATCCTAGTTGCTAAACATGTTGTGGATTTTGAATATTCAATATTATTTTCTTTTAAATATTCTAAAACATCTTCTTTTTCAATACCTGCATTAACTAAAGGGCTTAAAATATCATTTTCATAATTTATCATTATTCCAGGTCTATCTTCAAGTAAATCGCTTATATTTGTACCATCAACTATTGTTTCAAAACCTTTTTCCTCTGCTAACTTTTTTATATTTGAATACATTATGCTTCTACATAAATAACAACGATTGGGATTATTTTCTTTGAATTTATCTACTTCAAGGAAATTTTCATTGATTATCTCATGTTCTATCCCTATTGAATTAGCAATTTTCTTTGCATTATTTAAAAAATTAGAAGGCATTATTTCATTGTTAAGTGTAACCGCAAGTATATTATTAGCTACTTTTTTAGCTAAATAAGCAATTAATGTACTATCTGCACCTCCTGAAAAAGCAATAACAATATCTTTTCCTTTTAGAATTTCTTCTACTTTTTCGATTTTTTTAGTTAAGTTCATAATCTTAAAACCCACAATCTGTTTATTCATGTTAATTTTTTTATGTATTCTAAAACAGCTATTGCGTCTTGCTTTTTAACATCAACAAGTTCCACAATAAAATCTATTAATTCTTCTTTTTTCTCTTCATCAATACTTGAGTTTTTAAAAATATTGTAATATGTTCTTTTAGGATAATAAATGGATTTAGCTACACTTATTAATTCTTTTCTTTCATCATTATTGATAATGCCTGATTTTACTGCTTCTTTAAATTTATAATCAACATTTACCAATGCTTCAGAAAATGGTTCTCCAGTGGTACTGTCAAAAACAATAGCTACATCATCATCAGATTCAATGTTTCCTGATGAGTATTCATTATAAACATATCCGATGCCCTTCATTCCAAGACTATCTAATTCAGATGCTCTAAGAGCACCCATACTTCCTCCGCCAACTACTGTTATTCCTTTGTTTATAGCTTCTATAATCTCTTTATGTCCAACAGCAGGACTTTGATGAAAAACACCATCTATTATACCAATGATATCTGGAGAATCTTGTATTGCTTTTAGAATGTCTCCTCTTTGAATTGGTTCCCGGTAATCTGCTTTTAATATTTTCGATGCTTCTTCAATCGATAATGAAGGCCCAGTAAATATTATTATCTTCTTTTCATCCATTTTATCTTTTTTTAGATTTAATTAGTTTATTATTATAATTTTTCTAATTGTTATAATTCCTAAATATTATAAATTCTATTTATTATAAGTTCTATTTATTATAAATCATATTTATTACAAATTCTAATGATTATAATCTCTAATGATTATAAATTTTTATTTCTAATATTATAATTCTTTTATCTATTTAAATTTCATCCAACGTTTTCCAACTCTATCTGGATCAATTGAGAAGTTTTCAGTTCCTGGAATAATTACCCTAACTACATTTATTCCAATTTCTTTTCTTGTAAGATTTTTAAATAATATTTTATCAATATTATTCCTTTTCAATTCATTAGTTGTTATTTCAATGTCTTTTTTCAATGAATCAGTACTTTTATCTTCAATATCACTTAAATCAATTATAACATTGTTTTCTTCTTCAAAATAATGTTTATTGATTTTTTTCATACGTTCATAACCAGCTTTGCGCATTAAAACTGCTCTTGAAGTATCTTCTCTTGTTCCATGGATTTGTGTAGCTCTACTTTGTGCTACTTCAGTTAAAGCTCTCAAAACTGCAATTTCTGGGTTTAAATGAGTACCAATTCCAAGTGTTAAAAGTGCAGGGTCTTTAAGTATTGTGTCATCTGCTATAGCTGCAATTGTTGGAATATCTATATCTGCAGTTAAATCCATGAGTTTTATATTGATAGATTCTTTTTTAAACTTTTCAAGTAATTCATTGATTAAAGGATTTTCTATATTATCAATATTTATACATTTTTTATTTTTCTTAGTTAACTCAAAAATACTCCAGGCATCCCTTTCTATTACTTCAAGCATTCCATGAAGAACAGCTTCTTCTAGAACATTTCCAGAAGCTAAACCATTGGTGTTTCCTTTAAAAATAGCTGATGTGTTTTTTGCATCTTTTGGAATGTATGGATGAAAAATCGCATTAGATGGAATATAATAATCATTTTCTGTTATTATATCTTTTGTTAAAGTCCATTCTATCTTTCTTTCTTTTTCAAAGTCCAAACTTTTAACTTCATTCGATATAATAAGATCATCAGGATGGATAAATTTTTCACCATCCATCTCACTTAAAGTAGCTAATTTGGAGTTTTCATCATCAATACTTTGTTTTTCTGCAGAGTATCTTTCAAAACCTTCCATCATAGCTGATGCTTTAGCTTGGTCTTTTTTAGCTCCTTTTCCAGCATAAATACTCACTCCTCCATCTTGTGCTGTTGGGCGAATAGCTGAAAATACAGGAATTCCTATTCTGTCTAAGTGGGTTATATCAGTAACTCTAGTTATTCCAGCTACCTTTAACTTATTTTTACATTCAGCTATTGTTTTAGAAGGTTCTATAGCTCTGTGTGTACATGAAAAATAGCTAATTTGGATATCTGAAAACATACTAACCACTTAATTTTATAAAAATATTCTGATTTTATAATTATTTCAATTTTGTATTTGTATTTATTTCGACTTTACAATAATTTTAATTTTACAAATAGGTTTAATTTAATAAAATTTAAACTTTATAAATAATTTTAATTTTATAAATAATCTCAATTTTTTAATTAATTAAAAAAAGAATCCTGTAAATGAGAAATAAACCATAATTCCTGCTACTATTACACTAGCTAACCATATAAATGGATCCCATCTAAATACTTTAGCTCCATCTAATATTCCAATTGGTATTAGGTTGAATAATGCTAAAAATGCATTGATTGAAAAACCTAGTAGGCATGTTTGGAATAATATATTTACCCATAATGGAACAGCTATTAATGGATTAAACAATCCAATGTAAGTATTACCCAGCATCAAAGCTACAGCTAAAAAGATTAGAGATAGAACTATATTTGTTAAAGGTCCAGATATAGAGATTATTCCATTTTCTCTATCAGTCATATATTGTCCATAAATATGAACTGCTCCTGGAGCTGCAAAGATAAAACCAAATGCTGAACTTACTAGTGCTATGAATAATCCTGGTGTCCAAGTTTTATATTCTGCCCAATAACCATATCTCATTGCACTTATTTTGTGTGCTACTTCGTGAAGTATAAATCCTAATCCCACACCAACCATTACCATAGGTAGTATATTAAGTATATTTGTAAAATCTAACCTAGAATAAAGAATTGAAAAGGCTAAAGAAATTATAAAAAATGATATAAATAAGTCTCTTATTTCATTAGAACTAAATTTAAACATATATTTATAATTATTGTCTAAAGTTTATAAATTTTTGCAATATTTTATAATTTTTAGAAATATAAAATACTAAATTTTCTAAAAATACTAATATTATTAATTCTATATATAATGATTATGAAAGATAGTAGGGTTATAAAAAACATTAAAAACAATTCAAATAAACATAATTCAAATAAACATAATAATTCAACTAAACATAATTCAATTAAGATTAATTCATCTAAGAATAATTCAGCTAAGAATATTTTAGCTAAAAACAATTCATATACCAACAATTTTGCTGAAAATGCTTCAATTAAAAATAACTTAACTAAAAGTAATCTAAAAGATGTTATTCCATCTGAAGATTATTTGGATAATGATCTATGTGAAGATAAAATATGTGAGTTTTCTATTGATAGTAGCTATGGGAATTTAATAGCTGAAACAGATTATTGGGAAATATTTTTAGCCCCTTCTCAAAGATACTTAGGAACTTGTGTTATTAGCTTAAAAAGACGATGTGAAGATTTAAAAGACTTATATTTAGAAGAATGGGCTGATTTTGGAAAATTAGTTGAAAGCATGGAATTAGCTAATAAAAAAACTTTCAATGCAGATTTATTTAATTGGAGTTGTTTAAAAAATTCAGTTTTTAGAAATAATAATCCTAAACCTCATATTCATTGGCATTTTATTCCTAGGTATAAAAAACCTGTTGTTTTTGAAGGTTTAGAATTTAATGATCCTGATTTTGGTTTCTTTGCAAGGGCAATTACTAAAAAAATTCCTTCTAAAATGAGAACTGATTTAATTGCACTAATTAAAGAAAATTTAGACATTTAGGTATTTGGATATTGAATATTTGGGCATTTGAATATTGGAATATTTAGATATTTAATAATTTTATAATGTTTATAATTATTAAGGTGTAAAATTTGAAAGATAAGACTATTAATGATAGAATTAAGAGTATTTTAAAAAGAATGGATGAAAAAGATTATGATGGAATGATTATAACTCAATTTAATAATATTAAGTATGTTTCCAATTATCGTCCTACTAGTTTTGCAATATGTCTTTTAAAAGAAGATCCTGTTATATTTACAACAGCTATGGATAAAGAGTTAGCTTCAAACACATCATTGATTGAAGTAAAGGAATTTAAATCAATTTCAGAATTAAAAGAAGTTTTCAATAAAGAAAATCTTAAAAAAATAGCTATTGAAGGAAATCTTCCTGTAAGTTCTTATAAAAAATTATGTGCTGATAAATCAAAAAAAGAGAATTGGGAATTGTCTGTTGAAGATTTTTTAGAAAAAGAACGTATGATCAAATCTAATAATGAAATTAAAATGATAAAAAAAGCAACAGACATTGCTCATAAATCTTTTATAGAATTGGATATTCGTGAAAAACAGGAAAATTTAATAACTGATTGGGAAATAGCTTATGAACTTGGTTATTTAATTAGAAGTAATGGGGCTAGTGAGGAATCTTTTGAAACAATCGTTGCTACTGGACCAAATTCATCTCTTCCTCATGCAACTCTTGAAAATAGGGAACTTGGAGATTTAATTTTAATGGATTGGGGTTCTAAGTATAATGGTTATTGTTCTGATACGAGTAGAACTATGATTGATTATAATAATGAAAAACAAAAAGAAGTTTTTGATATAGTTCTTGAAGCTTATAATAAGGCAATTAAGGCATTAAAAGCTGAAAAAGCTGCTTGTGAGATTGATAATGTAGCTAGATCCATAATTGAGGATTATGGTTATGGTGAAAATTTTATTCATTCAACTGGCCATAGCTTAGGTCTTAATATTCATGAAACACCGAGTATTTCTAAAAAAGATAAAACTGTTTTAGAAAAAAATATGGTTGTTACAATAGAACCTGGAATTTATTTAGAAGGGGAATTTGGTGTTAGAATAGAGGATACTATTGTTGTTGGTAAACATAAAGCTGAAATTATTGGGAATCTTCCTTATGAACTTTAAAATTAGTTTTATTTTTTATTATATGTTATCATGATATTACTAAGTTCCTAAGTTGTCGAAGATTTTTTAGAGAACTTTCCTACCTAGTGACTTCTCTTATTTATAAACATAATCTGGGTGGTAATTATCGAAAATCGAAGATTTTCGTAATTAAGAAAATCCTTTAGGATTTTCTGTAGTATGTCAGATAATTTGAAAGTATTTTTATTTATTTTATCTTTAATCAATATTTTTAAAATACAACAACCTTTTTATTTTTTAAAATAATGCTTTTTAATCTTAATTTTACTATTTAAACTAAATATTAAGTTTTAAATTGAATAATATTTATTAATCACTTTTTAAATAATCATTAATACTTGTTAATTATCATATACTTTTTATTTCTTTTTATGATATTATCTTTTTATGGTGTTAATGTGATTATAAATGATTTACTTTATTTAATTTCTAAATTTATTGATGATAAAATCCCTAAAAAATATTCAATTAGTTTTCAAGAGATTTTATTAGTAAGTGGTATATTTAATGTAGCTTCAGAGGTTTTAGCTATATTAATTATTTTTGTAGTATTTTTATTAATCTTATTCATATTTTTATCTTTTATTTTTAATTTTGACTTATTAATATCAATAGTGCTTGCAATAGCTATTCCTCCTGGATTTTTAGCATGTATTATAATATATAAATCTGAAAAAAGAAGTGAAGATGTTGAAAAATCGATTCCTGACTTTTTAAGACAATTAGCTTCAATGTTGAGAGTAGGCTTAAGTTTTGAAAATGCAATGGAAGAATTATCTAAATATGGGTCTGGTCCATTATATGATGAGATAAAACGTTCAGTAATTGAGATAAAAATGGGTAGGGATTTTAATGAAAGTATGGTGGCAATATCAAGTAGATTAAAGTCTAAAAATCTTGAAAGAACTTTTAAGTTGATAATTGAAGCTAAAAAAACTGGTGGAAATTTAGCTGATATAATTGAAAATGTATCAGATGATTTAAGAGAATTAAATGCTTTAAAAAGAGACAGAAAGTCCAGTGTAATGATGGCAGTTATTTTTTTAGTGATTTCTGCTGTTATCGCTGCTCCATTTGCATTGGGTATGATTGGAATTTATTCTTCTTTCATGACAAGTCTTGGTAAAGGTAGTGAACTAATTGAAACTTCAAAAATAGCTGCAGGATCTTATATTATTATTCATTCTATTTTAGCTGGTTTAATTATTAGTTTAGTAATGTCGGGTAATGTTAAAAAAGGGATAAAATTTTCAATTCCTTTATTAATTATAGCTTATAGTTTATTTTACATAATAAGCAATTTTGGATCTTATTTTTTAGCGTTTTAAATAATTATTTAGGGGATGATTTTTGAAATAGTTTAATGGTTTTAGGTGGGATATATGGTTAATTTGAATTTTGTTAGTTTGAAGTCTAAACTTGTTAGTTTGAAGCTTGATATATTAATATCTGATGAAAGTGGACAGTCAAGTGCTGAATTGATTCTTTTAATTGGTGGTATGATTGTGATTGTTTTAATCGCTATGTCCTTTTATAAAAGTTACATTTTAAGTATTGGGGATGAAATCAGTTCTAATGAACTTAATAATATCAATAAGTCTATTGAAAGTATTCATTCAAAGTTTTGATTGTCTAATTGATTTATATTTTATTTTAATTTTTTATATTCTATTTTATTTTAATGATTATAATTAAATTTAAATCTATTTTTAAAGTTCCAACAATTATTTAAATCTTTATTTAAAAATATATTAACAAATATAATATTATAAAGAATATATTGAGGAATATATTAAGGAATATAACAATATGAGTATTATATTAAAAATGTAATATGAATATAATATATTATATAATAATTATGAATGTAATACTATATTGTGAGATGTATTAATTATGGAGGTATTAATAAATATATTATTATAATGATTATATTGATGAATTGATTTATTCTAATGATTTAATTTAGATATTTTATTAATTTAAGGTTAATGTGATTAATTTAAGGTTTGTAATTTAAAAATATTCATATGAATTATAAAATTCAAAATTGGGGTGTATATATGAAAATGCTAATTAATGGGGAATTTAAATCTAAAGAAGAACTTTTTGATGTTAAAAATCCATATAATGATGAAATTGTAGATACAGTTCCTATTGGGGATAGGAGAGATGTTAAACTTGCTATTTCTGCTGCAAATAAAGCAAAAAAGGAATTAAATGATTTTTCCTCGAGAAAAGTATCTGAAGGATTGTATTCTGCTTATGAATCTTTAAAAAGTGAAAAAAAATCATTAGCTAAGTTAATAACAAAAGAAACAGGAAAACCAATCAAAGATTCTAGGGGTGAGATGGAAAGATCAGTTGAAACTTTAAAATTTGCTGCAGAAGAAGCTAAAAGAATTTATGGAGAAACTGTACCTTTAGATGCAGGAATTGGTGGAAAAGGACTTTTTGCTTTTACTCAAAAGATTCCTTTAGGTGTTGTTGCAGCTATTACTCCTTTTAATTATCCTGTAAATTTAGCTATTCATAAAATTGCCCCTGCGATTGCTGCAAAAAATACAACCATACTAAAACCATCACTTCAAGCTCCTCTTGCTGCCATGAAACTTGCTGAGATTATATCTCAAGAATTTCCAGATGGAGTTATTAATACTGTCACTGGCTTTGGTGGGGAAATTGGAGATGAGTTAACAGTAAACGATGATATAGATAAAATTTCTTTTACTGGTAGTGTAGCTACTGGACTCTTAATTTCAAATCGAGCTGGAATGAAAAAGATAACATTGGAACTTGGTGGAAATGATCCTTTAATTGTCCTTGAAGATGCTGATATTGGAAAATCTGTAAAAGCTGCTGTTTTAGGTTCTTATCTTTATTCTGGTCAAGTTTGCATGGCTGTTAAAAGAATTATTATTGATGAAGTTATAGCTGATGAATTCATTGACTTATTTGTTAAGGAAACTCAAAAACTTAAAATAGGAGATCCAATGGACCCTAAAACTGATATAGGTCCTTTAATTGATGAAGATGCGGCTAAAATGGTTGAACAGTCTGTTGTTAGATCTTATAAAAAAGGCGCTAGACTTTTAACTGGTGGAAATCGTGATGGTAACTTTTTCGAGCCAACTATCCTGGATAATATAACTCCTGACATGGATATTGTTGTAAATGAGACTTTTGGTCCTGTTTCTCCTATAATTCGAGTTAATGGTGTTGAAGAAGCTATATCTGCAGCTAATAATTCTGAATTTGGACTTCAAGCTGGTGTATTCACTGAAAGTCTTCATAATGCTTTAAAATGTGTAAATGAAATTGAATCAGGTTCTGTTTTTATCAATAAACAATCTACTTTTAGAACAGATAACATGCCGTTCGGTGGATTTAAAATGAGTGGGATGGGAAAAGAAGGAGTTAAATATGCTGTTAATGATATGACTAGATCTAAATTAATTGCTATGAACTTAAGATAAAAATAAAGTTAAAAAATGGAAAAAATAGAATCTCCATTTTTTAATCATTACGTGGTATATAAGGTATAATAGCTTCAATAAAATTACTTAATGGCATTGTTTGAACCCAAACCTTTCCAGGCCCAGTTAAAGTACTTAAAAAAAGACCTTCTCCTCCAAACATGATATTTTTAGCACCTTTAACTCTTTGTATATCAAAATCAACAGATTCATCCATCGCAGCAAGGTGACCTTGATCTATAACTAATTTTTCACCTTCTTTTAAATCGTATTCTATAACTTCTCCATCGATTTCTAAAAAGACTATTCCAAATCCTGAAAATTTTTGAAGTATGAATCCTTCTCCTCCAAACAGTCCAGTACCTAATTTTTTTCTAAAATGCATATTAATATCAACATCTTTTTCTGATGCTAGATAAGCACTTTTCTGAGCAATTATTGTTTTATTCCCATCTAACTCTATTGGAATTATTTTGCCTGGAAAACTATTTGCAAAACCTATTTCTTGATCGTCTTCTTCGGCTGTAAAGAAGTTTAGAAAAATAGAATCTCCTGCTAATGCTCTACCAAGGCCTTTAAGGATTCCTCCCCCAGTACTACTTTCCATCTTAATTTTTGATGTCATTAGTGCCATGGATCCCCCTTCATTTTTCATAGTTTCTCCTTTTTCTAATTTACAAATTACCATTGGGAAAGCTCCACCTTTAATCTCATACTCCATTTTATCACTGCCATATTTTTTCATTTTTTTAATGATTTTATTATATAATAAACAAATTTTCATTGGTTAATATATAAGTTTTTATATAAGATTTTGTTTTTACTAATTCAAAAAGCAATATTTATAATACTAAAAAATCAATATATTTTTAAATTAATTAGATTAATAATATTTTTAAACTAATATATATTTTAATTAATAATAAGTGTATATTTATGTAATATTATAATTAATAATATATTAATTAATAATACTAATAATAGTACTAATAATAATGTTAATAATAATATTGAATAATAATTTATTATTAATTAATTATCTCTTTAAATTTAAAAATAGTTTTATAAGTTTTAAACATTTTTGTTTTGCTTTAAAATGAGATATGGGTGTTCCTATGGAAACTATGAATAGGAATCAAGTTATTCAAGAAATAAGTCAATTATTGAGTGGAGGAGGATTTGAAACTTCACAGGTCTATTATCAAAGTTGTTTTGATATGGCTGCTCGAAAAAAATTACTTTTAATCCTTTTAAAAGTACTAGTTAATATTGATAGTGTTAATGAGGCACATGTTCAAGAAATAAGAAAAGTAGCTAGTACTTTCCTCGCATCTCCTCTTGTTGTGGGGATTAAATCTAAAACACATAAACTTGAGGAAGATGTTGTTTATGAAAGACATGGTCTTCCAGTTATTGGTATTGATACTCTTAAAAATATAATTTTATATGATGAATATCCTGAGTTTTTAGCTGATAGGGGAGGATATTATGTTAATATCAATGGAAACATTTTAAGAGAGTACCGTGAGGAATATTCTCTTTCACTAAAGGATTTAGCTGATCTTGCTCATGTTTCAAGGGAAACTATTTATAAATATGAGAATGATATGGTTAGAGCTAATCCTGAAACAGCTATGATTCTTGAAGATATTTTAAATATGAAGATTACTGTTGACATTGATTTATTTAATATTAAATCTGATAAGACAGATTTTAATAAGATAAACTCTGATAATTCAATAAATAATGAAAAAACAAAAGATTTAGCTAATTTAGGTTTTGGAGTTCTTGAAACTAAAAGCACACCTTTTGATGCATTAGCTATTGAAAAAGGACTTAATGATTATTCAACAGAAGAAAATCCACTTATAGCTAGTTTAGATAGCAATCGCCCTGAAAAAACTCTTCATAAGATGGCTATTAGTTTAAAAGATTTATCTCTGATAACTGATTCTGACTCTTTTTTCATTGTTAACAATAAGAAAATTAAGGATTCTTTAGATGGTATTCCTGTTATTAAGTCATGGGAATTAAAAGAAGCAGAAGATTCTAAAGAATTTTTGAATTTAGTTAAAGAAAGAAGAGATAATTAGTTTTAACTTTATAATTACTATTATTTTCATTATTAATTAAAATTAATTAAAATTAATTAAAATATTGATATTATAACATATTTTTCAGATTTATAATCGGAATAGTTATAGATGGTGCAGAACACCAATTTTGTCTTCTTATATAAAAATGTTAAATTAATATTAATTAAATATTAAATTATCGATTTAAGAAGATTATGATACAAATTAGAAATTCAAGAAAATATTTATTTAATATATAGAAAATAAAAAATTTTCTAAATTTAAAAATGAATTTTAAATTATAAACAAATATCAATATCTTTGATTTCATGAGTATCACCTCCTCAAAGCTTAGTGAGAAGGTTTCATTGATTTTACATTATTAATGATCCTTCTCCTTCTGATGTAGTCAATGTTTTTTTAAGTTGGTGATACTGCAAGATATTGTTATGTTCTCTATATTATAAAAGTATTACTATATTAATATTTAATATTATCATAATAAAAATAGAAAAATATATAAATTATAAAAACTAATATGATATTACATTATTAATGATCCGGAGGTTTTAATGAATATTTATCATTTATTCATATAAAACCTCTATCCTGTTTTTCTAGCTAATTGTAAATATCTTTAAAACTATTTTTATTCTAATTTTAGTTATAATAGCTATTTTTTAGTTATTAGTGTTATTATTGGTTTTTATTATTGGTTTTGATATTTTGTGATAGTTTTTAGTTTTAATGATTTGATATAAAAGTAAATAGTAATAAACTTAAAAGCAATATAATGTATTTAAAAAGTAGAGTTTAATATTTTTAATAATTAAGAATTTGTTTATATATTATTTGCTTTACAATATTGTTTTAGATATTTTTTAAAAGTTTGAAATCAGTTTCAGCTTCGTTCTCACTAGCTACTCCAATTGTAACCATATCTGCATAATCTAATTTTTTTAAAAAATTAAAAGCCTCTTCTGGTTGCTGAATTCCACAAGCTAATATTTTATTTATGATTATTTTTTTATCGATTTTTTTAATGAGATTAGCTAAATCTTCTCTTTCTTTTTCTAAAAAGACTTTAGTATCCATCATATATCCTAGTTTATTTACAGGAATCATATAAAAATCAAATAAATCTAAGATAGGTGAATCAAGTAATTTTTCTGTTGTTTTATACGGATAAGCTGTTATAAGTCCTGCAAACGCTCCTTGCTTTTTAATTTCTTTTAATATTTCTTCAATTAACTCAAAATCATAGCTATCGGTAATAAATTCATCAACAAGCATTATTGGAGTATTATATTTAGCTAAAAGCTTTATATCTTTTTTCCAATCAACATTTTTTGCTTTTTCATAATCTGGGTTAACATAATCGATAATTGTTTTTCCAACAGTTCCAATAACAGCTATTTCATTGTCTTTTACTACTTTTTCATAGCTTTCTATTAAATTATCATTATTTACTAAATTTATAGCATTTACCCCATTTTCATTAGCTTTTTTTATTATTTTAGCTATATTACCAGAGTTTATCTCTAAATCAAGGTGATATAATCGGGATCTATGTCCAAAATAGCTTTCTGCAGTAAATGGGGCTGTTCCTAAGATTATTCTTGGAATCTCTTTGTCTTTAAATATTAGATTTTGATTGAAAATTATAATCACCTTTAATATTACTATATTTTTTAGCTATATTTATTATTTAATCCTATTTTTATTATTTTTAAAATAATATAAAATTCTTTTTTAAACTTATAAAAATAGAAAATTTCTGTAAATTGAATATTAGAAAATTAGTTGTTAATTTGTTATGTTTATATTTTTTAAAAAAAATTAGAGTGAGATTCATTTTTGAAGGATGAATCTCAAAGCCTTACACTCATGTTTATTTTTATAATTTATATATTTTTCTATTTTTATTACTAATCTTTATTATAGTAATATTTATATATTTTTTATTACATATTTATATTATGGTATTACTAAGCTCCTAAGCTGTTGAATTTTTTTAGAGAAGCCTTACACTCAATGGCTTCTCTTTGTATAAACATAAATGGAGGGGGTAATTATCGAAAATCGAAGATTTTCGTAATTAAGAAAATCCTTTAGGATTTTCTTTAGTATGTCAGATAATTTGAAAGCATTTTTATTTGATGTTTTTATTATATTGATTATTTGCATTGCTAACCTCCTGATTAAATTATGTAGCTAAAGGAGGTTCATGGAACTTAGTATGCCATTCTTTCAAATTATTTTTATATTTTCATTATATTACTTTTATTATGTTTATATTATTTTTCTTTATTCTTTTTCTAATACAACTGCAGTTCCATAAGCTAATATTTCCTGCATATTTGTAGCTACTGCATCTGAATCATAACGAACAGCTATTAACCCATTAGCTCCCATACTTTTAGCATGTTCTATTAATTTATTCAGTGCTTTATCTCTTGATTCTTCCATCATTTGTTGATATTCTTTTATTTCTCCACCTAAAATAGATCTAAGCTCTCCCCCAAGCTGTCCACCTAATCCTCTACTTCTTACTGTTAATCCATATGCAAAACCTTTTGTTTCAGTAATTTTATATCCTGGAACATCATTTGCACTTGAGATAACAAATTCTTCAACTAATACCATCTTATCATCACTTTTTTAATTTAATTTATATTTTTTTATACATATCTTTCTTTATTTTATTTAAGGAGACTTATAATTTTTTTCTCCTTTTATTTTTTTCTATTTTTTAGATTTATATTTTTTATATTTTTATAATTAATTTAATTACAATAATGGGTTATATCAGTTTATTGATTAATCTAAGATTTTTTCAATCCTGTGTTCTGGTATTAACCAGAAAAGAGCTACTATAACATATAATAATATTAATGATAACGTTAATACTATCACTAATACTATTGATAATATTAATAATGCTAACAATATTAATACTATTAATATTACTAATACTTATAATACTATTAATAATACTAATAATTTTGCAATTTTAATAATACTAAAATTTTGATAGTTTTGTAATTAGATTTTTATAATACTTTGAACATAGTAAGAATATTAGATAAAATTAATATTTTATATCTATTATAAATGTTATATTTATTATGAATTTTTATATTCTTATATTATTATAATTTAAATTATTATAAATTAAAATATTAATATTTAAGATATTAAACTTAAAATATTAAATTTAAAACATCAACTTAAAGTATTAAACTTAAAATTTTATATTTGTAATATTAAGTTTAGTATATAAGTTTATAATACTATTAAGTTTATAATATAAGCTTAGAATATTAAATTTAGAATATTAATAATATATTAATTAATTGATTATATATAATAATAGTTTATTGTTATTACATCCAATTTTTAGCTAAAATATTATATAGGTGAATTTAATGAAGGTAATAGTTGCAGATTCAATAAATCAAAAAGGTATTGATAATTTAAAAGAAGTAGCGGAAGTTGTGGTTGACACTGATATAACTCCAGAGGAATTGCTTAATACTATATCTGAATACGAAGCAATAATTGTAAGAAGTAGAACTAAAGTAACTCGTGAAGTAATTGAAAAAGCAGACAAGCTTAAAATAATAGCTAGAGCTGGTGTGGGTGTCGATAATGTGGATGTAGAAGCAGCTACTGAAAAAGGAATAATGGTAGTAAATGCACCAGAATCAACTTCAATTACTGTTGCTGAGCATACTATGGGTATGATGCTTACAGCTGCAAGAAAAATAGCTATTGCTGATAAATCTGTTAAGGAAGATAAATGGGAAAAAAGCAGATTTATGGGTGTTGAGCTAAGAAATAAAACTCTTGGTGTTGTAGGAATGGGAAGAATTGGTTCTCAAGTTGTAAGTCGATGTAAAGCTTTTGAAATGGATGTAATTGTATATGACCCATATTTGCCTAAAGAAGTAGCTAAACAAATGGGTGTTGAGCTCGCTGATCTTGAAACAGTATTAAAAGTTTCAGATTTTATAACCATTCATGTTCCATTAACTCCTGAAACAAAACACTTAATATCTAAAAAAGAATTAGAAATAATGAAAGATGATGCCTTTATTGTCAATTGTGCAAGAGGAGGTATTATTGATGAAGATGCATTGTATGATGCTTTAAGTAATGATAAAATTGGTGGTGCTGCTCTTGATGTTTATGAAGAAGAACCTCCAAAAGGAAGCAAACTTTTAAGCTTAGATAATCTTGTAGCTACTCCTCATATTGCTGCTTCAACTAGGGAAGCTCAAAGAGATGCAGCTATCATTGTAGCTAATGAAGTGATTGAAGTTTTAAAAGGTGGAGCTCCAAAGAATGTTTTAAATATGCCGGTAGTTGATTCAAAGACTTATGAAGGGATAAAACCTTATGTTAATTTATGTAAAAAATTAGGTAGTTTTGCTTCTCAATCTATTAATGGTCAGATAAAGGAAATCGAAGTTGTTTATTGCGGAGAACTTAGTGAAACTCCTCATCATGATATACTAACTAGAACTGTTCTTCAGGGTGTTCTCAATCATGTTTTAATCGACCCAGTTAATATGATCAATGCTCCAACAATTGCACAAGAAAGGGGAATAAGTATAACTGAAGGAAAAACTTGTGATTCTAAAGGATACGATTCATCTGTTAGAGTTAAGGCAATCACTGATAATGATGAATTTTCAGTAGAAGGAACTGATTTATATGATCCAGCAATTATAAAGATTAATGATTATTGGGTTGATGTAAAACCAGAGGGACACATGTTTATATCTAAATATAATGATATTCCTGGAGCTATTGGTACTATTGGAACAAAATTAGGTGAAAGAAATATAAATATTGGTACTATGCAGGTTGGTAGGGATATAGCTGGTGGAAATGCTATAATGATTTTGACAGTTGATCAAAAAATCCCTGATGATGTTATGGAAGAAGTAAGAAATCTTGAAAATGTTTTTGATGCTGTTGGCTTAGAGCTCTAATTAAGAATATTTTTGTATTCTTATTTTTTATTTCATTTCCATTATTTTTATTTCATTTTTAGATAGCTACTTTATTATTCTTATTCTATTTTTCTAAATATTAGAAAAAATTATTCATATTTAAATCATTATTTTTAAATCTTTTTTAATTATTTATATTTGAAATATTTCATTATTTTTAAGAGATTTCCTTATTATTACCAAAACTATTTATATTATCAAAAATAAGATAATATATATTCTTAATTATATGTTATTAGTAAATAAATGACAATAAAATAATGCATTCAACAATTTATAAAATTGTTATAATTGTCAAATAAAAAGAATAAAAGTAATTTAATAAAAAAATAATTTAATAAAAATTATATATTTTTATAATTAATTATTTTTGAAATATAATTATTTTTGATATATAAGATATATAGTATTACAAATAACATTTAATAATAATTATATTTGAATTAATAGGGTTATGGTGAAAAAATGGTAGAAGTTTCAAATCTTTATGATTTAGATATATATACTATTACAGGTCAGTATGTTGGACGTGTTGTAGATGTAGTTCTCAATATCAGGATGGGAACAATTTCTAAACTTCAAGTAAAGGCTTTAGAACCTGAAAACAAAAATGTTGGAATTAGGGATATTTTTAGAAATGGATTACAATTTGTTCCAGAAGAAAATGAGATGAGAGCTTTTCAAGAAGGAGTTCTTAACGTAGACTTTGATAAGGTCAGAGCTATTGGAGATATTATGTTAATAGATCCTCAAGATATTCAAAAACAATCTCAAACAGCTCAAACTCAACCACAAGGTCAAGTTCCAGATAGAGAGCCTCAAAATCAAATGCAATAAAATTTTTAACAGTTTAATTTCTTAAATTATTATTTGAATTATTAATTTCATTAGCATTGTTAGAATGTATTATCTATTAATTTAATAATCATTTTATATTTATTTAATTAAGATTATTTAATATATAATATAATAATCATAATTTCATTATTTTTTCATTATTTCTATATTTAAACAACAAATATTAAACACATTTTTTATTACTATAATTTTTCTTTCTATTAATATAATAATTTCTTTATTAACACATGATTTTTTATTAATAATCATTTTTTCAATAATTAATCACTTTTAGCTTTCTTTTATAACTTATATTGTCAGAGAATTTTTTATTTAATTAAATAATATTTTTATGAAAATTATTAATATTATTTTAGATAATTTAATAAATATTATGTTTATATGAAATTATTTTTAATAACTATTGATTTTAATAGACTTATAAATAATTCTTAGTATAAAATTATAAATATTTCTTAATATAAAATTATAATATGTTAATAGATATTTTTTATTAAGTTTTAAAATTTTAATTAAGTCTTTTAAGCTTTAATTAATTTTTTTAAGTTTAATTAATTTTTTGTTTAATTTATTAATTCTTATTTATTTCTATTTAATTCTTTGTTTAAATGAGTTTAATCTGGTTAAATAGTGTTTAAATGAGTCTTATTAAATATTTTTAGTTCTAATAATGTGGTTTTATGATAGTTGGAATATTAGGTTGTGGGGCAATAGCTAGCATCATTGTAAATAATTTCTTATCTAAAGATAGTGGAATTGATATTAAATATTTTTATGATCATGATATGGAAAAAGCTGAAAATTTAGCTACTATATCTGATGGAATAGCTGTTTTAGATATTGATGATATGATTGATAATGTTGATTTGGTTTTAGAAGCTGCTTCTCCTATTTCTGTTGAAAAATTCGGACTTAAAGTTTTAAAAAAAGGTAAAAATATTATTATTATGAGTATTGGTGCTTTAATGGATAATAAATTCAGAGATCGGATGATTGAAGCTGCTACTAATAATGATGCTAAAATATTTGCTCCATCAGGAGCTATTGTTGGACTGGATGGTATTAAAGCTGCTTCAATTGGAAAAATCATTAAGGCTACTTTAACTACAAGAAAACCACCTAGATCTCTTGGAAAACTTGTTGATGAAGAAGAAATTCTTTATGAAGGAAAAGCATCAGAAGCTGTTAAAATATTTCCTGTAAATATTAATGTAGCAGCTGCTCTTAGTATTGCTTGTAATTTAGATGTTGATGTTAAGATTATTGTTGACCCTAAAGTAGATAAAAATGTCCATGAAGTGATTGTTGAAGGAGATTTTGGTCAATTTAAAACTAGAACTGAGAACTTACCCTGTGAAGTTAACCCTAAAACTAGTATGTTAGCTGCTTACTCAGCAATTAAACTATTAAAAAGTTTAAATGAGAATTTTATAATGGGAACATAGTGTAGGAAGGAATATAAGTATAAATTTTACTATATAAAATAGATATTACTAAAACTAAATACTAATGAAATAAACAATATTAAACTAAATATTAGTAAAATAGATGTTAATAAACTACTAAATACTCTAGATAAACTACACTTTATTTAAATTATGAAAAGACTAGGAATTATGTGAATTATATGAAAGAATATGAAATTTATAATAATTTGAAAGTTCCTAAAGGATCTAAATTAATTTTAAGATTAGATGGAAGAAATTTTCATAGTTTATCTAAGAATTTAGATTTTAAAAAACCATATGATGAAAATTTCATTAAATCGATGGTTAATACATCTCAGGATATTTTTAAAGAGTTTTCTCCATTATTTATATACACTTTTTCTGATGAAATAAACATATTACTATCTGAAATACCTTTTTCTGGAAGAATTGAAAAATTAAACTCTGTTTTTCCGAGTTTGGCTTCTAGTTCTTTGACAGTTAATTTAAATAAATATTTTAAACCAACTGATTCTATTGTAATTTCATTTGATTCAAGGATTATTCCAATAGCTGATAAAGATGATATCGTTAAATATTTTAAATGGAGGCAGGATGAATCTTGGAGGAATTGTGTAAATAGTTATGGTTATTGGGTATTAAGGAAAGATTATTCACCTAAAGTAGCTACTCAAAAATTGAAAAATCTTAAATCTTCTGATATTCATCAGCTATTATTTGAAAAGGGTATCAATTTAAATAATGTTCCTATTCATCAAAAAAGAGGAATAGCTATTTATAAACAAAAAGAAAAGATTTTGGGATTAAATCCAATAAAAAATAGAGAAGAAACATCTTATAGAAATAATTTAATTATAGATAAAAATATTACAATTTTTAATAAAGAATTCTTTAAGAATATTGATATTATATAAGATACAAATAATATATAAAAATTCAATCGGTGCGAATATGGGATTAGGAAACTTGTTTTCAAAGATTTTTGGGAATAATAAATATAAATTCAATGAGGTTCACATAGATAGTGAAGTAATAGACTCTATAATATGGTATGCAAGGAGTTCTGATCCTGATGAATTTATGGCTATTTTTGATGGTGAGGTTAAAAATGAGATTCTTCACATTACAGGGTTAGTATTTTTACCAACACAAACATCTGGTGAAGGAGCTATTGTAAATACTGGAATGCTTCCAGTTATGACAACTCAATGGGGTTCAGTTCACAGTCACCCAGGACCTAGTGCATTACCATCAGATACAGATTTATTCACCTTTGCTAAAACAGGGTTATTTCACATGATAATCTGTCAACCATACAATATTGATGATATTTTAGCTTATAATAGATATGGTGAGTTTACTGATTATAAAATAATATGAAAAATAAAATAAGATAAAATAAATAATAAAATAAATAATAAGATAAAAGAATAAGACCATAAAAAATAACAACAAAAAAATATCAATTAAAAGAAGAAAAATAAGATAAAAAATAAAAAACAAGAATTCTAAGTTTTTTTATCATCAAAAATCTTTTTTTGCATTACTAAACCAATAATTCCTGCTATAATTAATCCTAATATGAATCTAATCATGCCTACTGGTAGGAAGAAATATAGAATTAATATTGCAATTAAAAGTATTATACTAAGTCCAATTAGTTGGATTATCTTTTCTTTTTCCATTTATTAACCTCTAAGTTAATTAAAATATTTATAATTTTATTATATTAAGTTTTACTAAATATTTTTATTCAAGTAATATGATTATTAATAGCTATTTGAATAGTAATTTTTATTAGTTAATAGTAGATATTCAAATAATAATATTGATAATAATTATTTAACTAATGATGATAACTATTCAAACAATAATAACTATTTTTAAAAAGAATATTACTTAAAAATAAGGGATTATCTATTCTTCTTTTTCAAAAAATATTCTATATGGTTTTGGTAGTATTTTTGGGCGTTCATCTGATAAGTTATGTGAATAAGCTAATACACTGATTATATACTTTACATATCCTTGAACAAATTTACTTAGATATTTGTTTCTAAATCCAAATATTAATACTATGAACCACTGTATTAAATGACATATTCCTGCTAATATAGTATATACATGTATTATTAATAATATGGGTATTAAATATATTATCCTTATGAAAAGTTCTATTCTACTTGCTTTTCTTTGATATTTCAAATATTCTTTCAATATTCTCACCCTTTAAATTATTTATATATTATTATATTTGAAGGGATTATTTAATATCTTCTAAAAAATATCAATTTTATAAAAATATCATTTAAGTAAATGGTTTAAATTAAAAATAGAGTTTTTAATATAAGAATTAAAGAAAATTTTAAATTTTTATATAATTCTTATAATTTTATTATAATATTAGAATATCTTTATCATAATATTAGAAATATTAAAAATTAGAAATATTAAATTTAAGAATATTATGAATATTAAAAATATTAAAAATTAAAATGAATAATTTTAAGAGAATTAATTCATTGCTGGATTTAATGTTTCATGAAATTGAACTAAATTTCATTTTGAGGTTGAGGTAAAGTTCATCTTTTTTTTCATGCATTAATCATATTACAATAAAATTAATTATCAAAATATTAAAAAGTATAAAAATGATTTTATATATATTTAAAGATTTTAGATCATGCCTCCTAATTTAACAGATAATACTGCCTTTATTATTCTGTTTTTTTTATTAGTAGAGGTCATCATCCAGAAAAAAATAGTATTCTGGCAGTTTAAATAGGTGAACCTCATCACCTTATTATGATATATGTATATTTTATTATAAATAGTTTTTTATAATATTATTTTATTACTTATAATTATTTTATTATTATAATGACAATGGTATATATTAATTTTTCTATAATAAATATATAGCATTAGTAATTACATTATTAGCTTTTAATAGTAAACTAATAAACTAATTTTTTAATTTTGTATAATACTTTTATGCTATTTTTTAATATTTTAATAATATTTATATATTTTTTTATACATAATATATATAACAATAATTGGAGGTATAATAACATGTTAGAGGATGTTAAAAAGAAAGCTAAAAAAGTGAAAGATGATGTTCAAGACAAAGCTGAAGAAGTAAAAAATAAAACCGAATATGAAGCTAAAAAAGCTAAAAATAAAGCTGAATATGAGAAAAAAGAAGCAGATAGAAAAAGTGAAAGATAATTATTTCTTTTTTAAATTTATATTTAATATTCATACTATAATGAACATATAAATACCAGTTTATTACTAATTTATTAATATTATATATTAATAACATTTTATATACTGGTTGTAAATTTTATTAGTTTATATAAGTATTGAAATTGATAGACGAAAATATAAAGTTTAATAAATGGGGAGTTTAAAAAATGAGTGAAGAAAAGAAAGCTAGCTATTTATGTGAAGTTTGTGGATATGTTTATGACCCTGCTGAAGGTGATCCAGATAATGGAATAGAACCAGGAACTGCATTTGAAGATTTACCTGATGATTGGGTATGCCCTATCTGTTTCGTTGGAAAAGAAGAGTTTACTAAACAAGAATAATTATTTAATAATTTTCTTATAGTATAAATACTGTACTTATTGAGTATATATTAAGTATAAATTTCTAAATAACTATTTTATTTTATCTTTTCTTTATTATTTTATCTTTAATTTATTATTTTATTATTTTTTATCTTTTTTATCTTTTCTTATCTTTTTTCTTTATTTTTCTTCTTTTAATTGATATTTTTTTTTGTTATTTTTTATTAGCTAATTCTTAAATATTATTCATTTTTTCTAGATTTTTTTTAAAATTATTGTATGTTATAGTTTGAAGATATATTAATGATATCTTCTTAAAAGTAATGTTTAATAATACATTTTAACAAAGTATATTTGATTATTTAAAGATTGAATTAAAAAATTAATAATACCAATTTGTATTAATTTTACGTTAATCTAATTAATTTTTATTAATTCTATATAATATAATAATAAAGACAAGATGATGTTTATGTGGGATACTACGAAAGATTATAGGCTTTTACTTGGACAAAAAACCATTAATATGTTTGTTGGAACTGCTAGAAGTGGTAGCTTTAGAGGAAGATGGAATAAGAAAATGGCTATAGAAAGTGCTGAAAGTATGGAAAGTGATTTTCAAGTCTTAAACTATTCATATTTAGATCCTAAAGATTTAGCAAATACTCCAGAAATAGCTAATCTAGAAAAAAAAGCTAATTTAGTTTTAAAATACTTAGGTGGAGAAGACTGGGCTCATCAGTTTATGGATCAAACTCCAAAGGAAGAAAAAGAAAAAGCTGAAGAAGCAATAGCTAAAGCAAGATTTTTCATTGATACTATATTAGGATTAAAAAATAGGATATTATTTGGAGAAATAAATGATCCTATTGTAGCAATAGATATTAAAGTAGGGGAGTTAATGAGTGTTAGTCATCATCCTCAAAATGATGGGCTTATGATTTGTAATGTAAATCTTGGAAAAAGAGCTATTAAAGTAGTTACAAATGATTTAACAGTTAAAGAAGGAAATAATGTAGCTATAGCAATACTTCCTCCAGAAACCTTTTCTGGAATAGCTAGTGAGGGGATGTTTTTAGGTGCAGGTGAAGGAATTTTAAAAGATGTTCAAGGAGAACTAGGTTCTATGCCTAAAGGAATTCCGCTTGAAGCATTAAATGAAAGTAGAAATTTAATAGAAGGATATTTAAGTAAATAGTCTAATATTTATTAAACTTTTATTTTTAAAAAAATTATCTTATGGTAAGAAAACTATATTATGGTAAGAATTATAAGATATAGTAAGAATTATAAGAATAAATATAATTATATTATTGTAAAGTTTATATTAGGATAAAGAATATATTGGGAAAACTTATTTTAGGTGATATTTATTTTTTTACACATTGGTATTGATGATACAGATTCTCCAGATGGTATGTGTACAACTTATTTAGCTTGTCATATCATTAATAAACTGAAAGAGGAGAAAATATTCATTGAAGGATCTCCTAGATTAATACGTTTAAATCCATTTTCAAGGTTTAAAACTCGTGGAAATGGGGGAATTTCTTTTAAAATAAATATTGATGGATTTAATAAAGAAAAAATATATCTAATAAAAAAAATAGTTCTTGAAAATGTAGAAATGCTATCTGAAACATCATGTGACAATACAAACCCTGGAGTAGTGTTTTTTCAAGGTGAAATCACAAAAGAAATGGAAAATTATGCAATGAAAGCTATTTATTCGATAATCTCAATTAAAGAAGCAGAAACTTTTCTAAATAAGATAAGTGCAGAATTTCATAAATTTAAAAAAGGAAGAGGAATCATAGGATCTCTTGCAGCTATATCTTGTCCACTTAAAGATTATACTTATGAACTTTTAGCTTATAGAAAAAAAGAAAATTATGGTAAAAAAAGGCAGATAAATAAAGACTCGGTTTATCTAATGGATAAGGAAGTTACCGATACTTTTGAAAATGTAGATTTAAAAAATGATTATATAGCTATTGAACCTAGAACTCCATGTCCTATCCTATATGGAATAAGAGGGGAATCTTTAGAAGGATTAAAATTAGCTAAAAGTATAGTGAAAACAGAAGAACCGATTGAAAGCTATTGTATTTTTAAAACAAACCAACACACAGATATGCATCTTCAAAAAATATCTAAAATCTCAGATATGGAAAAATATGGATGTTATATTATCACAGGATATGTGAAAGAAAACCCTCATGTAATTGAAGGGGGGCATGTTTTCTTTAAACTTGGGGATGATTCTGGTGAAATAGATGTAGCGGGATATGAACCAACAAAAGAATTTAGAAAAATAATAAAACAGTTGGAAACAGGAGATCAAGTTCAATTATTCGGAGGAATAGGTTGTGGAGGAACTTTTAATATAGAAAAAATTAGAATAATAGAACTTAAAAATAAAAAAGTTTTTAAAAACCCTATCTGTGTTTGTGGTAAAAGAATGACTTCAGCAGGGAAAAATAAAGGATTTAAATGTAAAAAATGTGATAATAAATTACCTTATGGTGAAAAAATAATTGAAGAAGAAAAGAGAAACCTAGTTGAAGGAAAATTCTACGAAACTCCTGTATCTGCTCGGAGACATTTAGCTAAACCTCTATGTAGGATGGGTTTATAATAATCTATTCATTTATCAATTAAAAAAAATATTAGCATTATTAAACTATATAAACTATTATAATAAACTATTATTAAACTAAAACTATTATAAACTATTATTAAACCAAACTATATAATTATTATCGAAATATTATTAATGAGATAATATTCTAAAGCTATTTTATTAAAATTTTATTAAAAACTTTTTTTTTATGAATTATTTATTTATAATTCTATTTTTTAAATTTTTTATATTACTATTTTTGATGAATTTTTCGTTTATTTAATCTTTTGGATTAATTAGAGATAATTTTATATTGGATTAGATTAATATAATTGTATAAGGTTTTATAAATGGTTTTTATATCATTTTAAAAATTTAAATATAATAATATTATGATTTTAATCTTTTCATTTATCTATTTAAAAGGGGGTGAAAAAATTTTAAAAATTAGAAAAAATAATAATCTAGCTTTAAAAATTACGATAGTACTAACAATTATATTGGGGTTTACTATTATTTTTAGTAGTGGATTATCTGCTGCTGATGTTATTATTGATAATAGTACGAGTGAAGGTATTAAAGGAAGTCTTGGTAATGATACAATCAGTTTAAATAATGGTACTTATACTGGAGTTAACAATACTAATGTTAATATTCCTTCAGGCAAGAATTTAACTATTCAAAGCCAAAACCCAAACAATAAAGCAATAATTGACTGTCAAGGTACATGGTTTCTTAGTAATGGTGGTAATTTAACTTTAATCAACCTAATCATAAAAAATGCTAATGGTGGAGCAATAGGCTCTAATGGTTATTTAACTATAATAAACTGTACTTTCATTAATAATACTGGTGGAGATGGTGGTGCTATTCGTAATAATGCTAATTCTAGTATTATAGGTTCTACTTTCATTAATAATACTGCCACTGGTAGTGGTGGAGCAATTTATAGTTATACTGGAAATTTAAATGTTTCAGATTCAAATTTCATTAATAACATAGCTCTTTCTACTGGTTGGGGTGGTGGTGCTATATATACTACCTCAGATACTGTAATAATAAATAACTCTAATTTTACAAATAATACTTCGGGGTTCTTTGGAGGAGCTATAATGGCTCAAAATGGAGCAAATTTCACAATATTAAACAGTAATTTCACAGATAACCATGCACGTTATGGTGGAGCTGTATGAACTCTGCTATTGCCAATTTTAACATACTTAACTCTTTATTCAATAATAACAATGCTACAAAATATGGTGGAGGAATTTATACTCATCCTAACTCAGGATATACAAATATACGTAATTCTATATTTAACGATAATTATGCAAGTGAATATGGTGGGGCTATATTCAGTGGTAAGGCTATGAATCTTTCTGGTAACTTAATGTCTGGTAATATTGCAGGTATTATGGGTAATGCTATACTTAATTATGGTGCTATGGGGGTTTTAAATCTAACTTACCTTAATAATAGTACTGTTAAAGTTGATACTGGTACTAATGTTGTTATTTTTGCTACTTTGACTGATGACATGGGTAATCCTGTTTCTTATGGAAATATTTCTTTCTATGTTAATGGAGTACTTATAGGAATTGTTGAAGTTGTAGAAGGTTATGCAAACATTACTTACTATTTTAATGAGACAGAAGGTATATTTCCAGTAACTGGTCAATATTCTGGTAATGAAATGAATGTTTCAACAGTTAATGGAACAGTTCTTGTCCATTATGATATCAATATATTAAATGGTCAACTGATTGTTGGTGATACTAATGTTACTGGTGATATTAAACTTGATAAAAAAGAATATTGGGTTAATGAAACCGTGAAAACTACTGTTAATGTTAAAAATAATGGTCCTAACATTGCAAAAAATGTTTCGGTTAAAATTAACATACCAACTGGATTTGTACTTAACCCTGACAGTATTATTGTTTCCAAAGGAAGTTATGATCCTAATACTGGTATTTGGTATATCGGTGATTTAAATCCTGATGAAGAAGCAGTGATGACTTTTAATGGTAAATTCACTAAAAAAGGAGATCTCAGTATCTCTATGTTAGTTTATGGAGATAATTTTAATAATTCAACTAGTGTTGCTAACGCTTTAGTTAAACAAAACTCAACACCTACTCCAAGACCAACACCAGGACCAACTCCTGGGCCTACTCCAGAACCTAACTATAATAAACAAAATGTAAGTGCAAATATGAAAGAAACAGGGATTCCAATAATTGCTGTTATTTTGATATTATTAGCATCTTTGGGTCTTTTAAGCTATAAAAAAAGTAAATAATATTTTAATTTTTTAAGGGTTTTTAATTTTCAAACTCTTTATTTTTTTATTTTAAGCATATCTTTTTAATTTTCATATTCTTAGTTTTTCATTTTTTTCTTTATTCTTTGGATTGTTTTTTCATCTTTTAATTCTTTAAGAGCATTTTTAGCTATCCAATGAGCAGATTTTGAATCTATCTTATCAATCTCTTCTGCTTTAGCTATAGCTATTTTATTTAATTTTATGTTTCTTTTTCCAATTTGTCTTAAAGCCCAATTCACTGCTTTTCTAACAAAATTCCTATTATCTTTTGATTCTCTTTCAATTATATTTAAAAGTTCGATGAATATTTCATCATCTTGATTCTTATCATGAACTGCTAAAACAGCAATAAGTGCAAATCCTGCACGCTTAACAAATTCTTTATCTTCATTTGTCCATTGGTGTATTCTTGAATATGCGAATGGTGTTTTTCTAAAAAGATTGATACAACATTGATCACAAATTTCCCAGTAATCAAAATCATTTGCCCAATCATCCATCTGTTTTTGTGTAACTAGTTTAGGATCATCTACAAGAGAAGCTAAAATCCTAGTTTCCCTGGTATTAATATCCCACAAACTTAAAGCTAACTCATGATCATTTTTATAATTTTTAGCTATCTTTTTAATAACTGGCATTCTTAAACCATAAGTATGTTCAGGTGTGATTCCAAATCTTGCCATTCCTTCAATATCTTCAGGGCTTGATAATTCCTTAAAAGTTTCTATAATTTCTGTAACTGTCATATAATTCACTTAAAAACTTTAATAATTATTTATATTAACAATCTTTTTATTTATCATATTCTTAAACAATCTTTAATATTCTTAAATTAATTTATATTAAATATAACATATTTTAAATAAGTATTAAATTTTTATTTTTAATTTTTCAAAATTTATTTAACACAAATAGTAAACTAATTTTTTATTTTTTTTCATGTAAACGTCCGTCTAAAAAGTTTCCTTTACTTAGATAAGAATGTGATAATGAATATACTTGATTTTTAAGAGAATTTAGATTTTTTTTACTTGGGTTTTTTAGTCCTTCTTGATATATTGAGATAATATTAGCTGTATAATTATCATTTGAAAATCTACAGTCTAATATGATAGAATCAATACCAATCTTTTCAATTTTACTTATTTCATCAATTAAACATAAACAGTCTTTATTTATGATGTGACTTTTATTATTAAAATCAGATATAACTTTATACTTAAATTTTTTTCTTTTTTTATCTTCTAATATAGCATAATCTTGTTTTTTCATGTTAAGACTTTTATTATCTTTTAAATTAGAAAAATCATCATTACTAACAATTACTTCTAAGTTTCCATGTGCAATAATTTCAAGATCTATGTCTTTTTTTATGTATTTTGAAACTAAAATTTTCATTTCATCATATGATAGTTCTGGAGATAAGATTAAGCTGTTAAGCCCTGATTCACTTAATTCTTCACAACAAAAATTATTCCATACATTCAAGGTATGATTACCATATATATTAGAATTAAATAATTCATTAATTCCAGGAACATCACTCATTATAGATATTGGAACTTTTTTACTTTCTAAACTATTTAAAACTTTCATACAGTTTTCAATCTCATTATCAGATATAAATGATGGTAAAACCCAAACTAACTCTTGTGTTGTTATTTTAGCTAATGCGTTGGTTAATATCTGTTCTATATTTTCAAAATATTCTTCAGGATTATTAAATAAGTAAGAAGGGTCAAAATAGATTTTCTTCACATCGTATTTTGAAGCAATTTCAACCAATTCAAGAGTATCTACAAAGACAGATAATCCTAATTTATTATTAAATTTTGAATTATTTTTATTTTTTAAATTGTTATTTTCATTATTTTTTATACTTTTAGATTTATAATTTTTAATAAAACGATTTAATCTACTTTTAGCATCTTTTATCTGACTTTTATCTTTTTTATAATAATTTAACAATTTTTCACTAGCCTTATCTAATATTTCACGACGTATTTTGTTTAATTTGCTAGTTGGAATAAAAAGATTATCTGGAAAATCATTGATAGTTATATTATTCATAAAAAATGGTGTATTCCCTGTTTTAGATAATTGTTTTTCTATTTCTTCTTTTGTAATAGGATGATTAATAGCTTTTTCAAATTTTGATGAAGAGCTATATTTGAATTTGATAGTTTCATTGTTTAAATTAAATCTAGTTTCTATTTTTGCATGTAATTCTTTATCTAAATATATATTTAGTGAAATAGGTATTTTTGATTGAATAAATTCTTTTTTATATTTTTTAAGTTCTTTATTTATTGATCTAGAATAACTTATATAAACTTCATCTCCCACTCTAATGTTACGTGTGGTATTAAAAACAATATATTCATCATTTTGATCTATTATATCATCAATATATATCCCTTTAACTTTTTTACCATATTTAAAAGCTATTCCATCTCCTTTTTCTATATTGATAGGATTTTCTTTAGATATTTTTATTTCCTTAACAGTTCTGCTTTTTCTCTCTTGAATATTGTTATTACTATTATTATTAATATCTTTATTATTACTATTAAATTTAGCATTATTACTATTATTACTATTAATACTATTATTACTATTAATACTATTATCAATATTAGTGCTATTATTATGATTATTAGTGTTGTTATTATTTTTATTATTTCTATTTTTCCTACTATTTTTCATATTTCTATTATTTCTACTATTTTTGTTTGATATTTCTTCTTTTTCAATTATTTCTGGATATTCTCTATTTATAGCTACTATGTCTCCAATATATAATCCTAAATGTCCTGAACTTTCACGCCCCATAACTTCACTTGGAGATTGATTCATTATATATCCTTTTGTAAACCTTCTATTGAAAACAAAATTCAAATCGTCTTTAAATGAACCTTCTTTTTTATCTAGAAGATTTCTATAGGAATTTACAATAGTTCCAACATAGTCCTCTGACTTCATTCTTCCTTCCAATTTAATAGAATTAATTCCTGATTTAGCTAGATTATCTAAATCATCAGAGAGATTTAAATCATGTGTAGATAATAAATAACCATCACTAACTCTGTGTCCTTTATATTTTAATATATATTCTCTTCTACAAGGTTGTGTGCAAGCCCCTCTATTACCACTTCTTCCATTGTTTAATGATGAAATATAACATTTTCCAGAAATTGAGTAACAAAGAGCTCCATGTGAAAAAACTTCTAATTCTAGGTCTTTATTATTTTCTTTTAATTTTGTATGTATTTTGGATATGTCATCAATACTAAGCTCTCGAGGAAATATAACTCTAGAAATTCCATTTTCTTTTGCCCATAATACACTATAATAATTGTTTAATGACATTTGTGTAGAGGCATGTATCTTCATTTCTGGAAAAATAGATCTTATTAGCTTCAAAACCCCAAAATCTTGAACAATAACTGCATCAACACCTATTTTATAGAGTTTAAATATGTATTTTAAAAAATCAATTATCTCAAAGTTATTTACTAAGGTGTTAACTGTTATAAAAACTTTAACATTGTTTAGATGAGCATATTCTACACTTTTTTCTATCTCTTCGGTAGTAAAATTTTCTGCATATGCTCTAGCTCCAAAATTTTGTCCAGCTAAATAAACTGCATCTGCACCAAGATTTATTGCAATTTTAAAAACATCATAAGATCCTGCAGGAGCTAATAATTCCATAACCATAATTTAAAACCTCTTTGAGTATAAAAATTTAATTTTCTAATAAATAATCATCAATAAATAATAATCTAATAAATAATCATCAATAAATAATATCTAATAAATAATAATCTAATAAATAATTCTATAGTAAATAATTCTATAATAAATAATTTTTTTAAATAGTTCTTTATATATAATTTCCTATAGATAACTTTCTATAGATAACTTTTTATAAATAAATTTTATATTTTCTTATTTAAATAAATATTATTAGAATTAATATAATATTAGAATTAATAATTATTATTAGAAACAATAAATATTATCATAATTGATTATACATAATTAATATTACATAATTTATAATTTTTAAAAAAATTATAATTAGAAAAAATTGTAAGTATATATTTAACTTATATTTTAATTAAATTGTAATTAGAGTATGAATTTTATGATTGTAGATGAAATATCTAAATTCATTATAAATTTAGATTATGATGGAATTCCTGAGACAGCTATTGAAAAGGCTAAAATTTGTTTTTTAGATTTTTTAGGAGTAACTAATAGAGGGTTTCTTGAAAATAGTGTTCAAATAGCTTTAAAATCTATTGAAGAAATTTTTAGTTTTAACATTACTCTTAATAATAGTAATAATACAGATAATATTGGTAATATTATTTATAGTGATAATAGTACTAATATTGATAATAGTATTAATATTAATAATATTAACAACAATAATAATACTAATAGCATTAATAATAAAAAATCCTCTATTATTGGAGATGGTTATTCAAATATTTCTATTTCTGGTTTTATAAATGGTATTTCTGCGCATACTCTTGAATTAGATGATGGTCATAGATTTGCACAAATACATCCGGGTTCTGTTGTTTTTCCAACTGCAATAGCTATATCTGAGGCAAACAATATCGATGGAAAGAAGTTTTTAGAGGCAGTTGTCTGTGGATATGAAGTAGCTATTGTTCTGGGGATGTTAGCTAATCCACAACATAGAAATCAGGGATTTCACACTAGTGGAACTGTAGGAACTTTTGCTGCAGGTGCAGTTGTAGCTAAATTACTTGATTTAGATTTAGAAAAAACAATAAACACTCTTGGTCTTTGTGGAACTCAAAGTTCTGGTCTTCTTGAATCCGATCATAAAGGAACAATGGGAAAGCACCTCCACATAGGAAATGCAGTCTATAGTGGGATTTTATCGGGGTTTCTTGCAAAAAATGGTTTTACTGGGGCAGAATCTATTATTGATGGAGAAGAAGGTTTTTTAAGAACTATGTCTCTTGAAATGTTTAAAAATATAGATTCAAATAGTTCAAGTGATATTCAAGATTGTCTAAATCATTATTTGGGTGAACATGTAGATGAGTCTCTAGATGAACATTTAGATGAATATTTAGATGAATATTTAGATAAATATCTATATAAATATCTAGATGAAAATCTTGGGAAATTTCATATTAATGATGTTTATTTGAAAAAATATCCTTTTTGTAGACATTTACATTCTTCCATAGACACTACTTTAAATATTAAGGGTAAATTCGATTTTAAGGTTAAAGATATTAAAAAAATAACTATTGAAACCTATAAAATAGCTAGTGAACATGATAATTTTAATCCAGAATCTAAAGAAGAGATTAAGCAAAGTTTACCTTATGCAGTAGCTATTTCTTGCTTTGATAAAGTTGATATTAGTGATTTAAATTGTTTAAACTTTGCTAAAGATCATAATTTGAATGATATAATAAAAATAATAAATATCAAAGAATCTGAGGAATTTAATAAGTTAACTCCTAATTATAGACCCTCTAAAATTATAATTGAAACTAATAATAATGTTTATGAAGATTATACAATGCTTCCTAAAGGTGAATCAGAAAATCCTTTTACAAAAGAGGATATTTTGAAAAAATTCAAGTCACTTAATCCTAATTTTGATTTGAATAAGTTAAAAAGTATTGATAATATCGAATCTTTAAATATCGCTGATTTTATGAAATTAATTAATTTTTAAATGTATAATAAGTTAAAATAGGTTATTTTATGATTGAAATTCCAGAGAGCAATACTCTTGCAAATCAGTTAAATGAAATAATTAAAGGAAAAAAGATTTTGAGTGTTATTACAAATAATTATCATCATAAGTTTGCGTTTTTTTATAATGATCCTAAGGAATATAATAATCTTCTTAAAGGAAGATTTATTGGAAATATTTTTGCATATGGAGGCCAAATTAAAATATCTACGATTGATGATTCTAAATTTGATGGTAATAATGAAATTATAAAAGATGATGTAATAATTGTTTTAAGTGAAGATACAATTGTTAAATATGTTGATGGAGAAGAAGAAATTCCTGAAAAACACCAATTATTAATAAAATTTGAAGATTCTTCAGCAATTATATGTTCAGCACGTATGTATGCTCAGCTTCATGTTGCCTTAGAAAATGATTATGAAAATGATTATTTTGATATTGCTATGGAAAAACCTTCTCCTTTATCTGAAAATTTTGATATGGATTATTTTAAAGGATTGTTATCTGAAGTAAGAGCTAATTCATCTGTTAAATCATTTTTAGCTACAAAACAAAGAATTCCTGGTCTTGGAAATGGTTCTTTACAAGATATACTATTTAATGCTAGGATAAATCCAAAGACTAAGATTAAAAGATTATCTAAAGAGGATAAAAAAAGGTTATTTAATAGTGTAAAAAGAACATTGTATGAAATGACTAAAAATGGTGGAAGAAGCACCGAAAAAACATTATTTGGAGATTATGGGGGTTATGAAGTAATATTATCTTCTAAAACATATAAAATTCCTTGTCCTTCTTGTGGAGATAAGATTGTTAAAGAGTCTTACTTAGGAGGAACTATCTATTATTGTCCTACCTGTCAAAAAACTAATTCTTCTTAGAATTTGGAGATATTTTAATAATTAAACTAATAATTAAACTAATAATTAAACTAATAATTAAATTAATAATCAAATTAATAATTAAACTTATAATCAAATTAATAATCAAATTTAAATAATAATTATTTATATTTAAAATTTAGAAAACATTAAAAACATTATAAAATATTATAAAATATTATGTGGTATTATGGAATATTTTATGGGTTGTAAAAATGAAAAAAACTAAATATTCTCTTAAAAAACTTGGAATCAATGAAATTAGCTCTAATTATGTTTCAAAAAAGAGATTTTCTGATGGTAGTCAGTATAAATTTGAAGTTCCAGGTATTCAAAATCCTTCAACTTTAATTTCTTTAATCTCTGCTTGTGAAGAAAAAGATGTTAAAATTCATAGAGTGACTCAGACAAAAGGAATCATGTTTTTAACCGATGAAGAAATTGAAGAAATGGTCAAATTAGCTAAATCTAATATGTTAGATCTTTTTTTAAGTGTTGGACCTCGTGCTGTATATGATACTAGTGCTACAGCTCAAACTAAAGAAGGTTCAAGGATAGGATATCGTCTCAGAGGTTATGATAACTTAGTTTATGCAATTGAAGATGTAAAAAGAGCATTAAATTTAGGAGTTAGGAGAATAGTAATTTATGATGAAGGTCTTTTATATGTGTTAGCTAAAATGAGAGAAAACGGAGAAATAGCTAAGGACACTAAATTTAAGCTTTCTGCACATGCTGGTGCTGCTAATCCTGCTTCTGCAAAGTTATTTGAATCTATTGGTTTAAATTCTTTTAATCCTGTTCGAGATTTGTCTATTTCTATGATTGGAAGTATTAGGGATGCAATTGATATTCCTATTGATATTCATACAGAAAATCCAAAGTCTACTGGGGGATTTATACGTCATTATGAAGTCCCTGAAATAATTAGGGTAGCATCTCCTGTTTATCTGAAAACTGGTGGTTCAGTAGCTAAACATCATAATTGGGAAACTACATCTGTTGAAGCTAAAAAAAGAATTAAACAGGTGGTTTTAGTTCAAAATGTAATTGATAGATATTATCCAGAAGCTATTGTTTCTAAATGAATGATTATCTTTTAGTGGATAATTATTTTTTAAATTGATAATTACTTCTAAGTGAATAATTATCTTTTGTATAATTTTTTCTAGATGATTTTTCTAGATGAGAAACTTTTATATTGTAATATACTATATTATATGATACTATGAATTTATCATCAAAAATAGAAAAAGGATTGATAAAAGCAAGTACTTCTTACCCTAAAGATAGAATAAGTGCTTTTAAGAGAAGTTTAAATCAGGAAACCAATGAAAATGCAAGATGGGCATTGGAACTTATGCTTAAAAATGCAAAAATTGCAAATAAGCAAAAACTTCCTCTATGTGATGATACTGGAATTCCACATGTTTTTATAGAATTAGGTAAAAATACATCATTATCCTCAAATTTATTAGAGTCAATTAAAATAGGAATAGCTAGAGGTCTTAAAAATTTACCTGGTAGGCCAATGGCTGTTAGAGGAAATGATATAGAGAGGCTTGGTCAGTCTAAAGGTCTTTATGATCAAAGTGAAAAGGTTGTAACTCCTTCATTTTCAATAGAAAATTCTAATGATGAAGATTTGTCTGATAACATTAAGATTCATCTTTTATTGTTGGGAGGAGGTCCAGAAATAAGGGCTAAAACTTATAGGGTTTTCCATAAAAGGGATTATAAAGAAGTTTTAAATGTGGCTGTGGAGAGATTTGAAAATACTCTGAAACTTTTAGGATGTACTCCTTCTATACCTGCTATTGGCATCGGTAGGACACATTTTGAAGCTAATTCTTTGGTGATGAAAGCTATGATTTATGGCAATTTAAATTATCAATCAGAAATCGAAGATTATATAATGAATAAGCTTAATAAAACTAATATTGGACCAATGGGGCTAGGTGGGAAGACAACTGTTCTCGGATCATTTGTAAAAATAGGTCCTCAAAGAGCAAGTGGTGTTAGAATATTAGCTACTCGTCCTTGTTGTTTTGTTGAACCTAGATCAGTAAGTATTTCTATCAGTTAGCTATTTAAATATTTAACATTTAATTATTTAATTATCTAGTTATTTAATTTTCTAGCTTTATTTAATATTCAATATTCAATATTTAGTTATTTGGTTATTTAGATTTAGTTATTTACTTCAAGTTATTTGTAGGTGGATTAAATGAAAATAGAAGAAAAATTATCAAAAATTAACAATAAAAATAACATTAAAACTAATAATATTAAAACTAATATTAAAACTATTAATGAAACTATTAATGAAACTGATAATGAAACTGATAATCATAGAATAAGAACTTCTATTACTAATATTCAACCAAATAAAATTATTACAAGAGGTTATCCTCAAGAAGAGTTAATAGACAATATTAGTTTTTCTGAAATGGTCTATTTACTTTTAAAGGGAGAATTACCATCTTTTAAGGAAGCTAAAATACTTAATCATATATTAATATCTTTTTGTGATCATGGGGTAACTCCTCCCAGTACTCAAACTTCAAGACTAATAGCTTCTTCTGGATCTCCATTAAATGTATCTTTAGCTGGAGGGTTACTTTCTTTTGGAAAAAATCATGCTGGAGCAATTGAAGATTCCATGGAGTTATTTCAAGAATTAATAAAGTCTGATTTTAATAATCATAATAATTTTAATAATAACAATAATCATAATAATGATATTAATAACTATGATGATAACCATAGTCACAATAACAATAGCAAATGTAATAGAAATGTTGATATAATTGCAAATGGTATTATAAATGAATATAAATTAAAAAATAAGAAAATTCCCGGATTTGGACACAGATATCATAATAAAGATCCTCGTGGAGCTAAGTTAATGGAGTTAGCTAAAAAAGAAAACTTTATTGGCCCTCATAGTGAACTTGCTTTAGCTATCGAAGAAGTGCTTTTCAAAGAAAAAGGTATTAATATTAATGTTGATGGAGCTAGTGGAGCATTACTTTCTGATATGGGATTCTCGAGTAATGAAGGTTTTGGAATATTTATGATTGGTAGAATTCCAGGAATTATTGCTCATGTAACTGAAGAAGTTAATGATGAAGAAGAATTTAGAAAGTTTTGTGATATTGATGATATTTCTTATTGTGGGGATTTAAACAAATCATTAGACGATTAATATTATACTTTTTAGATCTTTATAAAATCATTTATTTTTTATATTTTTCAATTTTAGTAATTATTTAATAGTATTTCTTATTATTAATATTATTATTTCTATTATTATTATTATTATTATTATTATTATTATTATTATTATTATTATTCTTGTTATTACTATTATTACAATTTTTTATTACTTTTATTAATTTTATTATTCATTATTAATGTTATTATTATCCTTATTGTTACTATAATTATTATTACTTTTTTTTATTGTTGTTATTATTAATTTTTTATTAATTTTATTTTTTATTTTATTTTTTATTTTATTTTTATTTATAAGTTTGATGAAGATTGTAATTTAAATTTTAATGAAAAATATTATTTGCTTATTAATACATAATTATTAATAGACAATTTATTAGAAAATTTGGAAATCTAAAAACTACTTTGAAAATTTTTTGGAGGAGATCTTATTTTTAAAAATAAAAAACAGAAAACAGATAAGGAAAATTCCCATAAAAATATTAATTTAGAAAATAATGATTTAAAAACAATTTATCTAGCTGGGGGATGCTTTTGGGGAATTGAAGCATACTTCTCAAAATTAAAAGGTGTTGTTGAAACTAAAGTAGGTTATGCTAATGGATTTATTCCAAATCCTAGCTATGAAGAAGTATGTAGGATAGATACAGGTCATGCTGAAACAGTTAAGATTGTTTATAATAAAAATATAATTTCTCTTCATCGATTGATTGAAGAATTTTTTAAAATTATCGATCCAACTACATTAAACCAACAAGGTGCTGATATTGGTAAACAATATCGTACTGGAATTTACTATGTTTCAGATGGTTCTAGAGAAGCTTCAAAGGATTTAGCTATTATAAAAAATGTTTTTTCTCAAGAACAAAAAAAACATGAGGGACATAATAAATCAGTTGTTACTGAAATAAAACCTCTTGAGTCTTTTTATGAAGCTGAAGATTACCATCAAAAGTATCTAGATAAGAATCCTAGTGGATATTGTCATATTAATTTAGATTTAATTCCTAAAGATATTCTAGAAATTGAAACTACTAGCTCGGAACTTATTGATGATTATGACTTTGATGAGTGTAATTATAAATATTTTACTCCAGAAGAAAAAGAAGAGAGATTAAAAAGATTATCTTCTCTTGAATATGAAGTTACTCAGAAAAATGCAACAGAAGCACCAGGCACTGGTAAATACAACGATTTCAATGAGGAAGGAATTTATGTTGATGTTGTTAGTGGAGAACCTCTTTTTACATCTTTAGATAAGTTTGATTCAGGTTGTGGTTGGCCTTCATTTACAAAAACTATTGATGATGATGTTATTGATGAAAGTAAAGATACTTCTCATGGAATGGTTAGGACTGAACTTAAAAGTAAAATAGCTAAATCCCATTTAGGGCATGTTTTTGATGATGGACCTATAGAAAAAGGTGGAAAAAGGTATTGTATAAATTCAGCATCTTTAAAGTTCATACCTCTTAAAGATCTTAAAAAAGAGGGATATGGTGATTATTTACAGTTATTTAAAAAATAATGGATTTTTTAATAATTAAATTTTTTAATAATTATTAGTATAATACTATTAAATTTGAAATGAGTAAAAATTAATATATTAAAATATAGATATAATATATTAAATAATATACGCATAAAATATTAAAAAGTTTACATATTAAAATAGTATACATAGTAAAATAGTATTCATATTAAAATATTAGATATAAGACATTGAAGTAGTTTAAATATAACATAATATATAATAAATTATAATTTAAATTTTTTAGGGCTAATGTTTGATTAGTTGGGTTTATATTAGCTATGGACAAATTTTTTAGGTTTAATATTTCTTGTAGAAAAGGAGGGTGTTTTTTTGTATAAAAAATTTTTTTTAATTTTAATTCTATCATTTTTTATATTAGTTTCTTTCAGTGCTGTCCATGCTACAAATAATAATGAAGATAATAACCAAACAATTGATAATACAAGTTCTAGCTTAAATGTTAATAGTTCAAGTTCTAATTCAACTTCTACTAATTTTAAAACTTTAAATAAAGATAAGAATAAAATTGAAAAAATTACAAAATCAAAATCTGTTTTTAAAACTGGAACTAAAATTAGGATAAATGTATATACTGTGTCATCTATTAAAAAGGTTCAAGGATATATTACTGGTAAAAAAACTTTTAAATTCAAAAAAAATAATAATGGTATTTGGTATTATTATTTAAATACAAAAAAATTTAAATCAGGAAAATATAAAGTTTCTGTTAGAGCTTTTGATTCTAAAAACAATATATATAAAAAATACACTAATTTCACTGTTGATAATAAGCCTCCTAAAGTAGTTTCAGTAAAGTCTAGTGCTAAATCGGTCATTGCAGGCAGACCTTTTTGTATTGTGAATATTGCTGATAGTAGCTCTAAAAAAGTTATCGCAAAAATCAAAGGAAATAAATACTATTTTAAATTTAATGGTTATATTGATAATAAGAAACTTAAAAATTATAAAAATTGGACTTTAAATACTAAAATTAATTATAAAGTGCTTGGAACTTTAAATATATCGGTTTATACTTTTGATTCTGCTGGTAATTATCTAAAGAATAATATATATGTTAAATCAATTCCTTACTATGTAAAATGGAACCAAACTGTTTTACTTACTAAACCAATTCAGATATATTATTCTAATCCAAAAAATGCTTATGAAAGAAGTATTAATGAGTTAAGTAAATATGTAAATGTTTATGAGGGGTGTGCTGGAACTAATTATACTTTAGGAATTACTTATAATAATGGTATTAAAGCAACTCGTGTTATTATTGCTTATATGGATCCTTTTGTTGTTTATCATGAAATGGGTCATGTTTTAAACTGGAAATGGACAGAATATCAGTGTGATTATTATGCTTATAAGCGAACTGGTTATTGGATAAAATAAATATTTAAAATTATATTTTATTATTATTTATTATATATTTTAGATATACTTTTTAGATAATTTTAGATTTTTTGATATTATAATTTAGATATTATTTTTATATTATTTTTTCATCATATTCATCAGTTTATTAATATTATTTTCTTGAAAAATAGAAATATTTAAATTAAATAGGAAATATAAAAATTAATGTTAGTAATTTAACTAAAACTTATATAAAGGTAAATAGAATTTATCTTTACAAAAATCTTATAATTATGGAGGTGACATAATATGGCAAAAGTAAAAGGAACTAATAAAAGAACAAGACCTAAATCTCATTATAGGAAGCCTGGAACTAAAAGAGGTAGAGGTATTAAGAAAATATAATTAAATTTTAAATTATATTTAACTTAAATTTAATTACTTCTTTTTAATTAATTCTTATTTAATAATTTACTTATTATACCAATTTAATAGCTATAGAATACAATTTTTATTATTTCATACTATTTTTGATATACTTTTTGAAGGGATTTAAATGGAATTTTCAGAACTTATTGAAAAAAGATACAGTGTAAGAGGATATAAAAAAGACCCTATTGAAAAAGAAAAGCTTGATAAAATTTTAAATGCAGGAATAATTGCTCCAACAGGAGTTAATGCACAAGCTTTTAAAATTTATGTTATTGATACTGAAAAGCATAAAGAAGCTTTGGAAAAGATTTACCCTCAACCATGGTTTGTTGAAGCACCTATAGTTTTGTGTTTAGCTATGGCTCCAGCTAAATCTTGGACTCGTCCATGGGATGGAAGAAATATTAGTGATATTGATGCAGGCATTGTAATGGATCATATTATTTTACAAGCAACTGATTTAGGAATTGGAACTTGTTTCATCGGCGCTTTTAAAAAGTATGCTGCTCAAGATCTTTTACAACTTGATGAAGAATATGAACCTGTTTTATTTACTCCTTTAGGATATCCAGATGATGATGGTAGAAATACATCAAGAAAGTCTATTGAAGAATTGGTTGTTTATAAATAATTTTATTGTTAACTTTATTATTTTTATTTTTAAATTTCATTTTTTTTCATTTTTTTATGTATTATTATAAATGTATTATATATAATATTATATAGTTTTTTTATTAGAATGTAGTTTTTTATTAGATATATTTTTATAGGATATTTTCAATATACTATTTTCAAGATAATTGATTTACCCAATGGAAATTATAAAACTATTAATAATATTAAATCATTAAATATAATAGAATTAAATATAATAAAGTCAAACATAATAAGATTAAATAATATTAATAAAATAAAGTTAAACTAAATAAGATTATACTTAAAATTAAACTTAAAATTAAACTTAAGATTAAACTTTAGATTAAATTTAAGATTAAATTTAATAGATGGAAATTAAAAAACTTTTAACTACTATGTGAGATAATGAAAGAACCTATAATATTGAAAGCAAAAAATTTCGATGATATGGAAGATATAGCTGAAAAATTCATTGAAAATGGATATAAGATCATGTCATCTGATTCTGAACATATTATAGCTAAAAAAAGAAACTTTGGAACTATTTATATACATATACTATTATTATTCCTTATTTTATTTGTTGTTAGCTATAATTCATTGGTTTTATATATTCTTTGTATGGTTTATATTGGTTATTTTGTTTTTAATTTATTTAAGAATTCAAAAATAGTTTTAATTACAACAGAAACTGTTGATGAAAAAGGTAAGCCTGTTAAATTTAATAATATTGAGGATATTGACTATTCATAAGACTTTATTTGTAGGGATATTATGAATGATAAAGAAAAAGTGATTCAAACTTTTAAGGATTCAGATGAACCTTTAAATGCAACAAAAGTATCTGAAATTTCAAGTATTGAAAAGAAAGAAGTAGATAAAATAATGAAAGAATTAAAAAAAGATGAAACAATAATATCTCCAAAAAGATGTTATTGGGCATTTAATGATAAATAATACTATTTTTAGTAATATTTAATATTTGTATAATTTATAGTAGTTGTATAATTATAATAGTCTTAAATGTAATGTTTTTATAATTATAATAATTATATTAGTTATAATAATTATAGTAATTTTATAGTATTTTAGATGTATTTTTAATATTTATATTAATCTTAAATGTAATATTTTTTAATAGTTATAATTTTATGGAGAAGATTTATGTCGTATAGTAGAATTCAACAATTTTCAATTGTATTCGCATTTATTATGATAACCTGGGGTTTATTGCCTTTTTTTAATATTGGAGGAACAACTCTTAACAATAACACTTTAGCTACGAGTACAATATTGTTCTTAATTGGTATAGCTTATCCAATAATTATTTTTATACCTGAATGGAAAAAAGCTATTTTACTTGTTGAAGGGATAATTTTTGCATCTGTTGGTGCTGCTTTTTTGGAACCTTTTTTCAACCTGTATTTCCTAGTAATTGGTATATTCTTTATAGTAGTTTCTGTTTTAGCTTATGCTGAAAAACTACCTAGATTTATGTTAAGATTTTTTAAGGCAAGAAAAAGATAGTTTTTTTAGAGGATATTATGAAAACTATCAAATTTATTCTTCCTTTAGCTATATTGAATTTTTTAACTTTAATTTTAGTGAGCTTTGGACTTCCTGATGTTGTTCCTACTCATGTTAATATGTATGGATCTATAGATTCATTTGGCTCTAAATGGTTCATCCCACTGTTTGGGATTATTCCAATTATCCTCATTGCTATTTACATCTTGTATTTATATTATGGAGAGTCAGATATAAACAGAAGTATTGAGGAAAAGGTGATTCCAGCAATAGCTTTTCTTTTTATTATTATAAGTTGGATTCCAGTCTTTTTAGCTTTAGGATTTAGTGATAGTAACAATCCTTTGAATTTAGCATCTATAGATATATTTCATTTTCCTATTGATATTGTTCCTTTAATTTTAATATTATTGTCAGTTTTCTTTATTTTCATTGGTTATTTTATGGAAGATATAAAGCCTAATCATTTTTTAGGTATTAGGACTCCTTGGACTATTAAAAATGATATTGTTTGGAAAAAAACTCATAAATTAGGTTCTTATACTTATATGATAGCGGGCTTTGTTTTATTAGTCTATGCATTAGCTACATTTTTAAGTAACAATATTGTTTATAGTATTATTGGTTTACTTCTTTCTATAATTTTAGTTTTAATAATTCCTATAATATATTCTTATTATAAATTTAATGAAATAAGGAATTAATTTTTTCAATAGTTTGTTTTTTCTTATTATTTTCTTATTATTTTCTTTTCTGACTATTATTTTATGTTTATAGTTATATTTTAGAGCTTTGATTTTGATTTTTATTTAATTAACTTAATAAAATATCTATTTTAATATTTTAACATTTTTTATCAGTTTTATTTGTAAAATATCATATTAAAATATTTTTATTATTTTTTTTTAGATATAATCGTTTAAAAAGGAAAATACTTAATTTTAATTGCTTTTTTAATGATTAGAATTATTATAATTCTATTATTGATAATTTTTTTATATAATATAATGATTAATAATGAAAGATTAACTAAAAGGTATTTTTTGCTAAAATTTATTTTTTTATAAAATCAGTAAATTTACATATATACATATACATGTAAGTGTGTTAATTGGGCAATTATCCAAAAAAGTTAATTTAAAAAAGAATAAATAATTGTTAAATTTATTAAAAATAAAGTTGATTGAGGTAATTTCTAAAAAATAATTTTTAAAAATACCTATTTTTATAATAGTATAAAAGACTATTTGTCTAGTTTATTTGCAATTGCAAGTATAATTACTATTATTAGTATGATTAGAAGCATTCCCAATTGAATTATATTATAAGCTTGAAATATAATTGTCAAACCTAACATAAATATGAAAATAACACTTAATAGAGTTAATAAACTTTTCTTTAATACATTTTCAGGCATCATGATATCACATAAATTATTCTATGAATTTTAAATATAATTTAGTATTTAATATAAGTTATTCTAGTATTATAATAATCTAGTATTTTAACTATTTTATTATTATATTTAATAAAAGTTTCGTCTTTATTTTCAAGATTATAATTATCTATATTATAATTATCTAAATTTAATTTAGTTCTAAATTTAATTTAGTTTAATTTTTATTATACTTATTTATTATATTTGTTATAATTTAACTTGATCTTGATGTGATGATATATCAATCTTAATTTTGAGACTTTTCAATTTTTAGGCCTAATCTCTAATTCTATTTTAAGATTATAATTTTTAGATCTAATTTTGAATTTTTAATTTCTAATTTTTTTCTTGATATAATATTTTTTCATCATATTTAAAAGAATTTTGATTAAAGAACTAGAAGAAGTTAAAAAAGTTATTACAAATAATAAAGATTTTATTAAATGGAATGGATTTTCTATTAAAGCCAAGTAGAAAAAGGTATATATAAGGTGTAATAAAATTTTATTTACCATGGTGGTAAATTATGACAGCGATATCGGAAGCTATTAAAACGATTAAGGAAGCCGAAAATAATGCTGATGAATTAGTTAATGATTCTAAAGCAAAATCAATTGAAATGATTGAAAATGCGAAATTAGAATCTGCTAATATCATTAAAGAAGCTAAAGAATCAGCTAAAGATCAGGCTAAAGATATTATTTTTAAAATAGAAGAAAATGCAAGAAAAGAAGCAAGATTAATAATCGATAAGACTGAAAAAAATGTCAATGTTTTTGAAAATGAATCTCGGTCTAATATTGACGAAGCTGCTTCAATTATTGTCAAAAATATACTATAAGTTCAATATTTGAATATTTAGTTAGTATTTAAATATTTATATAATATTTATTGAAAAAAGATTGTAGTGTGAGAATAATGTTCCAAACAGAAAGGATGCGTAAACTCAAAGTTATAACATTGAGTAAATACTCTCCAGTAACTGTTAAAAAGTTGCATGAAGAGGGTATTGTTCAAATCAATGATATATCAGAACGTATTCAACAAAATCCTGAATGGGGGCAGCTATTAAAGCCTTCAAAGGCTACTCCACTCACTAGTAAGGTTTCTTCGCTTTTAATGAAAGCTACTGGAATTTCAGAGTTATTTGGTGATGTATTAACTCCAAATTTGGGTATCAAGGATATGATTAGTTCTTATATAAACCCTGTTATTCCTAATAAAGTAGAAGTTGAAGAAATTGATATTGATAGCTTAATTGTTAAAGCAGAATCAATTCTAAGTGAGGTAGAGTCTCAAACAAGTGTTATAGAGGATAAAATTGCTGCTCTTGATACAGAAACTAGTGAACTTAATTCAAAAAAAGATTTAGCCGAAAAATTAAAAAATTTTGACATGGATTTATCTCTTTTAGAGGATTCTAAGTACACTTCTAATATTGTAGGAAGGATAAATGTTGAATCTGTCCAAGAATTCAAAAAAGACATTAAAAATATTAGTGATGATATTTTAATATTAGAAGAAAATGACAACGATAAAAATCAAATTATCTTTATTATTAAATTTTTAAATAGTTATAAAAATGATGTTTATTCTTTATTAAGAAGATTTGAGTTTGAAAAATTTGAAATTACTGGATTAGAAGGAAATCCTAATGAGCTAATAAATTCAGCTGATTCAAGACTTAAATCTATAGAAAATGAAAAATCTCATTTATCTAATGAATTGAAAGAATTAGCTGATAAATGGGATGATGAAATATTTGTCATCAAAGAACAGTTAGAAATCGAAAAAGATAGAAATGAGATTTTTGCTACATTTGGTGAAACTGAAAATACAACCATGCTTGAAGCATGGGTTCCTTTAAAAAAATTAGATGAAACTTTAGCTTTAATTGATTCATCTACTGAGGGACATTCTGTTGTTGAGGTCGAAGAACCTACAATAGATGATGATGATGAAGTTCCTGTTCTTCAAGATAATCCTGCTTATGCTAAACCATACGAGTTTCTTGTAGGTATGTATGCCCCATTAAGATATAATGAGATTGATCCTACTATTCTTGTAGCTTTGTCTTTCCCATTTTTCTTTGGTTTTTGTTTAACTGATGGTTTTTATGGAATAATCGATGCTCTTATTGGATATATTCTTTTTAGAGGTTTAGGTAAGAGAAGCGAAACTATGAAGAGCTTTGGTTTAATTTTAATTGCTTGTGGTATATGGACGGTTGTTCTGGCACTTATAAGTAATGGTTTTGTTGGAGATTTTTATGGTAGGATTTTCCCACTGATTTTACCTGGCTTTTTTACAGCAGGAGCTGCTTTGCCAACTACAATTGGTTGGTTTGATGCATTTGGACATCCTGATCATATATTGATGATGGCTATATTAACTGGTATTATATATTTGAATATTGGTTTTATAATAGGTGCAATCAATAATTATAGATATGGAAATAAAAAAGAAGCTTTAACTGCTCAAATCGTTTGGTTTGTTTTAGAAGCAGGAATTGTATTTTTAGCATTAGGTTTCATAATGCCTTCTGTTGGAATGCTAGGATTAGTGACTGGTGGAGTACTACTTGCTGCAAGTTTAGTTCTTTTACTATATGGTGGAGGAGCTTATGGAATAATGGATATATTTGGATTTATGGGAGATATAATTTCATTTTCACGTTTATTAGCACTTTGTCTTTCTACAGGTGGAATTGCTATGACTGTAAATATATTAACAGTAATGTGTGGTGAAATGATTCCATTTATAGGAATTGTTGTTGCAATTATTGTCTTTATTTTCGGACATATTATTAACTTGCTCTTCCAGAGTCTAGGTGCATTTATTAACGCACTTCGTTTAAACTATGTTGAATTTTTCTCTCAATTTTACATGAGTGGTAAAAATAGGTTCCAAGCATTTGGTGTGAACAGAGTTTATACAAAATTAAAAGGTGATAATTAATATTGATATCAAAAATATTAATGTCATAAATTTTTATTAAATTTCATATAGTTTAATCAAAATGATTAAAATTATTACTTAAATTAATTATTATTTAAATAAATCAATTAAGATAAATTAAATATTATAAGGAGATCAAAATATGGTAGAAATTGTTTTAGGAACTGCTTTAGCAGCTATTGGGGCTGGAATAGCAGTAGGTTTTGCTGGATTAGGATCAGGTTTAGGTCAAGGAATAGTAGCAGCAGGGAGTGTTGGTGCAGTAGCAGAAGATAATGATATGTTTGCTAGAGGTATTATCTTCTCTGCATTGCCTGAAACTCAGGCTATTTATGGGTTTTTAGTAGCTATTCTCTTGTTAGTATTTTCCGGATTATTAGGTTCTGGTTCATTAGACATCACATCAGGTATTGTTGCTATTGGTGTTGGTGCTGCAGTTGGTTTTGCTGGTCTTGGTTCTGGTATGGGTCAAGGTATAGTTGCTTCTGCATCTATCGGAGCAGTAGTTGAAGATAATGACATGTTTGCTAGAGGTATTATATTCTCTGCATTACCTGAGACTCAAGCTATTTACGGGTTCTTGATTGCTATATTATTAATGGTATTCGGCGGAATATTAGGTTAGGAGGTTAAAAAAATGAGTTCTGGGACAGATAAAATTGTCTCTAATATAACCTCTGAAGCTCAGAATACTGCAGATAATATTATTCAACAAGCAGAAGAAGAAGTAAAATCTATTTTAGATAATGGAAATAAACAATCTGAACTTGAAAAGAATAAAATACTTGAAGATGCCAAAAAGCAATCCGATATGAAATATCAGCAGATAATATCTGAAGCTAAAATGAATTCTCGTCGATTAGAATTAGAGACAAGAGCTAAATTAATTGAAGAAGCTTTTGATAAAGCTACTACTGATTTAACTGATATAGCATCTACAAATGATGTTAAATATGTAAATTCTTTAAAAGATATGATTAAAGAAGCTGCTATTGAAATTGGTGGTGGAAACTTAGTTGTATTATTAAAAGAGGAAGACATTTCAAAAATTAGTGGAGATATTGATAATATTGCTAATGAGGTTAAATCTGAATTATCAAAAGAAACCACATTAAAAATTGGTGAACCTATTTCAACTATTGGGGGAGCTGTATTAAAAACTGAAAATGGTGAAATTGAAGTTAACAATACAATCGAAGCTAGAATGTTAAGATTTAAAAAGTTTTTACGTTCAGAAGTTGCAAAAGTTTTATTTAAATAGTGAGGAATGATTATGGCTGATGAATTAATTGGAATAATAAACAATTTGGGCATCCCTACTGAAGCATTTCTTGTTATAGTAATTCTTGCTTTCTTGGCTATTGGAGCAGTTATTGTTATTGTTGCAAGTAGACCTGTATTGGATATTTATCCTTACCTCCAACCTAATGCTAGGGTTAGAGCTAGAAAAGGAAGATTATTCAATGAAAAACAACTTTCTGAGATAATAGAGGCAGATAATATTGAAGAAGTTACAAATTATCTTAGGGGTTTTAAGGATTATGCTGATTATGTAGATAAATATCCTATTGAAAAAGCTTTAGATGTTCAGCTCGCTGAATCATATAATTTAATTTCAAGAATAGCTCCGAATTCAGTTAAAGATACTTTTTCTCTTCTAGCTAAAAAGGTTGATATTTCAAATATAAAAAGTCTCATTGCTGCTAAAGAAATGGGTTTAAGTAGAGAAGAGACTTTAAATTTCTTAATACCTGTTGGAAACCATTATGAAACTTTTGAACAACTAGCTGATGTTAAAACAGTAAGTGATGTTATAAATGGTTTAGATGGAACTGAATATGCGACTTTACTTGAAGATGCACTTCCAGCTTATAATGAATCAAAGATGGTTTTACCTTTAGAGTCTGCTTTAGACAAATACTTTTTAGAAAGTATCTTATCAAAATCTGCAGTTGCTACTGATAATAACAGTAGATTATTACATGAATTTATCGGTACTCAAGTTGATGTGGCTAATCTAAAACTTATAATTAGGGCAAAAAATGATAATTTATCATTTGATGAAGCAGGTTCTTTCTTAATTAAAAGTGGTTATCAAATAAGAGAATGGAAAATGAAAGATCTTCTTGAATCTGATAGTGTTTCAGATATTGTTGGTAGATTAGAAGGAACTGATTATCACGAAGTGCTTTCTGAGTCTCTTCCAGAATATAATGAAAAAAATTCTCTTGAAGTTCTTGAAAAAGCTCTTGATGATCTAGTTTATCAAACTGCAAAGTCATTATCTATACAAAACACTTTAGGTGTAGGCCCAATAATTAGCTACTTAACAAAGAAAGAAAATGAGACTAAAAATTTAAAACTTATTCTACGTGCTAAAAGAGATGTTAACTTTTCAATATCTGAAATTCAGGAGATGTTAGTATGAAGTCCTCTGTAGCAATAATTGGAGATCTTGATACTGTTACAGGTTTTCAACTTGGTGGAGTAAAGGTAAGTAAAGTTGTAGAAACAAATGAAGATGCAGAAAATGCATTGGATGAATTAATTAATGATGAAGTTTCAATTATAATTATCACAGAGAATATAGCTGATAATATTAGGAAATACATGGAGAAAAAAATTGGGTCCAATGTATTACCAATGATTATTGAAATACCAGATAAATCTGGCCCATCTGATAGGGAAAGCGATCCTATGGGTGAACTTATTAAAAGAGTTATCGGGGTAGAGATGGTTAAATGATTACTGAAGGAAATATTATTAAAATTGCAGGTCCTGTTATCATCGCAGATGGTATGAGAGGAACTCAAATGCATGAAATGGTTAAGGTAGGTAGCGACAAGCTTATTGGTGAAATCATCGAGCTTGAAGGTGACACTGCAACTATTCAGGTTTATGAAGAAACAGCTGGGTTAAAACCTGGTGAAAAAATAGAAAGTACTGGTGGGCCATTGTCTGTAGAACTTGGACCTGGTATTATGGGTTCAATCTTTGATGGAATTCAAAGACCACTAGAAGTTATTAAAGAAAAAACTGGTGACTTTATTGAAAGAGGTGTAGATGTACCATCTATCGATAAAGAGAAAAAATGGACTTTTAAACCAGTAGCAAAAGTTGGAGATAAAGTACAAGGTGGAGATATTCTTGGAGAAGTACAAGAAACTTCTGCAGTTCTTCAAAAGATTTTACTTCCTCCAACCATTGAAGGTACAGTAAAAAGTATTGTTAGTAGTGGTGAATTTACAGTAGAAGAAGATATCGCTGAGATAGAAACTGCTGATGGTGTTAAAAAAGTTCAAATGTTACAAAAATGGCCAGTTAGGAAAGGTAGACCTTACAAAGATAAACTTGACCCTGATGTTCCTCTTGTAACTGGACAAAGAACACAAGACACCTTTTTCCCTGTAGCTAAAGGTGGTACTGCTGCTATTCCTGGTCCTTTTGGTTCTGGAAAAACTGTTACACAACAACAATTAGCTAAATGGTCTGATGCAGATATTATTGTATATGTTGGATGTGGAGAACGTGGAAACGAAATGACTGAGGTACTTTTAGAGTTCCCAGAACTTGAAGATCCAAAAACTGGAAATCCTTTAATGGATAGAACAGTTCTTATAGCTAATACATCTAACATGCCTGTTGCAGCTCGTGAAGCTTGTGTATATACTGGTATTACTATTGCTGAATACTTCCGTGATCAAGGTTATGATGTAGCTCTTATGGCAGATTCAACTTCACGTTGGGCAGAAGCTATGAGAGAGATTTCAGGAAGGCTTGAAGAGATGCCTGGTGAAGAAGGATATCCTGCATACCTCGCTTCAAGGCTTGCTCAATTCTATGAAAGAGCTGGAAGAGTTAATACATTAGGTAGTGAAAGTAAAGTTTCCTCTGTTTCTGTTGTTGGAGCTGTTTCTCCTCCTGGTGGAGATTTATCTGAACCAGTTACACAAAACACTTTACGTATTTGTAAAGTATTTTGGGCATTAGATGCATCTCTTGCAGATAAACGTCATTTCCCTTCAATTGATTGGTTACAAAGTTATTCTTTATATGTTGATAGTGTACAAGAATGGTGGAAAGAAACTGTTGGGGGAGACTGGAGGTCTGCTCGTGATGAAGCTATGGTTTTACTACAAAAAGAATCTGAACTTCAAGAAATTGTACAACTTGTAGGTCCTGATGCACTTCCAGATAGTGAGCAAGTTACCTTAGAAACTACTCGTATGTTAAGAGAGGATTTCTTACAGCAAAATGCTTATCACGAAGTTGATACTTATTGTTCTCCTTCAAAACAATTCCAACTTTTAAGCACAATTATATTATTCCAAAAAGAAGCTAACAAAGCTTTAGAAAGAGGAGCTACCTCAAAAGATATTATTGGATTAAGTGTTAAAGAAGAGATTGGTAGGTTAAAATTTATTGCTGAAGATGAATTCCCTACAAAGGTGAAATCTGTTCAAGAAGAAATTATTAAACAATGTGGTGAGGTGTAAGAATGAATACTGATATTAAAACAAGAGAATACACCACAGTTACTGAAGTTGCTGGTCCTTTAATGATTGTTGAAGGAGTAGAAGGTGTTGCTTATAATGAGATAGTAGAAATTGAAACACCAGATGGCGAAAACAGAAGAGGTCAAGTTCTTGAAGTTAAAAAAGATGTTGCAGTTATTCAAGTTTTTGAAGGAACTAGTGATTTAAATACTAAAAATACTAAAACCCGTTTTACTGGTGAAACTGCTAAGATTGGTGTTTCTTTAGATATGATGGGTCGTATTTTTGATGGTACTGGTAAACCTATTGATGGCGGTCCAGAGATTATACCTGAAAAAGAATTAGATATTAATGGTAACCCAATGAACCCTTCTGCTCGTGAATTTCCTGCAGAATTTATCCAAACCGGTATTTCTACTATTGATGGTATGAACACTTTAGTTAGAGGTCAAAAATTACCTATATTTTCAGGTTCTGGTTTACCTCACAATGACTTAGCTGCACAAATTGCAAGACAAGCTAAGGTAATTGGTGAAGATACTGAGTTTGCAGTTATATTTGCTGCTATGGGTATTACTCACGAAGAAGCTAACTTTTTCATGAAGGATTTTGAAAGAACTGGAGCTCTTGAAAGAGTTACTGTATTCATGAACTTAGCAGATGATCCTGCTATTGAAAGAATTCTTACTCCTAAAATGGCTCTTACTACTGCAGAATATTTAGCTTTTGAACATGATATGCATGTATTAGTTATTTTAACTGATTTAACTAACTATTGTGAAGCTTTAAGAGAGGTTTCTGCAGCTCGTAATGAGGTTCCTGGAAGAAGAGGTTATCCTGGATACATGTACACTGATTTAGCTGGTTTATATGAACGTGCTGGTCGTGTATCTGGTAAAGAAGGGTCTATTACTCAAATGCCTATATTAGTTATGCCTCAAGATGATATTACTCACCCAATTCCTGATTTAACTGGTTATATTACTGAAGGACAAATTGTACTTAGTCGTGATCTTCACAGAAAAGGTATTTATCCTCCTGTCGATGTACTTCCTTCTTTATCTCGTTTGATGAGTGGAGGTATTGGTGAAAACAGGACTCGTGAAGACCATAGTGGTGTTTCTGATCAATTGTACTCTGCTTATGCAGAAGGTCGTGATTTAAGAGATTTAGTAGCTGTTGTTGGTGAAGAAGCTCTTACTGAAAGAGATCAAAAGTTCTTGAAATTTGCTGATGCTTTTGAAGAAGAATTCATTACTCAAGCTAAAGATGAAGATAGGACTATCCAGGAAACTTTAGATCTTGGTTGGAAATTATTAAGTTTATTACCTAAAGCTGAACTTAAAAGGGTTAAGGAAGAACATATTCCTATTTATCTTCCAAATGAATAGTATGAATAAAATCCATAAGAAAATTATAATTAGTACAAATACTTATGTTACTAATTATTTTTTCTAGGGGGTAAAAAATGGCACAAGAAACAATGGAAGGGATTAATCCCACAAGAATGGAGTTATTAAAACTCAAAGATAGGGAAAAACTCGCAGTTAAAGGCCATAGTTTATTAAAAGAAAAACGTGATGCTTTGATTAAAGAATTTTTTGATATATTAGATAGAGTTAAAGGATCACGTAGTAAAGTTGAAGAAATTCTTAAGGAAGCATACAGTGACTTAACCAAAGTTCAAGTGGATATGGGTGATTTATCTGTTCAAAGAGCATCATTATCTGTAAAAGAGTCCGTTGAAGTTGAAATAGACTCAAGGAGTATTATGGGTGTTGTTGTTCCTATAATGGATTCAGAAATCAAAGAAAGAACCTTGGTTGATAGAGGATATAGTTTTTTAGATACTTCAGCAAAATTAGATGAAACTGCAAAGAAATTTGAAGAGGCAATTTCATTAATAATTGAATTAGGGGAAGTTGAAAAAACTATTTATCTTTTAGCTGCTGAAATTGAATCAACTAAACGTCGTGTTAATGCATTAGAACATATAATGATTCCTAAGCTACAAAATTCTGTCAAATCTATTGAAACAAGACTTCAAGAGATGGAGAGAGAAAACTTTGTTAGGTTAAAGATAATTAAATCCAAAATTGAAGTTGAAGAATAGGTAGTGATTTAATGGTTAGATTTTTAAATCCTGTTGGCGAATTCAAAAGAGAACTTAAAAGTTCTCAAAGTAAAATGGATCTTAAAATGGGAGATATTCCTATTTTATCAAGAGTTATTGTTGCTGATGAAAACGCTGTTTTAGAAAATGGAAAATCTGTTTCAATTAAAATTAAAGAGATTTCAATTCCTGCAAAACATATAGTATCTATTAGTAGTTATGCTGCAAATAAATATGGTCATCCAATTGCTGTTGGTTCAGAAACCCACATCCCTCTTTCAATGGATAAAACTGTCAATAGAGCAGCTTTTATTGCATCTTCTGATGGTTCTATTGAGAAAGGTGATCTTTTAGGATTTTTATCTCTTTTCCCTGTTGAGATTATTAATAATTTATTTAAATAATGTTTTATTTATAAACATTTTTTATTTTTTATTTTTAAGTTCTATTTTTTTTTAAAGTATTAACTTCTTTATGTTTAATATCGTTCTTTTAAATTTGTGTAATTATGAAACGTGATCCATTTAATCAATATATTAAAGATCCTGATAAAAAAGCCAGGCTATATTTGATGATTACTGGGGCTATGATTGCTACTACTATTTTGATAGTAATTGGAACTTTAATTTTTATTTTAATACTTGTTGGAGTAATTTAAGTTGGAATAATTTAATATAATATCTTGATAGGATTTTTTAGGAATTTTTCTATAATTTCTTTTTATTTTGTATTATTACTTCTCATTTAATATTTTTTTTAAATATTTTTAAATATTTTTATTTTCCTTTTTTATAATTATTTTTTATTATTTTTTCATTATTTTTTATTATTATTTTATATTATTTTATCTTTAGATTTTTTAAGTTTTATTTTTGTAAAATTTTTTAGTATAATAATTGTTAATTGACTTTTTTATCATTTTTAAATTCTTTTTCTATTAAATAAACAGCATTATTTACTTCATTTTTCACATTTGAAATGCTATCTTTGGGAGTTATGATTGTTAATACTGGTTCATCTTTTTCGATAATTACTCCTTTATAAGGTATGTCATAAACATTAGTTATATCAATATTATTCTTTAATTTGATTCTCTCAGGGGAGTAAATTATTCTTTTGATAGAATATGTGTCCTTAGGGATTTTTGGAATTTCTATTAATTCCCCTTCACATGCTTTTATATGTGCTTCTAGTAAGTTGATTCCTAACAATTCTTCTATGCATTCATAAGTTCCTTGGAATCGTGGATTAACTTCAATAATATATGGTTCTTCTAAATTTTTATCTATTATCATGTCTAACCCATTAGAACCGATTAATTTTAGATATGATATTAAATCTTCAGAACCTCTTTTTATATGTTTCATTGTGTTTTTTTCTTTTTCTAAACTTAAAGCATTATTTGTGCTATTAATATTGAAGGGCACTATATTTCCACAATATTTGAAACTATTTTTTATTCCAAAGTCTAAATCTGTTAACATATTGCTAGTTACTATTGTTTTTGATTCTTCTTTAGTCGATAGGATAGATGAACTAATATTTTTTCCATTTATATATTCTTGGACCACTAGTCCTGAATTTTCATATTTTATATATTCATTATAAAATTTATTGATATCTATAGTTTCATCTTTATTTTTTTTAGAAGCATTAAATGGACTATTGAAAATAATCTCATTCTCGCCATTGTATTTTATATAGCTAACTCCATAACCTCCAGATCCTTGGAGGGGTTTTATAATAAATGAAATGTTGGTATATTGTTTAGCTATTTCAAGTATTTCAGATATATTGTCTTCATTGTTTCCATAGTTTATTTTAAAAGTTTTAGGAGTTAAATATTTATTTTTTATTTTTTTATAAAATTTATATTTATCCTCAACATGTTCGGTTTTCTGATTACCTATTATTTTCCTTTTATGTTTCTTAAAAATCCCTTTAAAATCATTACAAGATATTCCTGAAGACAAAACGATTCCATCTACTTCTTCAATAAAATCTTTTGATAATTCTAATAATTTACCTGGATTATAATTTTTTTCAATAAATCCACAAGAAACTCCTTCTTTTTGTTTTAAAATATGTTTTTCTTTATAAGGTAATTTAAAATCAAAAGTACAATAATAACTTGCTGAATAAGTTTTATATGGCAATGTTAGACTAGAATTTACTAATCCTCGGGTATTTATTCCCATTATTAGCAATTTTTCCATTTACTACACCATCTTAATAATTTTTTATTTATATAAACTTTATTTATATAAGATTAATTTTAATTTAATATTTTAAATTATTATCTTTTTAAATACTATCTAATTTTTAAATAATCTTAATTTTAGATAAATAAATTATATTTTTAGTTATTTTTTAGTTATTATCTAATTGGTATTTAATATTGGAATATTTAATATTAGAATATTTAGTATTAGAATATTATTTAATTTTAATTATATAAAATTCCCTAGAATAAATAAAATCATTAAATATATTTAAAAGAGATTAATTTAATTAAATTTTTATAAAACAGATGTAACAATAATAAAAAGTGTAAAAATAATAAAAATAAGATAGTCCCGAGCGGAGTCGAACCGCCGTCTCCGGGTCCAAAGCCTAGAAGGATTACCACTACCCTACGGGACTATATATACTGATTTGTATTTATCTACAATTACAGCAATTTTACTTTAATTGAAGTTATATTTAAATGTATTGGTTTTATTCATGATCATGTTATTGCTATTATATTTTTAATACTAAAATTAATCTTATTAATATTATTTTTATTAATATTAGATTTATTAATATAATTTTTTATTAATACTAGGCTTATTAATATAATTTTTTTTTTGTTTATTATTCACTCTCTTGATTGATACCAAAGACATTTATCTTTCCATTCACATTTTCCACAAACTCTTTTAGCATCTTTCAAATATTTAAATGAATTATTAACCAATATAACTGCTTCACTAAATAAATATTCCTTTTTTTTCTTTATATTTGCTTTTCTCAAGACTTTAGAATCCATACTCACAATTTTTCTGTTATTAATGGAGTGCATTAATTTATTTTTAGTATTTTCATTGCTTTCAGTATTGTTTGATTCACCTATACATATTCTATCTTTTAAATTTGGACAAAATTCACATAAATCATCAGGAGACTCAGTTAAAACTACTTTGACATTAGAATCTTCATTTTTTAAAATGCTAATTATATTTTCCATATTTTTTTTAAAATTATCATCATAACCATATCCTTGATATCCTTGTAAACATAGTAAATGATGCCCACGTAAATAAATGACTTTTTTTTCGTTATTATTCATTTTTTCACTGTAGATAGTTAATATTAATCAATTTATTTGATAAAAATTGATTCTTTAAATTATTTTATTATTAAAACTTTATTATTAAAAATAAATTTTATTGTTAAAAGTAGCTAATATCTAATATTATATTGTTTAATTGTTGAAAGTCTTTAAAAATCGTTATTTTTCTTTTAGAACCTATTAATTTATTATTAGAAATTAATATATTTATTCTAAAATTGCTAAATTTCTTAAAAATTAATATATTAAAAAAATAAGGACAAAATAATAATTGTTAGTTATTATTTTTATTATAAATCTATTATTATTTTGGCAAAGCTACTTTGGATATTCCAGCTGCAATTCCGACTTTAAACAAGTCACCTATTATAAATGGAGCAAGACCCATCATAATTAAAGTTATAATATCTGGAAAAGCCCCTTGGGTAAAGTATAACCAAATACTTAAGCCGATCAATCCAGGAATGTAAATACAAGCAAAGTTAGCTACTAACATTAGACCAAACATTTTCTTGAAATTTCTACTTTCGGTATACTTTTCTGAAATATAACCAATTAATGCAGCAGCTAGTATAAAACCTATGAAGTATCCACAGGTTGAACCTAAGAAAACACTCAAACCACTACTCATTTCAGCAAACCAGCTTACACCTAAAATTCCTGCAAATATGTATATAACTTGGCTTAATACACCAAATCTTTTTCCAAGGAATAAACCAGAGACTAAAACTCCAAGAGTTTGTCCAGTTACTGGAACTGGTGTCCAAGGTAAAGGGATTATAAATTGTGCTAATATTCCAGTCAAACAAGCCATTAGAACTGCCATAGCTAATTTTTCTACATTACTAGCTTTTTGAACTTTATCAAAAATATTATCTCTCATATAATAATAAGAATCAATATTAATATTCACTATGCTTCCTCCATTAATTCTTCTCAATTTCATATTATATTTAATTTTACAGCATATAATAATTAGTTAAAATATTATAAAAATCTTTCTATAGTATATTAAAAAATAAGTCACTCTTTTTATTTTATATTAAAAAAATTAGATATTGTATATTTTTTTCATGAAATACATGATTTTTTTTATAAATTGTATAAAATAATTAATATTTTTGTATTAATATTATGGATATTTTTATTAATGAACTTTTTCATTAATTAAGTTTTATCAATGAACTTCTATGAAGTTTTTCAAAAATGAAGTTTTTAAATTCACAGTTATGATTTATTTTCATCTATATTTTTGTTAACAATTTTTTTACCATAATAAATAGCGGTTAATAATCCTGCAATTGTAGGTAATATATATGAAGCTATTCTTTCAATTGCGCTTGCAGCTATTACATGGTCTGCAGTTATTCCTACAGGAACAAAAAGAGCTATCATTATTATTTCAGTAATACCTAATGATCCAGGTAATAATGGTAAAAATGATAATAAAATAGCTATTGTAAATATTGTTATGAATGGGGCTAATGGTGGTGTAATACCTATAGCTACAAATGCTAGATATGAATTAGACAAATCCAATCCCCATGTTAAAAGTGCAAGGAATGCTCCTGCAAAAAATAATCTATTTTCTACTATCATAGTAAAACTAGAATTAAAATTATCAATATAATAAATAGCTTTTTTCTTCAATTTATCTAAATTATATTTTTTTTGAGTCATTCTCTCAACTAAAGGATGGACCCAACCTAATATCTTCAAAGCTATTTTTTCAGAAACACTTTTATTGATTCCAGCATATATTACAAGTGAAAATCCAAATATTGTAACTAATATTAATATTATTAGAAAAATTTTTGATAAGATATCTAAATACCATGACAAAAGGGCAAAGACTGCTAATATAGACATTAACAAGAAAGGAAGTATTTCAAATACTCTATCTGCCATTGTTGAAGCGAGTCCAACTTCAAATGGAGTATCATTGTATTCTTTCAGTACATATGCACGTAGTGGTTCTCCTCCTATTGATCCTGGTGTTATGTTATTTCCAAATATACTTGTCATTAAAATACCAAGAACGTTTATAAATTTAGGGGACTGGTCCATTTTATCTAATATAATCTTCCATCTAAGTGCCCAAAGTAAATAAACAAATATTTGTATCACAATTGTAAGAGCTAATATCCACAGATTTGTTCTTTTTAAAGTGTTGATTACATCATTAATTCCTGCAAGTATTAGTATTGTAAAAACTAGTCCAAATACTATACTGAAAGAAATAATTATGCTTTTTTTGTTATCTCTGATTATAGAATAAATATCCTGATTTTCATTCTTTTCTTTTTCTTTTCTTTCTATTTCTTCCAATTCTTTTTTTTCTTTCTGAATTTCAGGAGTATTAATGTTAAAAAATTCATCAGATTTTTTAGAACTCATTTAAATCCTCATTTTATCTAATACTATTCAATTTTGTCTTTTAATCCTACTATTTGAGATAAAGGTTTTCCTTTTTTGATTTCAGAAATAATATTTGTTTCATTGGCTTTTATTTCCAAAGCCTTTATCATTACATCACAAAAAAGTTCTTGAGGGACATGGACAACTCCACTTTTATCACCAAATATAAAATCTCCATTTTTAATTATTATGTCAGGAGATTCACTTATTTTAATTGGAATATTTACTTTTCCTAAGCCTAAAGCATTACCTGCATTAGGTATAGTTTCTTTTGCAAATACTGGATAATTATTTTCTGAAACGAAATTTATATCTCGGGTAGCTCCCCATATAACTGTCCCTGCAATACCTTTCTCTCCTGAACAGGTTGAAGTTAACTCTCCCCAAACTGCGGAGCTAGGTCCACTAGTCTTTATGAAAAGAATATTGCCTTTTTTACAAGCGTCGATTCCTAATAGGGAAGTTCCCCAATCATCTGATGAACTTTCAACTGTAACAACTCTACCATAGGCAGTTTTATTATTTACAGACTTTAAACCTTTTAAAACCCCGTCCCTTCTTGTTAATTTATTTAATGCATCAGATATTTGGCAAGAAGAAGTATTATCTAAAAGATTTTTAAGGTTTTCAAATCCAATTTCTTCTTTTATTTGCTTTTTTCCTTTAATCTTTTCTGTTTTTTGGGAATTTTCTGATTCTAAAATATCTAAGTTTTTAATTTCAAAATCTTCTTTACAGACTCTTAAATCATTAACTAAAATAGTTTTTTTATTTTTCAGATGTTTTTTGTAAGATATTTCATTTAATAATGATTTTGCTGATAATTTTGATTTTCCCATTTTAACACCTAATAAATCTTTTAATTACTTTTATAACATATTTGATTCTTTTTAAATTTATTTGGTTCTTTTTATAAGTTTTTTAGATAAATATGTTTTATTTCTAAATTTTATTTTGTTTTAATCATTAATATAATTTGTTTTAATATAATTTATCATATTTATATAATTATAATCTATTATAATTTATAAATAATTTATAATAATATATAATAATTTATCACTATCTATCACTATTTATCCCTATTTATCATAACTTATCATTATTCGTTTTAAAAATATTTGCTTTAAAATATTTGTTTTGAGATATATTTATTCTATTTGTAACTATTAATTTATTTAATTATTTAAATATTAAATATAAATTATTAAATCATCTAATCTTTTTAGAAAAATTATTTTTATTTTTAATTAAATTAAAGAATAGAATATTTAACATGATTATTAAATATACAATTTTATATAGTAGTAATTATATATTATTATTTAAGATACTAATCATAATCATTATATGCTCATTTAGAGCTTTAAATTATTAAATAATTATCAAAAATTCAAATTATAAATCAATAATAAAAGTTAAAACAAATTTAATATAATTAATAGTTGAATATGGTATAATCAATGAATAATAAAAACTAAAAAGCAGAATTATACTTAGCTATTAATTTCTAATAAATAAATTATTTAATATTAATTGAATTCTTTAATATTATCCAAATCCTTTAATATTAGTTAAATTTTTTAATATTAATTTAATCTTCATTTATACATAATTCAATATTTATACAAGTATTTGTACAATAAGATAATATGAAATATTGCATATTATTGTATATTATTAAAATATATTAAAATATCAAACATATTTAAATATTAATAATTATCTAGTTAATAATTATTATAATAAGTATTACAATTAATAAACATTAATAATTAATTTATATTGAAGGAAAACATAATTATATTTAATAAATATTAAATAAGAACTTATTGATTTTAACAAATTATTGATTTTTAAATTGATAAAATGGATAATAAGTTTAAATAAAAATATAGGAAACTAATCATGGATTAAAACTATTATATTTAAATTAATATTATAAAAAATTACTATTATGAAAATTACGACCTAAAAATTATTCAATCTATAATAATTTATTAATATAATTTCAACTAGATAACTTTAAAATTGAATATGATTGTTTAATAGGGTTTTAACCAAATAATTATTATAATTGGACAATAGTTAATTAATAACTAAATTAAATAATATTAGTAGATAAATAATATCTAATAATATTATAATAATATAATATTAGAATATCTAAAAATAATATCAATATTATAATACTAACAATATTATAATACTTAATAATTTTTATAATATTTATATAATAGATAAATAATCTTTAGTTGTCTTTTAAGCTCTTTTTTGCATTATGATTACATTGCATAATGAATATACTACATTTAATATTTAATTATTATCTAATTATATTCGTATTATCAGATTTTAAATATAGTTATTAATAATTGTATTTAAAGATTTATCTTTATAAAATGATTATAAGTACTAAATAGAGATATTATTAGATATTATTAATCGTTATTAAATATTAGATAGTTCATTTGCAATTTTATTAAATTTACAAGTATAATTTATGCAATAACATTGCCATCTATGAGATGTAGAGATTTAATGATTTTCACTGTTATTTTCTACAAATTATTTTTTCATAGATAATTAAATTATCCCTGCAAGTACATTAAGTATCTAATTTAATGGAGGCTTAACATGGGAAAAGGAATTGAAGAACTAACTACAACTAAATATCTTATTCATGCACAAATTAATGCAAATGGAATTGTTGAAAAGCCAGATGTTGTTGGAGCCGTTTTTGGTCAAACTGAAGGCCTTTTAAGCAATGACTTAGACTTGAGAGAACTTCAAAAAACAGGCCGAATTGGAAGGATAAAAGTTATTATTCATTCTAATGGGGGAAGAGCTAAAGGAGAAATTGTTATTCCTTCCAGTTTAGATAGAATTGAAACTGCTATTCTTGCAGCATCTCTTGAAACAATAAACAGGGTTGGACCTTGTGAAGCTCATATTAAAACTATTAAAGTTGAAGATGTTAGGGCTGTTAAACGTGAACAAGTTGTCAATCGTGCAAAAGAAATATATAAAGGTATGATGGAGAAAGTAACTCCTGAAAGCATGAAAATGATTGAAGAAGTTAAGGAAGCTATGAGAATCCATGAAATATCAGAATATGGGGATGAAAAACTTCCTGCTGGACCTAGTATTCATACCTCTGATGCTATTATTGTAGTAGAAGGTCGATCTGATGTTCTTAACTTATTAAAATATGGAATTAAAAATACTGTGGCTGTTGAGGGAGTAAATGTTCCTAATAGTGTAGCTAATTTAACTAAGAATAAGACTGTCACTGTTTTTGTTGATGGAGATCGTGGTGGAGAATTAATATTAAAAGAACTCATGCAAGTTGGAGAAGTAGATTACGTAACAAGAGCTCCAAAAGGCAAAGAAGTTGAAGAACTTGAAAAAGAAGAGGTTATGATATCACTTCGTGATAAAGTTCCTGTTGAACAATATTTTGCTAATTCAAAGCCAAAAGTTCAAACTCCTAAAGTTGAAGATAAAGTAACCTTAATGAGAAATTTATTAAGAGATTTAGAAGGTACTGGAAGTGCTGAAATATTAGATGATGCATTAAACATTTTGAATGAGGTTAAAGTTGAAAAACTATATGATGAACTTAAAACTGCAAATAAAGATGCTTATGCTGTAATTTTTGATGGTGTTGTAAGTCAAAGATTGGTTGATATTTCTGTTTCAAAAGGAATTAAAAATTTAGTAGCTTTTAAAGCAAGTGAAATAGTCAAAAGACCTGATAAACTTAGGATTATAACTGTTAATTAATTTAAGATTTTATAATTATTTTCATATTTTTATTTATTTTTATATTTATCTTCATATTTTTTATACTTTTTATATTTTTTATACTATTTTATTCTTTTTTCTTTGATTTTTTAATATTTGTTTTATTTTCACCATTTAACTTATTATTAATATTAATTAACCAAGCAAAATTAATATATACTTCTAAATATAAATTTATAGGTGAAAAATAAATATATTTGAAATAATAATAAGAAATTTTTAATTGTTAATAATTGAATAGCTAATTATAGGGGTTTAAATGAGCAACTCTAAATCAAAAATTCCTTTTTGGACTTTCGATAGGAAAAATGCTTTAAATCAAGTTAAATCTTCATTTTCTGGTTTATCTTCTCAGGAATCATCTTATAGATTAGATAAATTTGGCCCCAATACCTTAAAAAATGATAAGAAAACTCAATCTGATTTTTTATTGTTTATAAACCAATTTAAAAATCCAATTACTCTTATATTACTTTTCGCAGCATCTCTTTCTTTTTTTCTGCAAGATACTACTAATTCAATTATAATACTACTAATTATATTATTTTCAACAATCTTAGGATTTTGGCAGGAAAAATCCGCAGGGGATGCTGTAAATGAGCTTTTAAATCTTATTAAGGTTAAAACTACTGTTCTTAGAGATGAAAAAAAAGAAGAAATATTTGTTGAAGAAGTTGTAATGGGAGATATTGTTTTTTTAAGTGCAGGGGATATTATCCCTGCTGATGGTCTTATTATTGAAGAAGATGAGCTTTTTATTGATGAAGCTACATTCACTGGTGAAACTTTTCCTGTTGAGAAAAAAATAGGTGTTTTAGATAAGGACACTCCTTTAAATAAAAGGATTAATTCTGTTTTTATGGGTTCTCATGTTGTTAGTGGGACTGGAACAGTTTTGATTATTTCTACAGGAAAAAATACTGAATTAGGAAATATAAGTGAAAAATTAAGCTCTAAAATTCCATTAACAGATTTTGAAATTGGTATTAAGCGATTTGGTGCTCTTTTGATGGAAATTACTTTAATCATGGTGATTTTTCTTTTTGCAGTTAATGTGCTTTTAAACAAACCCTTTTTTGATTCTTTACTTTTTACATTGGCTTTAGCTGTAGGATTGACTCCTCAATTGTTACCAGCTATAATAAGTGTTAATTTAGCTAAAGGTGCAAAACAAATGGCTAAAAAGAAGGTCATTGTGAAACGTCTTAATTCTATTGAAAATTTTGGTAATATGACTGTTATGTGTTCAGATAAGACTGGAACTTTAACTGAAGGCAAAGTTGAAGTAGATAATACTTTAGATTATTTAGGTAATAATAGTGAAATGGTTCTTAAGTTAGCTAAAATAAATGCAACTTTACAGCAAGGATTTAAAAATCCTATTGATAATGCTATTTCAAATATTGAATTAGAAGAGTTTGAAAAATATGTTAGGGTTGATGAAATTCCTTATGATTTCATTAGAAAAAGACTTAGCTTGTTAGTAAGACTTAAATCTAAAAAAAAGATAAATAATAATCTTAATACTAATACTAATACTAATACTAATACTAATACTAATACTAATACTAATACTAATACTAATACTAATACTAATACTAATACTAATACTAATGATTTTAATAATAATTCTAGTAATAATCTGAATAATAAATTTAGTAATGGTCTTAATAATACTGATAATATTAATGATCAAAACATTTTTGAAAAATCTAATATTTTAATTACTAAAGGGGCTGTTATTGAAGTATTAAGTATTTGTAGTCATGCGGTTAATAATGAAGGGAAAATTGTTGATATTTCTACTGTAATTGATCAAATAAATGCTCTTTATAATAAATTAAGTTCTGAAGGTTTTAGAACACTAGCAGTAGCTTATAAAGATTTTGGAAGTGCATCGGTTATTAATCGTGATGATGAATCTCAAATGATTTTCACTGGATTTATTTCTCTTTTTGATCCTCCAAAAGAGGGAATAAAAGATACTATATTTGATTTAAATAATCTTGAGGTAGAACTTAAGGTAATAACTGGTGACAATGCTTTAATAGCTAAAAATATGGCTAAAAAAGTGGGGATGAATAACAATAAGGTTATTACTGGTAATGATATTCAGAATATGAGTGATGCTGCTTTTGTTCATAATGTTTCTAAATATAGCGTATTTGCAGAAATTGAACCAAATCAAAAAGAAAGAATAATACTAGCTTTAAAAAGCACAGGAAAAGTGGTTGGGTATATGGGTGATGGTATTAATGATGTTTCAGCTATTCATAGTGCAGATGTAGGTTTATCTGTTAATACTGCTGTTGATGTAGCTAAAGAAGCAGCTGACATGGTTTTATTAGACAAAGATTTAGAAGTTCTTATTGAAGGTATAAAAGAGGGTAGAAGAACTTTTGCAAACACTCAAAAATATATTTTCATGGCTACAAGTGCCAATTTTGGGAATATGTTTAGTATGGCGGGAGCTTCAATTTTTTTGCCATTTTTACCATTATTACCAAAACAAGTTCTTCTTACTAACTTAATGACAGATATTCCTTCTATGACTCTTCCTTCAGATAATGTTGATGATGAATGGATAAAACATCCAAGAGGTTGGGATTTAAGTTTTATAAAAAAATTCATGATAGTATTTGGAATTTTAAGTTCTGTTTTTGATTATATAACTTTTGGAGTTTTAATATTTCTATTTAAAGCAAGTGAAGTTGAATTTCAAACTGGTTGGTTTATTGAATCTGTTGTTTCAGCTACTTTAATTGTTTTAGTTATTAGAACAAGGAAATCTTTTACTAAGAGTAAACCAAGTAAATATTTAGCATTTTTTTCAATATCAATAGCTTTATTTGTGATGATATTGCCTTATATCCCATTTGCGTCAATATTAGGATTTAAACCTGTTCCTCCGATTTTTTATCTAGTTTTATTAAGTATTGTCGTGTTTTATATAGTATCTGCAGAGATAACTAAAAGATGGTTTTATAAGAGCTTAAATTCTTCATAATTGATGTTTTTTATAGAAATTGATATTTTTCATAAATAATTTAAATTATTTATATTTAATTTTATTTTTAATTCTATTTTTAATTTTAACCATATTCTTAATCTTATTAAAAATTTTAACTTATTTTTACATCTATTCTTTTTTAATTAGCTTTATTTAACCTTGCTTAACTTAAATAAGTTAAGTATATTAAGTATGTTTTATATAAGATATAGTAAGAAGTTAAATACTATAAATATATATTAAGATATTATTCAAATATTGTTACATTGTCTAATAATTATATAATCTAATAATATAATAAATAATACTATTATACTCATTATTATAGTTATTATTATACTTATCACGATAATTATTACTATAATTATTACTATAACTTTATTATAATTATTATTAAAGTTATTAATACTAATTTGAAATTATAATATTAAATTGGGTTGTTATAATGGCAGAATATTCTGATACAGATCAAATAAAGATATCTAAAAAATGGTTCGATCCACCAAACACAGGTTTACCTGCTTATGATGATAATGGTAATTTATTAAGTGTTTTAGAGGTTTTTAATTTTCCAGATATGATTGAGGAATATTTAATAGAATTAGAAATAAGAAATTATTCTAAAAATACAATTAAAACATATAAATCTATTATTACCAATCTTCATGAATTTTTAAAGACTCAAGATGATTTAAATGATGAGAAAAGATTTTTAAGAAGTTTTAAAAGATATATTCAACATTTAAAAAGAGATAAGTTAGTTTCTCAAAATTATATATATTTGGTAACTGTTGTTTCAAAAAAATTCCTCGAGTTTAATAGGTTGTATTTTTTAGATGAAGTTAAAGCTCCTAAAAGAACTAAATCTCTTCCAAAATCACTAAATGAATCAGAAGTTAAAAAACTCATCAATGCTTATGATGAAGATATTAATGATAATAATAATGAAGAAATTAGTAATTTTAATCTTAATGATAATAATGGTAAAACAAAGAATAAAATTAGAAATAAGCTTATTTTAACATTATTATATTCATCAGGAATTCGAGTTTCAGAACTTGTTTCATTATTAACAAAAGACATAGATCTTGAAGATAGAACTATGAGAATTAGAGGTAAAGGGGATAAAGATAGAGTAGTTCTTTTTGATAATAATGCTAAATCTTTGATTGAAAAATATATGATTATTCGAGAATCTGATAGTGATTATTTATTTGCAAACAGGTTGAGTAACCCTTTATCAACTAGATATATTCAAATCATGATAAAAGATTATGGAAAGAAAGCTGGAATTGATAAAAAAGTAACTCCTCATATTTTGAGACATTCTTTTGCAACACACCTTTTAAAAAATGGAGTTGATATTAGAGTTATACAACAGCTTTTAGGTCACTCTAATTTATCTACTACTCAGATTTATACTAGTGTCGATATGGAAACTCTTAAAAATGTTTATGATAAAGCTAGAATGTGAATTGTTATTAAATATCAATCATTATTAATTTAATTATTATTAACAATTATTAAATATTATCATTAAATTTTATATTATTATTTTTTCTGTTTTTTATTTATTTTTAATAAGTGAAAAGTATTTATATTATACATATCAATACTATTTATTGATGCAAAATGTATGAAAAACTATTATTAAATTTAGCAATTTTAGCTGGAAAGATTAGTTTCATTGTTTTAAAAGTTACAGGAAGACAAGGGACAGCAATGCCTGGGAAAGTAGCTATTAAAATTTTTCCAGGTATTCTGAAAGAGTTAACCAAAAGGTGTAATAAAACTGTTGTTATTACTGGTACAAATGGTAAAACCACTACAAATAATTTAACAAATCATATTATTGGTGGAAAATATGATAATTTAGTTTCTAATCTTAAAGGAGCTAATATGATTCAAGGGGTGGTAACTTCTTTCATTGTAAATAACAAAAATTTCTATGATTGGGGAATATTTGAAGTGGATGAAGGCTCTATTCCAGATGTAATTCATTTTTTCTCTCCAGATTATGTTATTTTAACAAATTTTTTTAGAGATCAACTTGATAGATATGGTGAGGTTGAAAATACAATACATTTAGTATATGATACTTTAAAGGATGTTGATTCTACTTTAATCTTAAATGCAGATGATCCTTCGACTACTCAGTTTAATAAGTTGCCTAATGAAAAAATATATTATGGCTTTAATAAAAATCAATTTTCTAAAATAGATCATAGTGTAGCAGAGTCTATATTTTGTAAAAATTGTGGTAATCGTTTAAGCTATAACTTTATAAGCTATGGTAATGTTGGAGATTATTATTGTGATAGTTGTGGTGTTGAACGTCCAAAAATTAATTATGCTGCTGAATCAATAGATATTAAAGATAATAGCTATGAATTTCTATTAAAAATTAATAATTCTGAAAGTATTAATGAAAGTATTAATGAAAGTGTTAATGAAAGTGTTAATGAAGGTATTATTGGGAGTATTAGTGAAAATATTGCTGAAGATAAATTTGTGTTTAAATATATGGGTATTTACAATATTTACAACTGTTTAGCAGCTATTTCTCTTTGTTTAACTGAAAATTTTGATATATCCTTTGTTCAAAATCAAGTTGAAAATTTTGATTATAAATTGGGGCGAATGGAGACCATAAGTTTCCCAAATAAAGATGTGGTTTTAGTTTTATCGAAAAATCCTGTTGGATTGAGTGAAGTTTTTAATAGCTTTTCTCATGATGAAGAACCGAAATCTATAATGTTTCTAATTAATGATACTCCTGCAGATGGAAAAGACATATCTTGGATTTGGGATGCTGATTTTGAGCAAATAAATAATATAAAAAATATTAATTATTTTTACTGTTCAGGAACAAGAGCAAATGAAGCAGCTTTAAGACTAAAGTATAGTAATTTTAATACAGATAAAATAAAAAAACATGTTTCAAAAGAAGTAAGTGATATTAAAACACCAATAAAAGAGGTTTTAGATGAAAATATTAAATCTTATATTATTGGGACTTTTACTGCTGTTCCTGAAGTAAGGAAATTTTTACTAAAAGAAAAATCAAAATATAATAGTGTAAATAATATTAAATCTGATTAAATTCTTAATCTAATTAAACTCTTGAATTGATAATAAGGTTAATAGATAATAAGGTTAACAATATGAAACTTGAAGTAGTCAATATGTATCCTGATATTTTAAATATATATGGGGATATTGGAAATTTAATATGTATTAAAAATAGATGTGAATGGAGAGGAATCGACATTAACATCAAAAACTTTACAATCGATAAAGAAACCAACCTTGAAGATTCAGACATGATTTTAATTGGTGGAGGATCTGATAAAGGGCAAGATATTATTTCAGATCATATTCTTAATCAAAGAAATTCTTTAGAAAGCTTTATTGAGGCAGAAAAACCTATTTTAGCTATTTGTGGGAGTTATCAAATATTTGGTAATTATTATCTTAACCCTTATAATGAAAAGATTCCTTGTCTTGAAATTTTTGAAATGGAAACTATAAGCAAAAAAGAGAGACTTACAGGAGATATTTTAATCTCTAATAATTTGAGGTCTGATTCATTGCTTAAATCAAAACAATCATATAATTTAACTGATATTATTGGATTTGAAAATCATGGTGGAAGGACCTATCATAATTATGATCCATTAGGCAATGTTAAGGTAGGCTTTGGAAATAATGGAGAAGATGGGGAAGAGGGCATGATTTATAAAAATTTCATTGGTAGCTATTTACATGGTCCTATTTTACCTAAAAATCCTCATATTGCAGACTATATGATATTTAATGCTTTGAAAAATAAGTATGATACTGATTATTTAAATGAAAATATATTAAATTTAAAAGATATTGATGATAGTATTGAAATAAATGCTCATAATATAATGAAGAATAGAATATTAAAAACTTAATCATTTATAGAAAATAAAATTAAGAATAAAGTTAGAAATAAAATTAGAATTGAATATAGAAAATAAAATACAAATTAAATAAAATACAAATTATACATAATATAAAAAAAATGAAAGTATGAATTTTATTAATTTTTAAGATATATTATTAATTTTAAGACATATTTTCCATTTTTTTAAAGAATTCTTTGGATCGTTTTTCTATTTCTTCATCAGATAGCTTTTCTATTGTTTTGGATATCATCCAATTATACCCATAAGGATCTTTTAAACTTCCCATTCTATCTCCCCAGAACATATCATCCATCTCCATGGTTATTTCACATCCTGCTTCAACAGCTTGTTTGAAAAGTTCATCTGCATCATCGGTTATGATCCAAATGTTTAGAGGACATCCTCCAATTTCATTTGGTGAAAAAGCTCCAAAATTTTCATTAGAATCATTTAAATAAAAATATTCTCCATTGATAGTTATTGCAACGTGCATAATACTTCCATCAGGTCCAAAGTACTTTGATACTTCTTCTGCAGAAAATGCTTTTTTATAGAATTCTATTGCTTCTATACTGTTAGGTACTATCAAATTAAGAACAATACCCAACTCTTTTCCTATGTTCATTTTATCACCCTTTTACAAATTTTGTTTTATTATTCTAAAATATATTTTTATTCCATTAATTTTTAATTTACCTGTTTTGTTAATTGTTTTACATTTTTTGAATTGTTAGTTTAATGGATTTTTGTAAATTTTTTATCAATTAATTTTAGTTATAATATTGTTTTTATTTGTAAAAATTATATTTTCATAAATTATATTTACATATATATTTATATATTATTTGATATATAATTTTAAATAGAATTATTATAAGACTATATTATATTAATAATTATTTTTTAATATTTTTAGTAATAAAATAATTTATTTTAATTTTTACAGTTTTACTGTTATTTAGTTTTATTTAATTTTATTTAGCTCTATTTGTCTTTATTTGTATTTTCTGATTCATGTTTTCATGTATTTTTCTCTAATATTATATCATTCATATATTAATACTTAATATTTTCATAAATGCTTATTTTTAATAGCATTTATATTCATTGCTTATATTTTAATTATTAATAGTATTCTATCTATTTTTAACAAACAACATTTAACTTATAAAATATTTAACATCTGACATCTTAGGATCAATATTTTTGGTTTTAATTAAATAGAAAGTTATTTAAATAATCAATGTTAGTTATATATAATACTATCGGAAGGTTTATATATGATGAAGTGTATATTATATATGTGATATAATAATTATTTATTTTTAAGTTTGATTTTATGAAGTTTTTAGGAAATATTTCTCACTTATCTAATTCTGGAAGATTAATAGCTAGATCTTCACAGTCACCTCCTTCAGGAGCTTCTGTTTTTAATAAGGATAAAAAGAAAATAGGTAAAATTATAACTGTTTTTGGACCTACAAAAGAACCATATATATCAATAGGAATTTTTAAATCAATGTCTATGGATGATTTTAAAGAGTCTATTGGTGAAGATTTATATTTTTCTGAAAATCCTAAAAATAGAAAATTCAATAAAAGTAGAAATAAAAATAAGAGTGTTAAAAATAAGAGTAGAAAAACTTATAGGAAAAATAAAAATAATAAAAACAACACTAGTAAAAGATTAAATAAGAATAAAAATACTAGAAAAAACAATTGAACAATTATTGAACAATTGCAATAAAAAATTACAATTAATCAATAAACACTATTTAAACACTATGTTAATAACAGAATATTGTCATGAATTATCTTTTATGATATTTAAGCAATATTTTGATAATAATTATATTTAATTACTTAATAATCATAGAATTTCATTGAATGTTTAAGTTAAACTTTGTTTAGTTTGAATAACTTGATTAATTTGAATGAATTTAATTTGAGTGATTCTAATTGATTTAATTTTCATATTTTAATATTTGAAAGTTATAAATACTTTAATAATTTTTAAAAAAATAAAGGGGTTAATAGCACGAAAGAAGAAGTGAAAACTAAGGTTTCAGAAAGAAAACCTATAGAGAATGTTTCTGCAAAAAGAAGAATGCAGAATGATGTTTCTGACACAGAAAAACAGAATAAATGTCCAGAATGTGGTTCAGAAAATCTGATTGGCGATTATGAAAGGGCTGAAGTAGTTTGCGCTAGCTGTGGTCTTGTTATTGATGAAAATCTAGTTGATATGGGTCCAGAATGGAGAGCATTTGATCACGAACAAAGGGACAAACGTACAAGAGTAGGTGCTCCAATTACTTATACTATACATGATAAAGGTTTGAGTACTATGATTGATTGGAGGAATAAAGATATTTATGGTAGAGATATTCCTGCAAGAAACAGAGCACAATGGTATAGGTTAAGGAAATGGCAGAGAAAAATTAGAATTTCTGGAGCTACAGAAAGAAACCTTGCATTTGCTTTAAGTGAGCTTGACAGAGATTCTTCAAGATTAGGTCTTCCAAGAAGTGTTAGAGAAGCTGCATCTGTTGTTTACAGAAGTGCAGTAGAAAACAAACTTATTAGAGGTCGTAGTATCGAAGGTGTAGTAGCTGCCTCTCTTTATGCTGCATGTAGGAGATGTAATGTTCCACGTACTCTTGATGAAATAGCTGAAGTTTCAAGAGTAAGTAAAAAAGAAGTTGGAAGAACTTATAGGTTCTTAACTCGTGAATTGAATATAAAACTTCCACCTACATCACCTGTTGATTATGTTCCACGATTTGCAAGTGAACTTGGTCTTTCTGGTGAAGTTCAATCAAGAGCTATTGAAATAATTGAAAAAGCTATGGAAAAAGGTCTTACTTCTGGTAGAGGGCCTACTGGTGTAGCTGCTGCTGCGTTATATATTGCTTCTGTTCTTTTAGGTGAGAGAAAAACACAAAGGGACGTTGCTGATATTGCTGGTGTTACAGAAGTTACAATAAGAAATAGATATAAAGAGCTTACAGAACAACTTGAAATGGGTGTAACTCTTTAATTATATTTTTTTAATAATTATATTTTTTTATAATAATTATTTTTTATAATAATTATATTTCATAATACTTATTTTTTATTTTATTATCTTTAATAATTTTTATATTTTTAATTTTTTTAGTTTTTAATTAATAATATTATTAATATTTTTAGCTTTAATATCTAATTATTAATATTTTTAATTTTCAATCTTTTTAATTAGTAATATTTTTAACATTTTTAATTTTAATATTCTTGACCTTAATACTTTTAATCTTAATATTTTTAGCCTTAATAGTTTTAGTTTTAATATTCTTAGCTTTAATATTTTTTAGAAAATATTTCTATTGATTTTTTTAATTCTTTTATTATTCCCGAATTATCACTATTCTTAACATTATAAAGGTTTTTTTGGTATTTATTTAAATTATTTAGAAAATTTTCAAGTGTTGAAACATTAACCTTTTCATGCATTTCTCCATATCCCAATTTATCTATATAAAAACCATTAAGTAGCTGTTCAAAGTTTCCAATAGCTGGAATACTGTAAATAGGTTTTTTTAAATAAATAGCTTCACTTATTAATGTGAAGCCTCCGTTAGTGATTACAGCTTTTGCATTGCTCATATCTTCATATATTTTATCTTCATTAAACTTTCTAAAAGTTAAATTTCCTTCGATTCCTTCTTTATTAAATCCATATACAATGAATTTTTCATTAAATTCTTTTAGTATTCTTATAAGTTCCTTATTTGAATTACTAGTTTGATAAACAAATACATATTCTCCATAACTGGTTTTGAGATTTCTTATTTTATCTCTAATAACTGGAGGATAAATAGTTGCTTTATCTGGATTTTTTATCTTTGGGAAAAAGTAACTAGTTATTATATATCTCTTTGGTCTCATTATATAAGATCTTATAACACTTTTTGCTTTTAACATATCTTGTCTATGATGAGGAGGATAATCTATGAATGTTTGAGTTATAATATTTATATTATCTAAACTTATTAAGGGAACATTAATAAGCTTACTTAGAATACTTGAATAATTCTCAAAATCAGATATTATTATATTTGGCTTAACCTCTCTAGCTTTCTTAAATAATATTCCATAATTTTCCTTTAAATTGTTAGGAGTTGCCTTAATTGCGTTTAAAAGGGTTCTTTTATTTTTTACCTCATTATTTTCATAAACTGTATTGAAACCACCAATTTCATACACATTATCAAATTTATTCTTTAAATATCTATATGATCTATCACTTGAAAATATATATATGTCATATTTTTCTTTGTTTTCTTTTTTTGTTAATTCTTCTAATATTACTCCACTTCTAACAGCATGACCCATACCTTCTCCACAAACAGAATAAAATATCTTTATTTTCTGATTTTCGATTTTTAGAGGTTTATTATTAGTAATTTTTAGTTCTGACTTTTTATTATTAAGATTTCTATCATCCAGTTTTTTACTATCTAATCTTTTATTATCTATATATTCTAAGTCTTCACTTTTAACTATCGAATGATTGTCTGATATTTTTTTAATCTTTGCAAGCAAATCTTCTTTTTCTAATGAATCTTTAGGAAAATGATCAAATTCATATTCTAATTCTTCAGCACTAGTTCTAATCCCCCTAAGATCATTGAATGTACTTTTTCCATATTGCATTGCGAGCTTACCTAGTCCTTCTTCTTCAAGTCTGCGAGTAGATACATTTATTATAGGGTTTCTAAGAACTTTGAATTTGTTATTTTTAGCTATTCTTTCAATATAATCTGTATCTTCTCCAAATGTAAGCTTTTCATTAAAACCAGAATATTCTTCATGTAACTCTTTTTTACATATTATTCCATAACAACCTGCTCCATGAGGTTTTATTTTTTCAAAAGCTATCATAAACCAGTTAGCTAAGTCATGAAGGATTTTATCTCTTTTTTTTTCGGATATTGGGTTTATTTGTGTAATTCCAATGTCTAATTCATTAGCTTCAAACTCTTCAATCATCTCTATAAGATAGTTTTGAGTTAATTCTAGATCAGAATCTAAAAATAAAAGTATTTCTCCTTTTGCAATTTTAGCCCCATTGTTTCTTCCAACACCAGGCATTCCTCCTTGAACTACAGTACAACCATAATTTTTAGCTATTTTTACAGTATTGTCACAGGAGTTAGCATCAGCTACAATCACTTCATAATCCTTAAATTTTTGCGATTCAATACTTTTTAATAGATTAGGAAGATATTCTTCTTCATTGTAAGTAGGAATTATAATACTTAGTTTCATTTTAATCAATAATTCATTATTTATAGGTAAATATTAACTGTAATAATATTATTGTAATAATTAATTAGTAGTTATAATACATATTAGTTAATAGTAAATAGTTCTAATAAGTATTAATTATTAATAAATACTAATTATATAAATATTAGCTAGCTTATTAGCTAAGTTGACCTTTTACATTTTTATATTTGTAGGTAATTATATATGTTAATATAATATTTAAATTTATATTTTATTTTAAGTGTTTCTAAACTATTTATTGTTGGTTAAATTCGTATTATTTGAATTAATGTATGAATAAAAGTTCCAACTCATAGAAAATGCATCGCCCTGATTTTTAAGTGATTTTATTAAGCTGTTAAGTAGTTCCATCTCATTATATTTGGGAGATATGAGAATCAATGTTTTTTTATCATTGTTATTATCGATATTATTACTATTGTTATTATCAATATTAATATTATTATTTTCAACATTAATATTATTATCATTATTATTTTCAATTGATATTACTGAGTAATCACTTAAAGTATTATTCAATTCAGCTAATGAGCTTGTTTGATTTATTATATTTATTTCATAGTTTTCTGTATTTGTCCCAATTATTGAAATAGATATAGCTGTTAATATAATTAAAGCTAAAAAGATATGGGGTATATATCTTTTAAAACTTTTATATGAGAAGTTAACTTTATTTCTAATTTTCTCTATATATTCCTCGTCTTTATTAGTAATATGTAATTTGTTAAATAGTCTAATTGTATAATAATCAAAGGCATTACCATCAAAATAGATAAGTAACATTCCATAAACTGCCCCTGCACAAGGGACTGAGAATAATCCTCCATCAAATATTCCAATTAATCCTATAGTTGATGCAAATATTAAGATTAACCTACTTGGGGCTAAACGATCTTTCATTGAACCTAGCTGTGATAAAAATAGAATTGGTAAAACTATTATTATTATATTGGCTAGTTTTGGAACATATTGGTATAAAGAATCTCCAGTATTAACTCCTATCGGAACTCCTAAAGATAGATTTGAGAGAATAAATCCAATAACTCCTCCAATAACGGACTTATAAATATGAGAATGTAATATGCTTGTAGTTGTTGGTGTAGGATCCATAGCTATAAAAATTGTAAATGGAGAAATTCCCATTTGTGATCTTATTATTAATTCCATTATTAATCCTAAAATTGCTGTAACTAAAATAAGAAATATTGAAAACTTTATATAAGTATTATTTTCTAGTTTAAATATGGATAAAATTTTATTAGAGCTTATTTTTTTAATGTATTTATTTTCTCTAAAATTCCCATTATATTCAAATAATTGACTGAATATTAGAAAAATACCTAATATTAAGAAAAATAGTATATCTTTTCCTTTTGAAGAGCCCATTAGGAATAAATGAGTAATTGGTCTTATGAATGGATTAAAAACATCTGTAAAAAAGATTGATACAGCTATAAATATAAAAAAAATTCCAAATAAAGTATATCTATCTATTTTCATGTTTAATCTCTTTAATTTAATCTATTTATATTTAATTTCTTAATTAAATTTTTTTATATTTAATCTTTTTAATTAAACTTTTATATTTAACTTATTTTTTAATTTAATTTCTTTAATTAATTTTTTTATATTTAATTTGATTATTATTATACCTATTAGCTATTATTAGTTTTATTTTTACTATTGCTATTTTTGTTCTTATTATTAATATTGTTTTTTTTATTATTATTATTTTTATCTTATTAATGATTTTATTAATTTATAAAATTATTCTTATTTTTATAATTTTATATATGTTTATAAGTTCTTATATAATTTAGTAGTTATAAATATAAAGTATCAAACAATTAATATAGATAAAGATATAAATATTTACATATTCTGATGCTTTCACATTTGTTTAGAGGTGTAATTATTCTTTTACTTGAATATGTATTTTTTTTAATTATCATAGGAATTTTTGCAGGGAGTTTAGCTGGTTTATTAGGTATCGGTGGGGGATTCTTGATGGTACCTCTTCAATACTTCCTTTTAACTTCTATGGGTGTTGACCATGATTTAGCCTTGAGAATATCTATTGGAACAAGCCTGGCTATTATTATTCCAACAGCAATTTCTGGAGCTTATAGTCATCAATGTGAATTAAAAAATATACTAAACATTGGGATTATTTTAGGAATATTAGGTATGTTTGGAGGTATTTTAGGGGGAATCGCTTCTTCAAACCTTCCTTCTAACATACTTGGAAGTATTTTAGGTTTTTTCCTTATTTTTACAAGCATATTTATGGTTTTAAATAAGAAAATATCAAAAAAGAATAGTGAAACAGATAGTGAAATCAGTATTAAAAAGAACATTAAAAAGGATATTGAAAACAATAGTGAAAGCAATAGTGAAAATAATATTGAATATACTTGTAAAGATGATAGTGAAAAGGATTGTGAAAATAATATTGAAATTAACAGTGAACTTAATTTTAATGTGATTAATAATGATTCTAATGAAATAGATAATGATATTGAAAGAGATGGTCTTTATAGTCCTAAGCTAAAATGGTCTATTTTATTTGGAATAATAGTTGGATTTTTATCTGGTCTTCTTGGAATTGGTGGAGGAGTATTTTTAATTCCTTTACTTATTTTATTAGGATTTACTTTAAGAAGATCGATTGCCATATCTTCTGTTTTTATATCTTTAACAGCTATAGGTGGAACTTTATCTTATATTTTCACTGGATTTGGTGTTAATACTTTGCCTTATTCATTAGGATATATTAGCTTGGTTAACTTTGGAATTATAATTCTTTTTTCAATTCCAATGGCTTACTTCGGAGCAAAATTAGCATATAAAATTCCTGAAAAAAGATTAAATCAAATTTTTGCTATATTATTATTTTATATGGGTATTAAAATGTTGGGATTAGATCCAATATCTTATATATTGGGGATTTAAAAAAGAGTAATGTTTATAATCCAAATGTTAGTTCTATCATTTTAGTAATTCAACACCAGTTCCACGAGCAATGATATGAATATTATCTTCTTTAAGGCTACTTAAAGTATCATATTGAATATCTAAATCTAAAATACCATCACAACCTTCTTTTTTAGCATTATTTGATAGATTCACTATTGCTTGTTCTTTTGCTTTTTCAAGGTTTTTTATTAATACTTCATCTTCTTTAGCTTCTTTATCTTTCATTAGGGATTTTTTTGTTTGTATTAATATCTCTCCTTCATAAATCCCTTTAAATTCTTTTATACTCATATTTGAAACTGAATTTGTGGTTAAAAATAAAATTCCTAGATTATTTATATTAATTCTATCCATATCCTCATCATAATCCATTTCACTAGTTTCTTCAACATATTCTTTTCTAAGGATTTTATAGTATAATTTTTTCAAAGATATATGCATATAATCAACAAATTTCTTGAAAAACCCTAATGTATATGATAATACACCTAAAAGAACTACGATTAAGAAATAATTTATAAAAATAGGGAATGCTGCTTGTAAGATAATGGCTGCACTTCCAATTGTTATTAGATTCAACCCAAGACTGCTATTTATATATATAAATCCATAAAGAACTGTTATAAAGAATAATATGAATGCACTAACAGCTCCAGTGGTTTTACCATAAAATCTCCCTGCAAGATAGGTTTCAGTATAACCTGCAATTATAGGGGAAAAAATCAACCCAAGATTAAATCCAAATATAGCTATGTTAAATGCATAGAATAATATAAGTGAAATAACTCCTATTGCAGTTCCAATAGCTATAAAAACAGTAGCATAAGCTATATCTTTAATTTTAGATTTTCTATATTTAGTTAAAATCATTTGAATCAAGATTTATGTAATTTTATGTAATTTTAGATGTTTTTGAATCCATATATTTTAATAATGAATGTAATTTTAATTAATAAACTAATTATAAATATTTTTAATTAGCAAATCTAATCTTAATTAGTAATTTAATAAGAATTTAATTAATAACATATATTTTAGTCTTTATAAGAAACAGCTGTTCCATAAGCAGTAACAAGGATTGTATTTCCCATTGTTCCACCAAGATTATTATAAGAGATTTTAAGCCCTATGATAGCATTTCCACCTAGTTCCTTAGCTTTATCTTCCATGCTATCTAAAGCTAATTCTCTAGCTTTTTCTAATTCTTTTTCATAAGCTGAAGTTCGTCCACCTACAACGTCACGAACTCCTGAAAACAGATCTTTATAAACATTAGAACCCATTAAAGAATCACCTGTTACCAAACCATGATATTCGATTATTTCTTTATTGCCTAATGTATTTGTAGATGATAATAACATTTAAACACCACTTATTAGTTGAATATAGTTTAATTTAATGAGTATATTTATTGAATCAATATATTAATTAAATATAAAATAAATCAATATTAAATTAATAATATTTTTTAAATCAATATATTAAGTTAATATTTAAGATAAATTAATATTAAATCAATAATAGATTAATTTATAATTTAATGATTATCTAAAAAACATCATATATGCGAATACTAATATGAATATAACCATTACAACAAATAAAATCATTCTACTTCTCTTCATCTGAGCTTGTCTATCTCTCAAAACTTTCTGACATTTTGGGGAGCAAGTAGTTTCATCTAATGGTATAGGAGTATTACAAACAGGACAATGTTTATGCATATCAGTCATATTTTTCACCTTTTATTTTTTGCTTTTTATAATTTTTTTTTTTTTAAATGTTAATTTTAATATAATAAATATGTTTTTGCTATGATTATTTTATTTTAATTATTATTATAGTTTAATTGTAATTATTATTATCTTAATTATAATATTATTATTATTCTTTTAATTATACTATTATCCTTATTATTATTTTAATTATAATATTTACTCTTGATAGTCTTCTAATTATTATTTAAATTAGTATTAATATGATTATTACAAATAATGCTTTTATGTATTAGGCTCAAATTATTTAGAAACAATCTTAGTTCCAATTTTTTCACCATTTATAGCTTTAACTAAGTTTTCAGGATTGTCTCCATTAACTATGATGGTTTCAAGTGCAGAACGTCTTATCATTTGAATAGCAGTCATATCAAAAAATTCATATGTTCCAGCCTTAACATCTTTTCCTTTAATAACTTCTAACATTTCATCAGCTGTGATTTCTTCTATTAATTCAGCATCAGAATATTTATTGGGATCTTTATTATACATCCCATCAACAGAAGTTAAATTTATCAAAAGGTCTGCTTTAACATACTCAGCTAAAATTGCACTAACAGCATCAGTACTATGTGCAGGCTCAGTACCACCCATCACAATGATTTTTCCACTAGCTGAATATTCTAAAGCTTCTTGGAAATTATGAGGAACTTTCTGATAGGCTTTATCTTCTAAGGATAAAAGTAGTAATTTAGCATTTATTCTTGTAACTTCAATACCTATATCATCACACTTTGCTTCACCACAATCAAGATCTCTTACAATTTGAATATAATCTCTTGCAGGCCTTCCACCACCTACAACAACAAAAATCTCATGTTCTTTAGCTAAATTCCCTAAAATTTCAGCATACTCCTGAAACTTCTTATAATTATAATCTTTTATTATTATGGATCCACCAATTGCAGCTACTATACGCATAAATTCACCAATATGAGTTTTATAAAATAATTTATTATTTTAAAATTTTTAGATTCATTTTAGATTCACTATCTTTAATAACTTTATAGCTATTATAAAGCTTATTTTATAGATTTAATACTACATTATTAAGAATATCTATTAAGAATATCATTAAGAACAATATTAAAAAATTAAAAAACATTATTAGAAAATTAATTCTAATCTTTTATTCTTTTATACTTATTTTCAATATATTAATTACTGTTTATAAAATTATCTATCAAATATTATTTTAAAAATAGATAATAATTAGTGATGAATATTAAAAAATGATAAAATTATAAGGAATAATAATTGTAAAGAATAATAAAAATTTTTTTATTATTTGTTAAATAATTCATGGAAAAAGTTATTTTAGATAAATTCACTTTTCAATAATATAAATATTTTAATGAACTTAAAATTTTAGCTAAGCAATCTATATCAGATTTTAAAATGAAAAATAGGTTTAATTAGGTTTTATTTAATGACCCTTTTATATTCTTTTCTATTCTCTTTATATTTCATCAAAGATTTTACATTTTTTCAACTCTTTATATTTCATCAAAACTTTTATATTTTTTTCCAAATCTTTTCAAAAATTTTATTAACCATATTATAATAAATATAAACAATGGTTGTTTTATTATGGATGATAAAAAGTTATATATTATTATTGGAGTGGCATGTGTTATAATAGCTGTACTAGGAGCTGTGAGTTTTGGGGCTATCACAGCTTATACATCATATAATGATACTAATATAAAGTTAGACGTTCCACAAGGCACTGAATTTCAAATAAATCCTACTAACGCAAGTTTAAATTATATAAGCACAAACCCTAAACTGAATATTTCTGTTGCATCAATAGATCCAAATAATAGTTATGCAAATGAAACTTACTCAAAATTTAAAGGAGATATCTTAAATAAACTATCAAAAAAGAAAATGAATAATAGTGATCATAATTATAATGGAACTATCTATAATATGAGTAATAATACTAGTAATAAGACAGTTTATTCAATTGTACTATTTAATGACACTTCTTATTCAATTGTGGTTTTATCCTCTGAAAATCTAAACACTGTTATTAAGATGGGTGAAACTTTTGAGTTAATGAAACCTTATATAATTAAACTACCAGAAGTTAGTAATCAAAAAAATTCAGTTAATAATGGTAATAATAGTTACTTAGCTTTAGCATTATTATATGGATATATAATGGGATATTATGATGGTTCTTCTTCATACGATGATTACTATGATGATTCATATTATGATGATTACTATGATGACTCAGATTACGATGATGATTATGAGGATGACTCATATGATGATTATGACTATGATGATGATTACTATTATGATGACGATTATTATGATGATTATAGCTATGATGATTACTACCATTAGATATAAGAATGTGATTTTATGAATAATAAAAAAACAATAATATTAGGGGTAATGTTTTTAGCTGTAATAGGATTATGCTTAGCTCCTGCTAGTGCAAGTAAAACAAGTCACTATACAGTTAAAATAAACAATAAAGATGTTTTTGGAAAAACTGTGGTTAAAAACACTCCTACTAAAAAAGTAACTCACACTATAGGATGGAAAAAAGGAATAAATTACTATGATGATAAAACAAACTATAAAAAAGCTAAATATTTTAAATATAGGACAACACTTTCTAGTCATGGTAATATTTATGATAAACAGTATATAACCAAAGCTAAAATCAAATATAGGTTATATAATTATAAAGTAGGTAAGTTTTCGAATAAATATTCTTATAAAACAATCTATGCTAAAGTATTTAGTGGTGGAGGTAACACTGTTAGTTATACAGCTAATAAAAACTGGGTTCCTATAAAAACACTTGTATATATGAAGAATATAAAGTATAAATGAATTTTTACTCATTTTATTTTTACTTTTTCTATTAAATTTTTATTTTAAGTTTAAGACTTATTTTTTTTATTTTCTCTATTAAATAATTTCTAAGCTTTAAATTTTTATTAAACCTTTTTTTATTATTTATATTATTAAATATCATATAATATATAATATTGAGGATATCATTTTTAGTTATTCTTTATTTTTATTAATATTTTTATTAACATTTTTATTAATATTCTTATTAACATTTTGATTTTTACTATTTTTCTATTTTTTATAAAATTATTTAATTAAATAATGTTATCAATGAAAAATGTTGGCAATGATAATTGTTGTCAATGACAACATTTATATATTATAAAGTTCATATATTACCTTTTCTTTATTTCATTCGTAATATAACAAATAAAAATTTCAGAGTTTTAAAAATGCAAAAAATTAAAGATATGGATAATATGAGTTATTATTTAAATTGCTATATTTTAATTCTTAATAAAGCTCATCAAGCATTCATAAATCCTTATTTGAAAGAAAAGGGTATTAGCTATAATCAATATGGATTGATTTTACATATTTATCATGATGAAGGTTCTATTCAAGGAAATATAGCTTCAGCATGTGGAACTGATAAATGTGGAGCATCTAGATCCCTTAGAATATTAGAAGATAAAAAATTAATTATTAAAAAAATTGATGAAAATAATAGACGTTCTTACAAGCTATTTTTAACAGAAAAAGGTAAAAAAATAGTTGAAGATATGATTGAAAAGGAAATCCAATGGGAAGATCATATTTGTGAAAAAATGAACATTGAAAAAGAAGAACTTTTTAAAATGTTAAATAAAGCATGTATTAGTTCTTTAGAATTAATAAATTATTAGAATTAATAAAAAAAATAATAGTTGATATGATAAAATGAAAGACATAGAATTTAAACCAATATCATTATCAGATAAACCTATATTTGATGATTATTTTAATAAAACTAATTTCAATAATGCTGAAAAGAATTTTTCTAATCTTTTCATGTGGAGAAAGACCTATGAATATGAATATGCAATAATTAACGATTGTTTATGTATAAAAGGTAAACTAAGAGATAGTAAAAAACCATTTTGTCATTTTCCATATGGAGGGTGTGATATTAAAGATTCTTTATCTTTAATAAAAGAAGTTTTTAAAAAAGAAGGAGATACTCTAATAATCAAACCATTACTTCCTGAAATGAAAAAATGTTTAGAAAAAACCTTAGAAGATTTCACATTAATAGAAGATAGAGATTCATTCGATTATATTTATAAATCTAACAAATTAATCACATTATCTGGTTCTAAACTACGTAATAAACGCCGATGGCTTAAAAAATTCAGAGAAAGTTATGATTATAATTATGAAGAGATAAATTCAAATAATTTGATCGAAGCAAAAGAATTTACTATAAATACTATTAAAAATTCTAACAATGATACAGATGAGATTATAGCTATGGAAGAAATGTTTGATAATCTATTTGAATTAGGAATTAAAGGATGCATTATCCGAATTGATGGTAAAATTGTTGGAGTATCTACTGGAGAAGAATTAACCAAAGATACTGTTGTTATCCATTGCGAAAGAGCTGACACTAACTTTGAAGGAATTTATAATTGTATTAACCAAGAATTCTGCGAAAAACAATGGTCAAACTATGAATTTATTAACCGTGAAGAAGATCTTGGAATTGAAGGTTTAAGGCAAGCAAAATTAACCTACCGCCCAGATTTACTGTTATCTAAATATATTGCTAAAATAGAGGTTTAACCATGACTTATGTTAATAAATTAGATGGAGATAGAATATTTTTAAGTTTAAGTCAAAAAGAAGATTTAAACTTATATAATGATTGGTTAAATGATTTTGAGATTAATTTAACATTTGGTAGGAGTCATATTGTTTTTAATGAAGAAAAACAAGCTAAATATATTGAAGATTATAATAATAGTGATGATAAATTCTTCTTCGTTATAGTAAAAAAAGGAAAAACTTCTGAAGACGAACAAGCTATTGGAATAGGATTATTATATGATGTAGACTTTGTTCATGGAAAAGCTACTTTAGGCCTTTTATTAGATAAATCTTTCCAATCAGAAGGCTATGGTAAAGAAGCTACAAATCTACTTCTTGAATTTTCTTTTAATATTTTAAATTTAAACAATGTTATGTTATATGCTATTGATTTCAATGAAAAAGCTATAGCTATGTATGAAAATCTTGGATTTAAAATAATTGGGCATCGAAGAGAAGCTTATAATATAAATAATAAAGTTTATGATGAAGTATATATGGATATATTGAAAAAAGAATTTAATGAAATAAACAATTAATTAATATGATTATTATTATGAATAAAATTAATGATAATGATATTTTGAAATTTTTGTTTTTAATCAGAGAATAGCTTCAAGTATAAATATTTTTTATTCATTCATATTCTTCCTTTTAAATTATAATTGACTCAAATCTATACATTCTAGGCAGATAAAACGATTTTTGCTTAGTATAATATAATACTATTACTGTTGTTATTATTAATATTATTGTTATTTTTTTAAAATTAACCATGTTTTTTCCTTATTATAATATTATTTATTAGTTTTTAATGCATTAATTAAATTTATTAATGATGAGGTAATTATGATATTATAATAATAACTATTGTTATTTTATATAAATATAGTATGTTTTATATAATTTGTTTTTGGAGGTATGTTGAAAATGCTTGATTTGAAAGGAACAAAGACAGAGAAGAATTTAATGGGCTCTTTTTCAGGAGAATCACGGTCTAGGAATAAATATACTTTTTATGCAGCTAAAGCAAAAGAAGAAGGTTATGAGCAAATCGCTGCTTTATTTCTTGAAACAGCGGAAAAAGAAAGGGAGCATGCAAAAATATGGTTTAAATTTTTACATGATGAAAAAATTCCTGATACAGTAACTAATTTAGAAGATGCTGCTGATGTTGAACATTATGGATGGACTATGTATGATAAATTTGCAAAAGAAGCAGAAGAGGAAGGTTTTAATGAAATTGCTTATGTTTTTGAAATGGTAGGTCAAATTGAAAAAGAGCATGAAGCAAAGTATAAGAAATTATTAGCTAATTTAAAAAATGATGAAGTATTTAAAAAAGAAAACACAGTAGTTTGGGAATGTAGGAATTGTGAATATATTGTTGAAGGAAAATCTGCCCCAGAAATTTGTCCAGTATGCAAATATCCAAAAGCATACTTTGAAATAAAAGCAAAAAACTATTAAAAATTTATTTATAATAATAGAATAATAATGCTATTATATTAAGTGTTGAAAGTCTCTAATTTATGATTATATCATTGATTATGGACATTTTTGAGGAAGAAGCTTAATAATATTTATTTGCTCTTCTTTAAGAAGGCTGTAAAAAAGAATAAAAACAAGTAATTTAAAAATTAACTAATAAAAATCATGTTAGTTTGGTTAAAACATCTAAATGGGTTAGCTATGAAACCATATGGAAGAAATTTTCAAAAAAGTATTTATATGAAAATTGATAAAATTTTTTAAAAGCTGTAATTTCTTTCTAAATTAAGAAATAAAGACAAAAATTAAGTAAGCAAGGTGGTTCGTCTAGATCAACACTTTAAAAATAGAAAGTGGGTTATTCTTACTATGTTTGTTTTTTGTTTAAATTTTTGAATCTCTTTTTAATTTTCATTATTATATTAATATCTTATTTTGCTTTTAAATTTATTATTTATTTAAAGATAAAAAATCATAGATTATCTTAGATCCCGTTACTGCTGTTGGATCTCCAAGTTTGCTAGTAGCTACTTCTACTAAGTCAAAACCAATTACATTCTTATTAGCTAATATTTTTAATATATTTTCAATTATCTCTGGTGAAATTCCATTGGGGATTGGATTTCCTACCTCTGGAGCATATAATGGGTCTAAAACATCCATATCAATACTCAGATAAATTGGTTCATCTTCATTGATTCGATTGATTTTATCTTTAATATTTTCAAATTTTTCTTTTGTATCGTTTGCAGTGAAAATAGTTACATTTTTTACTCTATCAACAAACTCTTTTTCTTCAAGACTAGCTGATCTAATTCCTATTTCAATTATTTCTTTTGGTTTTAAATCATACACTCTTTTCATTATTGTAGCATGAGAACATTTTTCACCTTGATATTCATCTATAATATCCATGTGTGCATCAAGATGTATGATTGTCATATCTTCAATATCATACTTCTTTGAAAGTGCTTTAATTGGAGCTAAACTAACACTATGTTCTCCTCCAATCGTTATTGGTTTTATATTATGTTCAATAAGGTCAGATATTGTGTCTTCAAGAATTTTAATGGTTTCTTTACAGTTTCCATATATAACATTTATGTTTCCAAAATCATAGAAAACTGTATCAAGGTTACTTTTAAGGGTTATATTATATTTTTCAAAGCTGTATGATGCTTCTCTAACTGTTGTTGGACCAAATCTTGAGCCAGGACCATAAGAACTAGTACTGTCAAATGGAACTCCTATTATTCCCCAGCTATTTTCTTTAGTTTCTTTTAAATTTTCTGTTTCTTGTGAAAAAGCAAATTTCCATGGTTTATAAGTGTTAAATAACATAGTTTCACACACTTTTTATACTATAGCTAACATAATTTTTCTATCCATCTGGTTATTTTCAAATATATTAAAAAATTCATCAACATCTTCTTTATTTTCCATACTATAAAGACTTAATAAAATGTTTGTATCGAATATTAATGTACCTTCGTTTATTATTTTATTTTTTTCCTCGTTGGTTATTGGGTTAAAATAACTTGAAAATTTTTGTTTCATATGATAATTCCTAATTAATATTTTTAAATAAATTTTTTAGTATTTCCATATTTATAATATTAATCTCATTTAATATTTTTAAAGATTTTTAATTTTTAATATTAAAAACATATTTTTTTTTATATGTATATATTATTTATAATTTATTGAAGTAAAAAAATTATTGTTAATATTATAAATTTTTAGATGGATTATATTTTAATCTATCTCTATTCTTTTTAAACTATTTTCAAATACTTATTGAAGAACAGTAAAATTTATAGAAATCTAATTATATAATTATGACATAACAAACAAGTTATTTTTAAATTTATTTAAAATAAATAAATGGTGATAACATTGGTAAATACATATTCAAGAAATGTAGAAAAATTCTGCACGAAAGTAAAATGTAAATGCCTATATAGGAATTGTGTGAATACTCCTGAATGGGTTTGTCCTAGATGTGGTAGAGTATATGAACTCATAGGTAATGAGTATGTACTAAAAATTGATATTTAATAATAAATTTTTCTTATTTTTTCTTAAAAATTTTTCTAAATGCTTAGAGTGTTAGTTGAATTTGATATTTTTGGCATAATTTTATAGAAAATTTTATATGTAATTTATGCCATAGTAATATATAATACAATAAAGGTGAAAATATGCGATATAAAGTGGGAGATAAACTAAGGAAATTAAGGGAGGATAGTAAATATACTCAAAGTCAGCTTGCTAATTATTTGGGGATTGATCAAGGCCAACTTTCTAAAATTGAAAACGGGACTAGAAACCTTAATTTGAGTTTGTTAGATAAAATTTGTTCATTATATAATTGTTCCCATGAATACATTATAAATGATTCAGGAGAATGTTCCATTACTAAAGTTGCTTTTAGAAATAGTGAAAATTTTGTTGATTTGAATGTTGTTGCTAAAATAAATCAAGTAACTAATAATTTAAAACTTTTAAGAAATTTAGATAATGAGGAATAATATGAAATACATACAGGACAATAATATAAAGGGGTATCGTGAAACTAATCAATTTGCCGAAGATTTAAGAAGAGATTGGGGAATCGATAGTTATTCTCCTGTTGATATTTTTTCTGTTGCGATTGAAAAATTGCCTAATTTGACGTTAATTTTATTGCCTTTGGGTGAAAAAATTAGTGGGTGTTGTTCTAAGGTTGTTGATGATCAAATTATTTTGATTAATTCGGAACATTCTAAAGGTAGGCAAAATTTTACTTTAGCGCATGAATTATATCATTTAATATATGAAGATAACGAAGAGTGGTTAATTTGTGGGCATGATGCCAATAGTTCTAGTGAAGAAGAAGCAAATAATTTTGCATCTTCATTATTAATGCCAGATAGTGCTCTTAATGATTATGAGAAAAAGAACAATATTGTAAAATGGAATTTGGAAAATATTATACATTGCGAACAATTTTTCCAAATTAGTCATACTGCAATGTTATATAGATTAAGGTTAATTAATGGGTCAATAACATATGATGAATTTACAAGATATAAACTCAATGTTAAAAATGAAGCTATGAAATTAGGTTTTAGCACTGAATTATATGAGCCTTCTAATGATAGTAAAAAATATTTTTCTTTTGGCAATTATATACGTTTAACTGAGAAAGCTTTTGAAAATAATAAAATATCTATTGGGAAAAAAAACGAGTTATTGATGGATGTTTTCAGATCGGATATTGTTTATAATCTTAAAGAAGGGGATTTTCTTGATTAATAAACCTGTATTTTATGATACTGATTGTTTAGCTTGTTTTTTAATAATCGGAGAATGTTCTATTCTTATTCAAATGTTTTCTAAGATTATTATCACTGAACCTGTTCATCGTGAGCTTTTTAATGAAAGTACTCCACCTATAATAAAAAATAATTTAAGAGTTTTGATAGGTAGGGGTTTTGTAGAAGTTAAGGAAATGAGTATACTTTCTTCTGTATATCATTGTTATTCGTATATTGAACAAGGTCTTAGGAGTGATAATGATACACGTATAGGTAAAGGTGAAGCTTCAGTTATAGCTTTTGCAAAAGAAAATGATGGCATTGTTGCTAGCAATAATCTTTTCGATGTTAAAGAATATACTGATAAATATAATTTATCTCTTATAACTACTCCTCTTATTTTAGGTAAAGCAGTTGAAAATAAGCTGATAGATGAAACAAAAGCGAATAGTTTATGGAGTAAAATGTTAGATAGAAATATGTATTTGCCTGATGATTCTTTTTCTGAATATTACTCTAATAATTATGAAGATGATTGTGATGATTTTTTGAAATCTAATAATATATTTTAATATTGGTATATAATATTTTTTATTATTTTTTCATTTGTAATGTTTAGTCTTGCAGCTGCAAGAAGTGTTTTTTCAAGTGTAAAACTATTTTTTAATATTTTTTATATTTAATTTATAAAGCTATTTTTCCAACTGTACGATAATATTATACATTTGATTTTTTTATTTAATATATAAATTAAATATAATAAAAAAAATAAAGTTAAATAGAATCAATCAAATTTCTAAGTTTATCAGAAAAATTATTCCCTTCATAGGATTCTATTTTTTCTATATGTTTTTCAGATAATCTTATAGTTTTTACTATAAGCTCTTTATCTGATTTATATAATTTCAGAACAAAGCTTATTAATACTTTCGCTTTTGTTTCATCATCTACTTCAGATAATGAATTTAACAAATCTATTGATTTGTTTTTTATTCTTATATCCTTCTTTGTTGGCATTCCAAAAGAAGCTGATATATTAGATATTAATCCAGTTATGATACTTACAAAACCAGTTAAATCATCGTTACGCAAACTTCGCTCATACCCATAAGCATAACTATAAACAGCTATTTTTTCATGATAATTAAGCTTATCATATAAATCAGGAGGGTTATACCAACCACCGGATATACATAATTCTTCTATTTCTATTTTTGTCTTTTTATATATTTTAAATAAGTCTTTTAAATTTTGCAATTCTTTTTTAAAAAAATCATTAATAATCTTCCCCTCCCTATTTTGTATTCTCTGTATTCTATACTATTTAACTTATACTACATAAATATTTTGTTTATAATAAAAAAAAAATTATTGAATCTAACTTGGTAGTATAATATAAAACTAAATTTTATTTTTGTAGTGTTTAAAAGAATTTAATTTAATTTATTATTTATAATATTTTTATATTAAAATTAAGAATCATTATAAATAAAAAAAGTAGTTGGATAATGATTATTTTTTTATCATTATCTAAATATTTTAAAAATTTATAACCCATTTATTTCTATTGGGCCTTGTTTTTCATATATTACTAAGCATACTTTGAGTTTTCTTTTTAGTTTCATATATTTTTCTGTTGCTGCATTAAGTTTTTTGTGGAATTCTTTCATTTTTTCATATTTTTCTTTTTTCATTTCTTCTGTCATTTCTTTTTTCATCATTTCTTCATTGTGTTGTTTCATATAACGCATTTTGTGTTTAAAGTAATTGTGTTTTCCTTTTAGCATTTTGTATTCTGCAGCACATTCTCCTACTTCATCTGCTAATTTAAGCAGATATTCTTCATTTAACATTTTTGACATAGTTTTCACATCCCTATGTTATAATTTTGTTGTTTTTTGATAATATAGTTTTAATTTTTATTATTTTTTAAGGGATAAATCATATTATTTGGCTTATTTTTCTCTATTTCCTATTTAATATTTTAAAATATAATATTGATAGCTATTGAAAAGTAATGTTTATTATATTAATAATTAATCTATTATTTTTATATCTTCAATATTGAAATGTTCATCAAATGTTACTATCTTGTTTATTCCTAATTCTTTCATGATTTCAATATATAAACAATCAAAAAAAGGTAATCTTTTAGGAAGATAATTAACCATTCTTTCCATAGTATTATTATATAAATTTATATCCTCAACTATTCCAAATTTACCACTGTTTAATCTATTATAAACTTTTTCTAATAGTTCTTTTGAAACCTTTAACTTAATATTTAAAACTGTCATTACCTCTAGTATTATGGAATTGGATATAATAATAGTTTCATGGTTTATTTTATTCCATATTTTCAAAGCTCGTTTATTAAATTTATGGTCTTTGACAAATAAAGCTATTAAAAAATTGGCATCTGCAAATATCATAAAATTAACCTTTTCTTGTTCTTATTTCTTTTACTGCTTCTACTGGATCAAATTCCTTTGGTGCTTCAATACTACTTATTACATCATCAATATTTTTATTAGGGTCTGGTTTTACTATGAATTTAAGTTTAGATTTGTTTTTTTGTGGTTCTTTTTCTATTCCTTGTTTTAAATAATCATTAATTATCTTTGTTTGTGTGGTATTTTTATTAATAGCTATTTGTTTGATTGTATCTATTATTTCAGAATCTATAAATAATGTGGTTCTATTTTTGGTTTTCATATTTATCACTTCTAATATGATTTTTGTAATGTTTTGTATGATATATGATATATTACATACATATTACATATATATTATATATTACATAATACATATATATTTTATCATTAACATAAAAGAATAAATTTTACACTTTTTTAAATATTTATTTTCTTAAAGAATTAGCTGATGCAAAGTTTGAGATGCAAAGTTTAAAAGTATATAAAAGTAAATAATCTATTAAAAGATAATATAGATAAAATAAGGGTATAAAAATTAGAATTATTTGGTTTAATTGATATTAAGTATTGTAAATTTTTTAAAAAAAGTTTAATAAAATATTAAGCAAAATTAAAGCTTTTTCATTAATGGAATAATAAGTAAAAATAGTAATGATATTTAAAATGTGTTAAGGTGTGTTATTATATGAGTATTATCTATATATCAATTTTATCCTCTAAATATTAATTATTTGGATAATACTAGATTTAATGAGTTATTTTATTAATAATTTAAAAATAATAGGGTTTAAAAATAAATATATTAAGATAATAAATATTAAGATAATAAAAAAAGAATTATTAGATAAATTTGCTATTTATCTATTTAACTCTCATTATTTTCATGTTTCCTAATGCAGTGATATAATCTACTTCTGCACCTTCAACAATCTGATCTCTTATTTCTTCAGGTATAGGAAGTTCGAGAGTTTCATAATTTTCCATATCCATTAATTGAACATCGCTACCCATGATAGATAATACTTGTCCAACTCTTTTGTCAATAATTGGAATATCAATTTTAGTATCTACTGGTTTAACAATACTTCTTTTTTGGTTATCAAAAATACCAACAGCTTCAAGTCTTGCTTTAGCTGCTCCGTGTTTTCCAGGAGATGAAGTTGATAAACTGGTTATTTTAGAAGCTTCTCCATCTAATACTACATATTTTCCTACTTTTAAAGTTTTCACTTCAACAACTTTCTTTGACATTAATTTTCCTCCACATATAGGATATAATATTTGTTAAAATTATTGTAAGGGTCAATATTTAATTAAAAATATATTTCATTTAAATCTAAATTTAATTTAAAGATATATTTAATTTAAAATATTTTTAATTAAAAGCATTTTCCTTTTATAATCTTTTATAAATCTAATATTGATTAATACTATGTATTTACTCCTAATTCTATGTTTTTACATTTAATATTATGTATCTATATCTAATACTATGTTTTCACATATTTTTATTAGGAGCTTTATATAACTTCAATTTACAAAAATGTAGTTAATATAAGTAATATAATTAGATTAATAATATATTTAATCAAGTTTTATATAAAGTATTCTATTAGTTTTAATATTATTTTTTAATAGAATTTTTTAATAGAATTCTTGAAATTCTTGGAATTATTTATAATAAAAACTTTATTTTTATATTTATAAAATCAGAAATTTTGTAATAATGAAAACCTCGCTTTTAAACTTATAAAAATAAGAATTTTTATAAATAATAAAAATTTCATTTTTAAACTTATAAAAATAGAAAATTTTTATAAATAATAAAAAATTTTAATAGTATAATCATTAATAAGAATTTAAAAAGAAGTAGAATAAGTATAGAGTAAGTATAAAATGTTATAGAAAAGATTGTTAACTTATATAGTAAAAATGCTTTTTAGCATTAGTAATATCCTTTGTTTTAATAGTTTTTCGCTTGTTAGACTTAGCACTTTTAAAGGATTCTTCTGTTAATTTTTTAATAAATTCTGTTGTTTCTTCTATAATCTGATTAAGTCCATCATTACTTATTAATAATTCATCATTTACTTCTTTTATCATTCGTTTTACAGTTGCTTTTGGTAAATCTGTCATTTTTTCACCTTATACATTACATTATGGATTTAAATCCCTAATTAATTTTTTATAACTCTTTGATTATTATTTTTATAATTGTTTAATATTACATATTTTATACTGCTTTTATACCATTTAAAGAGATAGTTGTTCTGAAAATTATAAAAAGTTTAATATGGAAAATCTAAACTCGGGATAATATATAAAAAGATCAATATACTTTAAATTAAATAGTGAATATTCACTATTTTAAAGTAATATAATTAATTTCAGTACAATAGTATATAAAAGTTTCTATAAGATTTTAAAGGAATTCTTGCTTTTTTATAAATAAAATTAGCTTTTTCATAAATTTATTGATCATAGCAATTTCTTTAGTAATTATAGTAATATAGGTAGTAATTTTAATAATATACCTAATTATAATAACATCTTTAGTAATTATTTTAATTATTATTTTAATTTATTATTTTAATAATTATAGTAATACATTTATTAATATGATTAAAATAATTGTTAATACTTTTATTAATTTTTCTATTAATATGTTTATTTATATTTTTATTAATAGATATGAACATGTATTAATAAGTAGAAATTCTAATATTAATAGAACTTTGAATTTAAATTATAATTTAAATATAATTTGATTTGAATTTGGTTTTTTAAAAATTTTAAAAAATTTTAAATTAATTTATAAAATTATAATTATTATTTTAATAATTGCTATTTTACTAAATATTATTTTATTTTTAATATTATTTTAGTAAAATAATATTTAATATAATATTATTTAATGGAATATTATTCGATGAAATGCTTTTTAATAGAATAATATTAAATATAATAATTTATTAAGCTTACTATGTGATAAAATGAAGGTTGCTATTGTATCTGGAAAGGCAGAAGGTCCAACTAAACTTAATTCATTTGATAATGCGTTAATTGAAGCAGGTATAGGGGATGTTAATTTAATTAAGGTTTCTAGCATGTTAGAAAAAGAAACTCAATTATGTCTACTTCCAAAATTAAAAGCAGGAGCTATGGTTAATTGTGTATTAGCTACAATAAGCTCAGATAAAAAAGGAGATTTAATTTCTTCTGCTATAGCTATAGCTATTGGAGATAATCTTGGTTGTGTTGTTGAAAATTCAGGGATTAATAAATCTCCTGAAGAGATTAGGAAAGAAGCTAAAGAAATGGTTACTTATATGATGGATATTCGTAATGAAACAATCAATGAATTAATTATAGAAGAAATTAATCATACTGTTGATGAATTAGGTACTGTTGTTGCTTCAGTTGTTTATTTAAACGATGAAGTTATTGATAATAATTAAAATCAATGGATTTATATTTAATATTTTATATAAATAATACTTATTATTATAAATAAAAATTAATATTCATAAAAATAATAAATATATCCATACAAATAATAAATTTATCATTGTAAATAATAGTTAATATTTAAATAAACAACAATTTGTTATTATAAACAAGAATTAGTACTATAAATAACCTTTAATATTATAAATAACATTATTATAAATAATGTTAGTATTATAAAGAATAATTATTAATTAAAATATTTTTAAAAGGATTTTAAGAAGAATATCTTTTAAAAAGGATTTTTTTGGGGCAATAAAATGAATAGAAAAGACATTGATTTATGTGAAAATATTTCCAATAAGATAATTGAAAATGTTGAAAAAAAGATTAAGGAGCATGTTGGAAATAATAAATCTGGTGAATTTGTTAAAATGGGTGCTGATGGAACACCTACTTCTTTCATTGATTTAATTGCTGAAAAAGAGGTTATAAAAGTATTAAAAAATACTGATTTCACTTCTATTTTAATTAGTGAAGAAATAGGAGAATTAAAAATTGGTAATGGTAGTGTAAAGAATATTAATGTATCTGATGAATTAAAAAGAGTTTATGATTCTAAAAATAATTCTAATTTAAATAATTCAGGTTTAGATAACTTTGATCTAGATAATCCTAGATTTATATTTCTAGTTGATCCACTTGATGGAACAAGTAATGCTATAAAAAATATATCTGCTTATGGAATATCTATAGCTGTTGCTCTGGTTAATAAGGAATATGTTTCTCTCGATGATATTGAGCTAGGTTTTATTAAAAATTTTGCTAGTGGAGATTATTACCATGCAGTTAAAGGAAAGGGGGCTTGGCTAAACAATAAAAAAATGACTCCCAATTCTGAAACTAATATTAATAATTTATCCATAGGGGCTTTTGTTAAAAATAATAGTTATGGAGTTTTTAATCTAATAAAAAAAGTAAGAAGGATGAGGATTTTAGGGTCTGTTGTTTTAGAATTAGCTTATATAGCCAATGGTAAATATGATGTTTTTATTGATATGAGGGGAAGTAGGATAATAGATATAGCTGCTTCAATGCTGATAGCTAATGAATCTGGTGCGGTTATCACTGATGAAAATGGAAATAAATTAAAAAAGAGATTAAGTATATCTGAAAAAGCTATTGTCATTGGTTCAAGTAATCCTAAACTACATAAAAAGATAATAAACACTATAAACAATAATAAATCATTTGATATTAAAAGAGTTGGAATTGTAAGTAGGTTAGATAAAATTGAAGCTGTTTTATTTTCAGCTAAACTTATACAATTTTTAGATAGTAATAATATAGATATATCTATTGAAAATTCACTAGCTAAAAAATTATCCGGGCTCAATATGGATGAATCTACTCTTGAGGATAATATAGCTAAAATTTCTAAATATGATGAAGGTATAGCTAATGAATTACATGGTTTAATTTTTAAAGATGATTATTATATATATGCAACAGATATTAAAGAATTTGATGTTGACATGGTAATAACACTTGGTGGTGATGGAACTCTTTTAAGAGGTCAAACTAAGCTAAGTAATAGTGAAATTCCTATTTTAGGGATAAATTTAGGGACTGTTGGATTTTTAACAGAATTAGATATTGAAAATTCTTTTAAAAAGATTGATACTATTCTTAAAGGTGAATATTTTAAGGAAAAAAGGACTCAACTGAAAGTTTCTCATGGAAAAGAGCTTTTTACAGCATTAAATGAAGTTGTGATAATGACTGAAAAACCAGCTAAAATGTTAAATTTTGAAGTTAGAGTGGATGGTGAGATTGTAGAGGAATTTAGAGCTGATGGACTTATACTCTCTACTCCTAGTGGTTCAACTGCTTATTCTATGTCTGCAGGAGGTCCTATCGTAGATCCAAAAGTAGGGGCTTTTATTATAATTCCAATATGTCCATATAAATTAGGTTTAAGGCCATTTGTTGTTTCTGATAAAAGTGAGATTAAAGTTAAACTTCTTAAAAAAGGTAAAAAAGCTGTTCTTGTTATGGATGGTCAAGTTAGCCAAGAAATTGATGATTCTGAAGAATTAAGATTTGTAAGATCTGAAAATGATGTTTGTTTTATCAGAACAACTGATAAATACTTCTATCAAAAAGTTAAAGAAAAGCTAACTGAAGGTGGGTCAGGTTCAGATAGAGTTTGTTTTTAGTTTCAATAGGTGGATTAATTAGTTGTAGATCATTAATTGATAATGATTAATTAATATTGCTAATTGGTTATGGTTTAATTGGTTATGTTATTGTATATTTTTATAGATTATTTTGGTTTTGTTAAACATGGATGTATTGGTTATTGATTTAACTCATGGTGGAGTTAAAATTGCAATCGGTCTTAAAAAATTAGGAGTATTTAATAATATTGCTGCTTATGATATTTACAATACTCTAAAGGAAGAAGAGGCGAGTTTGCTTGAGTTTCATAATATAAATGTTATAAATAATCAAAATGATGTTAATAGTTATTTTAATAATTTAAACATTAGTAATTCAAATAATATAGATATTTTAATAGTTAATCCTATTCATTCTCCTTTTAAAGTTTCTAATATTAATAATTTTAAAAATAATACTATTAATAACAATAATGACGATAATATCAATAATAATATCAATAATAATATCAATAATACTATCAATAATATAAAATATAATATAAAAAATAATATTAAAAGTAATATTAATAATAATATTAGTAGTATTAATAATAATCTCAATAACAGTATTAATAATATTGATATTCATAATATTCATGATAATTATAATTATAATCATAATGATTCTGTTGGTATTTCTATAAATGAGATAACTCATCATAAAGCAGTTGAATTAATTTTAAATAAGTGGAAAAGATATATAGCTACTAAAAATATTCCTGTTGTTGAAGTTACTGGTGTTAAAGGTAAAACTAGTGTTGTAGCTATGCTTAAAGAGATTTTACTTAAAAAGGATCCTCTTGTTTTAAGTAGTCTTGGGTCTTGTTTTTATAAAAAAGGTAAAAAAATAACTTTAAAAAAGAATATTAGTATAACTCCTGCAAGCATATTAGAAACCATAAATATGGCTAAAAAAGTTGATAATTCTGATTGTGTAACAATTGATGATTTAGTTAATAATTTAAGCACTGATTTGTGCAATGATATTGAATATGGTGCTTGTATTTTTGAAAGTTCATTGGGAGTTACTGGATTAGGTGATGTTGGTGTATTAACTAACCTTGTAGAAAACTATCCTATAGCTAAAAATACTTCAAATGCAAGAAATGCGAAAAAACAAGTTTTTGATTGTGATATAGTTGCTATTGAAAAAGAAACATTAGATGATTATTACATTGGATCTGAACATGGTGGAAATGATTATAACTTTAAAAATATTCTATCTAAATCTAATACTTTTAGTTTATACAATGATTCTTCTAATGTAACCGCTGATAGGGTTAATTATGGATTAAATAATACTTCTATTGAGATATCTTATAAAAATATAAAGACTATTTCTGGTGAAAATATCTCAGGATCATTGTCTATTGATACTTTTGCTCCAGGAAAACACCATGTTTCAAATGTTTTATGTGCTGTCACTGTTTCTTTATCATTAGGTCTTAGCTTGGATGATATTAAAGATGGTTTAGCTAACTTTAATGGTATTAAAGGAAGGACTTCATTAAAAAAAGAAAATGGGTCTATTATTATTGAAGAAATTAACCCGGGGATTAATACTAAAGCTATTGAAAGCTCTATCAAAATGATTAATGATTTAAGTGATTATACTATTATTTTAGGAGGTAAATATGGTGTTACTTGTGAAGAAATTGATGAAAATAGTGTAGCTACCCTTCTAGATAATTTTTTAGATAAATCAAAGATTACAAATAAAGCTGAAATGAATAAAGTTGAAATGAATAAATATGAGATGGGTGAAGTTGAAATAGGTAAAGATACAGATAAATGGTTTGATTTAATATTAACTGATGATTTAGGGATTGAAATAGAAAAAAAGATGTCTAATAATGTTGAAGTTATTAAAGATCCTATTGAAGCTCAAAAAAAAATTATATCTAATAATAAGAATATTCTTTTTATTTATCGTTCTAATTATTCTCAAATAAACAAAAGATAATTCTATAAATTTTTTTATAATAGTACTATTATGTATAATACTCTTATCACGATACTTTTATTATTATGATTTTATTTTTTATTTATTTTTATATAATTGTATTTAATAGTATTTCATTATTACTTATTTAGTTATTGTTTATTACTTATTATTTATTATTTAAAAATTATGAAAAATATATTAAATTATAAATACATATAATAGAGTAATAAATTGAAATTAGCCATTTTATAATAATGGTATATAATTTGATAATTTTTCTTTAAATCAAAAATAATTCTTAAATAGATTCTTAACTGGGGTATTTTTATGGATGAGAAAGACAACCATAATAGAAACACTATGTCCAAAGAGGATATGGGTCATGAAAATGTGAATCATAAGAATATGGATAAAAACCATGAACATATGAATCATGATGAGATAGATGATATGGGTCATGAGCATATGGATCATGGTGATATGGGTGATATGGGTCATGAGCATATGGGTCATGATGAAATGGATGATATGGGTCATGAGCATATGGATCATGCTGGAATGGGTATGATGGATATGGAAGACCTTAAGAAGAAATTTTGGGTTTCTTTAATCTTAACAATTCCAACCATATTACTATCTCCAATGATGGGAATGGAGATGCCATTTCAAATTAGCTTTCCAGGTTCATATTGGGTTGTTTTGGTTATAGGATCTATAATCTATTTTTATGGAGGTCAACCTTTTTTTACTGGTTCAAAAGAAGAGCTAAGAAATAAAAAACCTGCAATGATGACCTTAATATTTATGGGAATTACAGTAGCTTATTTCTATAGTCTTTATTCTGTTTTTGCAAACAATATATTTCATGTACATCCTATGGTTCATGATTTTTTCTGGGAATTAGCTACTTTAATAGATATAATGTTACTTGGACATATAATAGAGATGAATTCAATAATGAGTGCAGGTTCTGCACTTAATAAATTAGCTAAACTGCTTCCTAAAAAGGCTCATAAACTTGAAAATGGGAAGATTATCGATGTTGATATTGATAAATTAAAAGAAAATGATATAGTTGAAGCAAGGGCTGGAGAGAAGATTCCTGCAGATGGAATTGTTATTAGAGGTAATACAAGTATTAATGAGTCTATGGTAACTGGTGAGTCTAAACAAATAACAAAAGATATTAATAGTAAAGTTATTGGAGGTTCAGTTAATGGAGAAGGAAATATACAGATTAAGATAACTGGTACTGGGGAAACAAGTTATCTAGCACAAGTACAGAAATTGGTTTCTGAAGCTCAAAAAGAACAATCAAAAAGAGAAACAATGGCAGATATTATTGCAAGAACATTATTTTATGTAGCTATTATTTTAGGAATAATTTCTTTTACTTCTTGGTATTTTGTAGAAAATATCAGTGTTGCATTTTCTGTAGCTGTTACTGTTCTTGTTATCGCTTGTCCTCATGCATTAGGATTAGCTATACCTCTTGTAGTAGCTAGGAGTACTTCTATTGGAGCTAATAATGGACTTTTATTTAGAAATAGAACTTCTTTTGAACGAGTTAAAAAGTTAAAATATGCTTTGATGGATAAAACAGGTACATTAACTGAAGGAAACTTTAAAGTAACTAAATATGGAAGTTTAAATGATGATATTACTGATGAAACTATTTTAAAAATAGCTGCTGGATTAGAAGATGGATCTAATCATCCATTAGCTATAGGTATATTATCTAAAGTAAAAGAAAAAGAATTAGACTATGAAAGAGCACATAATACTTATCAAAAAACTGGAATTGGTTTAACTGGTGAGATTAGTGGTGAAGAATTTAAAATAGTGTCTGTAACCTATTTAGATAAAAAAAGTATATCTTATGATAAATCAAAATTTAAAAAGCTTGCAGAAAGCGGTAATTCTATTAGCTATATTTTAAATAAGAGTAATGATCTTTTGGGTTTTATTTCTCAAGGGGATGAAATTAAATCAGAATCTAAAATAATGATTGATTCTCTTAAAGAACGTAATATTATACCTGTTATGCTTACAGGGGATAATGAAGAAACTGCAAATTTAGTTGCTAAAAAATTAGAAATTCAAAATGTTTTTGGAAAGCTTCTTCCAGAAGATAAAGAAAAGATAGTTAAAAAGTATCAAGAATCTGGATTTACTGTAATGATGATTGGTGATGGTGTAAATGATGCGCCGAGTTTGGTAGCAGCAGATATTGGAGTAGCTATAGGTTCAGGAACTGATGTAGCTATAGATTCTGCTGATGTTATATTGGTAAAAAGTAATCCTTTGGATATTATTAAATTTTTAGATTTAGGAGGTAAAACAACAAGAAAGATGAATGAAAATCTTGTGTGGGGTGCGGGATACAATGTAATTGCATTACCACTGGCTGCAGGAGTTTTAGCTCCTTTTGGATTCATGCTTAATCCACTTATTGGAGCTGTACTAATGTCTTTAAGTACAATTCTAGTTGCTATTAATGCAATGTTATTGAAGGACATTTGAGGATATTTATTAAAAAATTATTATTTCAGTTAATTATTATTTTAATGAAAAAATTTATATCAACATAAAAATATATTATTTATAAAATATCTGATTTTATAAGTTTAAAAATGAAATTTTTATATGTAGAAATTCTTATTTTTATAAGTTTAAAAATGAAATTTTTATTATTTATAAAATTTTTTTTATTTTAGTACTTATCAGATTATTATTTATTTTAATTACAATTCTTTTTTGAATTGGGGATGATTTATTGATTGTTGGAACTAGAGGTAGTGAACTTGCTTTAACACAGACAAATTATATTAGAAATCGTTTGTTTGATTTGACAAATAATGAGGTTGAAACTAAAATCATAAAGACTACTGGTGATAAGATAACCACATCTCAACTCTATAATATGGATTCTAAAGGACTTTTTACAAAAGAGTTAGATAGGGCTGTTTTAGAGGAAGAAGTAGATTTTGCAGTTCATAGTTTAAAAGATGTTCCAACTGAGCTTAATGAAGATCTTGAAATAGCTGCAGTTCCAATAAGAGAGTCTCCAAATGAAGTTTTAGTATCAAATTATTCTTGGGAAGATCTTAAAAAGGGTTCAACTTTAGGAACTAGTAGTTTAAGGAGAGAAGCTTTTTGTAATATGTATGAAAAAGGGCTTGAATTGAAACCTATTAGGGGGAACATTGGAACTCGTGTTGAAAAAGTCTTAGATGGTGAAGTTGATGCTACTATAATGGCAGAAGCTGGTTTAAATAGATTAGGTCTTACAGAGTGTATTAAAAATAGATTTTCTCTTGATTATTTAACTCCTCCTGCTGGTCAAGGAGCTTTAGCTATAATAACTAGAAAAGATTCTCCAGTTAAAGACACTATACGGAAATTGAATCATTATGAATCAGAACAAGAAGTTTTAGCAGAAAAAACTGTTCTTAAAGAATTAGGTATTGGGTGTCAATGGCCTTTAGGATCAATAGCTAGGGTAAATGGGAGTGAATTAAGCCTTTATTCTATATTATTGACTCAAAAAGGAGAAATACTTCATAAAGCTAAACTTAAATCTTCTATTGGTGAAGCTGAGGATTTAGGTAAAAAGCTTGCTAGAGACATGAAAGAATTTATTTAAGATTAAGTTTATATGTCATCAAGTATAAGTTATAATTATAATATTTAAATTATTATAAATACAGTATGGTCTAGAAATTAATATTATTTTAATATAAATTAATATTTCTTATATTAATTTCTATTTTTTTATTAATTTTGGATTTAATATTGTTATTTTATTGCTGTTATTAATTATACATTTATTATAATTTAATTTATCCTATTATTTGTATATATTAATGTATTATTTATTATAATGGCTTTTTATTAGTTATATATAATAATTTTCAATATTTATAGTTTATTAGTCTAATAGTGGCATGATTTATAAATATTTGCTAATATTCTATAAATGTCTGCTAAAAATATTGGTAAAGAAATATTAGTAAAGAAATATTGGTAAAAATATTGACTAAAAATGTTTAATTTAAAAGGATTAATTTAAATGTTTTAGTTTTTGTAAAAAAAATGTTAAAATTGTTATATATTATAGTTTAACATGAAAAATATTATTTTTCATGAAATATTCAGATTAATAATTATATTATTTTTAATAGGGAGGATTAGTTGTGAATAGTGTTAATGTAGGAGTTATTGGGGTTGGAGCAATGGGTTATAACCATGCTCGTGTTTATTATAGGTTGGACAATGCAAATCTTATTGGGGTTTCTGATGTAAGTGAATCTACTTTGTCTAAAGTATCTAAAAAATATGATACTAAAGGATATAATGATTATATGGATTTATTAAAAAATCCAGAAATTGAAGCTGTAAGTGTTTGTGTCCCAACTACTCATCATTATAATGTTGTAATGGCTGCAATAGAGCATGGAAAGCATGTTTTAGTAGAAAAACCTATTGCATTTACCTTAAATGAAGCTGAAGGGATGATAGAAGCTGCTAAAGAAAAAGGTGTTAAACTAAGTACTGGGCATGTTGAAAGATTCAATCCTGCAGTTCAGAAAGCAAAAGAACTTATTGAAATGGATATTATTGGTGATGTGGTTTCTGCATCTGCTAAGAGAGTTGGTCCATTTCCTCCAAGGATTAAAGATGTTGGTGTAGCTATTGATCTTGCTATTCATGATTTAGATGTTATGTATTATTTATTTGATGATGATGTAACTCAAGTTTATGCAACTATGGGTAGTATTCTTGAAAAATGTGAATATGAAGATCATGCTGAAATTATGACAAAATTTGCTAATGGAATCACTGGTATTTTAGAAGTTAACTGGTTAACTCCTTATAAAAGACGTGCATTAGAGATTACAGGAACTGATGGGATAATATCCATTGATTATATGGATCAAAGTGTAGATGTAGCTGGAAAATTTGCACAAAAGGTAGATATTCAGAGGGAAGAACCATTAAAATATGAAATAACCTCTTTCTTAAATTCAATTATGGATAATAAAGATATGGAGATTACTGGTGAAGATGGGTTGAATGCTCTTAAAATGGTTTTAGCTGCAAACATGTCTTCAAAAGAACAATTACCTGTTAAGTTAGATGAACTTAATGGTTAATTGATCTATAATTATTTGATAATTAGATTTTCTCCCTAAGAGATTAACTACTTAAATTAACCACTTAATAATCAATTAAAGGTTAGATTATTATTAATTCAATATTAAATTACTATTAACTCCAATATTAAATTATTATTAGTCTCATATTGAATTATTATTTTTCATTTTATTCTTCTATATTTTAATTATCATAATATTGATTATTATCATAATATTTTAATTATCATTAATTTTAATTACATTTAATTACATTAATTAATTTAATTATTATACTAAATTATCTATTTTATGCTAAATTATTTAATGTATTAAATTAATTAAATATATTATAAACGAAATAACAAAATAATTAAATTAGTTTTATTATTTAAATTAACTTTATTTTTAAGTAATTATGGTTTACTTATTTTTAATTTAGAACTATTTTCAATTGGTGTAAAAATGAAACAAGATTTAGTAAAAAAATCTCATGAACTTAGAAGGCGTGGTTTTACGGTTGGAGAAATAGCTGATGAGCTAAATGTTTCAATGGACACAGCTCGATGGTTATCCATGCAGAAACTCGATGAAAAAGAAAAACCAGAAGATACTCCTATTGACTTTGCTATTAATTGGAATAGTTTAGGTGGAAGTTCAAGTAGGCTTAGGTATGTTTCTGCAGCATTAAGTGACATGACTTTAAATTATGGCCAGGCAGATGTTATTGTAGGTATAGCTGTAAGTGGAATACCTTTTGCAACAATGATGGCTGATTTTTTAGAGATAGAGGAAGGCTTTGAAACTTCATTATCTGTATTTCACCCTATAAAACATAGAAAAGATAAAGATAAGGATCAAGAAGGAGCAATCAGCCAAAATTTTGCTCAAGTTAAAGGTAAAAAAGTTATAATCGTTGATGATGTTATAACTAGTGGTAGGACTGTGAAAGAAGTTATTAATGCATTGATTGCTCAAGGAGCAGAACCTATAGCTGTAACTGTATTAATTGATAAGGTTGGAATTTCAGAAATTGAAGGAGTTCCTGTAGAATCTTTAATAAAAGTTAATAGATTAGGTTGATTATTTTAAAAGCAATTTATTTTTTAAAAATAGATTAATTTTTATAATATTAATTTATTTTATATCTTTAATTTTTTAGTTTTTATTTTTTTAAATTTCAATTTTTTATCCATTTTTTTATTATTAATTTTTTAGCAATATTTAAAATAAAATAATCATGATAATGTTTTATTATAATAATATTTTAAGATTCTAGATATTTTCAAAATTTTAATAATATTTTTAAGATTTTAAATTATAATATTAAATTATATATTGGAGTTTTTACAAATCTAATAAAAGTATAAATTTATTATTAAATCTATAATACTAATAAAATCTATAATATTAGTGATTTTATTAATAATAATATTCCAAATAATCTATAAAAATAATATATAACAACAATTTATAAAAATAATTTATAAAAATATTTTTTAAAGGTAGTTTTTAAAAGTTATGAAAAAGTTATTAAAATGAATCTTTTTCTAATCATTACATCTTTTTATGATTTAATATTTAATTATAATTAATATTATAATCATAAATAATTATATTCATAATTATAATATAATTTTAATTATAGTATTATTGTACTTTTTATCATGGAGTGAATATATTGTCAGAAGTATCTTCAAAAGAATTATATGAATTTAAAAGAACTCTTAAAGAATTATCAGAAAAAAAAGGGAGAGGTACTGAGTTAGTATCAGTTTATATACCTCCAGATCGTCAAATTAGTGATGTTACTAAACATATGCGTGAAGAATTAAGTCAAAGTGCAAACATCAAAAGTAAACAAACAAAGAAAAATGTTCAGTCTGCTATTGAAGTTATTGTTCAAAGACTTAGATTATTCCCTAAACCTCCTGAAAAAGGATTAGTTCTATTTGTTGGAATGATACCTAAGGGAGGTCCAGGTACTGAGAAGATGGAGACTTTTATTTTTGAACCTCCAGAACCTATTCAAACTTATACTTATCACTGTAACTCAGAATTCTTTTTAGAGCCATTACAACATATGATGGATGTTAAAGAAGTTTATGGTTTAGCTGTTATTGATAGAAAAGAAGCTACTATAGCTACTCTTAAAGGAAAAAGGGTTGATATCTTAAAACATTTAACTAGTGGTGTCCCTGGAAAACATAAAGCAGGGGGTCAATCTCAAAGAAGGTTTGATCGTTTAATCGATTTAGCTGCACACGAGTTTAAAAAACGTATTGGGGATCATATGAATGATGCGTTTTTAGGCATTGAAGACCTTAAAGGAATTATTTTAGGAGGTCCTGGCCATACAAAAGAAGAATTTCTTAAAGGGGATTATCTTCAATATGAACTTAAGAATAAAGTTATAGCTACTGTTGATACTTCTTATACTGGCGAATTTGGGATAAGGGAAGTTATTGATAAATCTATGGATATTTTAGAAGAAATGGATGTTATGCAAGAAAAACAACTTGTTCAGAAATTTCTTAAAGAATTGATTGATGAACGTGGCTTAGCTTCTTATGGTGAAGATGAAGTAAGAAAAAATCTTCAAATGGGGGCTGTTGATACATTACTCCTTTCTGAAGATCTTATTAAAACAAGATCAACTATGGAATGTTTAAATTGTGGAAACAAAGTTCAAATAACTTATAAAGACCCTAAAGCTGGTGAAGAACTTATATGTGAAAAATGTAATGAGAAAATGAAGGTTTCTGAAGTTAAGGATCTTGTTGATGATTTTGTAGAAATGGCTGAAGAGTTAGGTTCTGATGTTGAAATAATTTCAACTGAAACAGAAGAAGGAATGCAATTATTTAAAGCATTTGGTGGAATAGGAGCTATTTTAAGATATAGGACATAAATATATAATATAAATAGTATAAGTAGAATATAATAGGTAGAATATAAATATAGGATATACTGGATATAGTTAGGATATAAATAAGATATATACCTGAATATTCTAGATTTAATTTATTAAAACTAAGCTTATTAACTAATGATTAATCATATTATGATTATTTGATTATATAATTCAGTAAGGAGATTTATGCATGAATCAAAGAGAAATAGAACTGTTTGGACATATTATAGATTCTTTAATTCTTCCAAAAACCCTTGATATTATCATGGATCAAGGAGGAGATTTTAAAATAATCGATTTAAATGTTGGAAAAAGAAAGTCTGATGTAAGTAGAGCTAAAATTATAGTTTCAGCGGATTCTCCCTCTCTTTTAAATCAAATATTAGATGAACTTAGTGAAATAGGAGCTACAATTTCAGCAATAGAAGAAGTTAAATTAGTTGCTTCTCCTAATGATAAAGTTGCTCCAGATAATTTTTATTCAACCACCAATCATGTTACGCATGTTTTACATAATGGGAACTGGTTACTTGTTGAAAATATTGAAATGGATTGTATGATTATTATTGACATTGATGAAAATAATAGTGGTAAAGCTTATTGTAAGCCAATTGGAAGGATAAAAAAAGGAGATTTAATTGTTGTAGGGAGAGAAGGGATACGTGTAACTCCTCCAGAACGTCCAAGAGGTAAACAGGGTGTTTTTGAATTTATGAATAGTGAAGTTTCTTCAGAAAAGCCTTTGATGAGTATTATTGAAAATATAGCTTCAGAGATTAAAGAAATTAAATCAAGAGGTGGAAAAATAGCTATAGTTGGAGGTCCAGCTATTGTTCATACGGGATCTGCTGATTTAATGGCTAAGATGATTAAGGAAGGATATATTGATGTTGTTTTCGCAGGAAACGCGTTAGCTACTCATGATATTGAAAATGCTCTTTATGGAACATCTCTCGGAGTATGTGTAAAAACAGGAGAAGTTGTTAGTCGTGGTCACACCCATCATATGAGGGCTATTAATACTATCAATGGTTCTGGATCTATTAAAGAAGCTGTTGATGATGGAACTTTAACAGGTGGAATAATGTATGAATGTATTAAAAATAATGTTCCATTTGTTTTAGCAGGATCTATACGTGATGATGGTCCACTTCCAGATGTTATAACAGATGTAATTGAAGCTCAAGAGATGATGAGGGAATATTCAAAGGATGTTGATATGGTTATTATGATAGCTACTATGTTACATTCTATTGCCACTGGGAATATCCTACCTTCAAGAGTAAAAAGTGTTTGTGTTGATATTAATCCTGCAACAGTTACAAAATTAGCTGATAGGGGAAGTGCTCAAGTTTTAAGTGTTGTAACTGATATTGGTGCTTTTTTACCAACTTTATATAATGAATTAGAAAAATAATGATCTCTATATATTTCTTTATATTATTAAAGTATTTTTAAAGATTTTTTCATATTATAACTATTATGATCATTTGGAATAATTATCATCATAATTTTGAACAATTATAATCATTTTAAATAAGTATTATTAATTAAATTTATTATTAATATTTTTATTAATATTCTTATTTATATTTTTATTAATATTTTTATTAATATTTTTATTTTTAAATAACTATTCTTTCTCATCTTTGATATTATGAATCCTAAAAAATTTAATTCAATAAAAGCAAACATTTTAGATGTTTTCACAAATGAAATTTATCCTAGTGAAATATCTATAGAAGATGGTTATATTGTTAGTGTTAATCCTATTTCTAATCTTGAAAATGATGGTGTAGAACTTGATTTCGATGGAATTTTAGTTCCAGGTTTCATTGATGCTCATATTCATATTGAAAGTTCTCTTTTAACACCATCTAATTTTGCAAAAGCAGTTGTTCCTTTTGGAACTACTTCAGTTATAGCTGATCCTCATGAAATAGCTAATGTTGCTGGAATTGAAGGTGTTGAATTTATGATTGATGATGCATCTAAAGTTCCTTTTGATTTTTATTTTTCTGCTCCTTCTTGTGTTCCAGCTACTAACTTTGAAACTAGTGGGGCCTGTTTAGATAGTTTAGCTATTGAAGAACTTTTAAAAATGGATGAAGTTGTATCTTTAGGGGAAGTTATGAACTTTGTTGGAGTTATTAACAATGATAAAAATGTTATTGATAAATTAAAGGTTGCTAAAAAATATAATATACCTATTGATGGTCATGCTCCTTTATTGTCTGGAGCTGATTTAGAGAAATATGTTAATGTTTTTTTAGATGATGATTTTGATAATAAAAATCTGATTCAGGGTCCCTCAACTGATCACGAGTCTATAAGTTTTGATGAAGCTATTGAGAAAAAGAAACTTGGTATGAAAATTATGGTAAGGGAGGGGTCTTCTGCTAAAAATATGGAAGCTCTTTTTAATATAAAAGATAGAATTGGTCTTTGTTCAAATCAAGATTTTTTTGGAGCAGTTTCAGTTGATGATTTTGGGGAAATTTTGAAAAACCCAATTTTTGATTTTTTAGTTACTGATGATAAGGAACCTAACGACTTAAAAGACGGACATTTAAATGTTCTTATAAAAAAAGCAATTTTTCTTGGAATCGATCATATAGAAGCTATTAAAATGGTTACAATTAATCCTGCTAAACATTATAATCTTAATTCAGGTGCAATTGAAGTTGGAAGAAAAGCTAATTTTTGTTTAATCGACAATTTTGATGATTTCAATATTAAAAAAACAATTATTAATGGAGAAATTGTAGCTGAAGATGGAGTTTCTTTTATTAAATCTCAAAAGCCATCTTTTAAAAATACTTTTGTATTGAATGAGAAGAATTCTGATGATTTTAATGTTCATGTAAACTTTAATTCTAATAGTTCTAATAATCCTATTTTCTATATTAACACAAAAGTAATTGAGGTTATTGATGGTGAAATTATCACTAAAAAAATTGATAAAGACCTCAAAGTTGAAGAAGGAATTATTAAAGAAAATATTGAAGAAGATATTCTGAAGTTAGCTGTTGTTGAAAGATATGGGAATAATAATATTTCGAATGCATTTATTAAAGGATTTAATCTGAAAAATGGAGCTATGGCTTCAAGTGTTGCTCATGATTCTCATAATATTGTTGTTTTAGGAACAGAATCTGAATATATGGCAAAGGCTGTAAATCTAATTTCTAAAAATAAAGGAGGCTTAGCTATCGTTTATGATGATGTTGAAAAAATATTAAAACTTCCAATAGCTGGTCTTATGAGTGATGAAGACATTGGATCTGTTTCAAAAGAGCTTTATGAAATTAACAAAATAATTAAAACTTTAGGATGTACACTAGAATCTCCTTTCATGACATTATCCTTTGTATCTCTTTTGGTTATTCCTAGCTTAAGATTAAGTGATAAAGGATTGTTTGATGTGGATGAATTTTCTTTTGTTGATTTGACTAATACTAATAATTAAAGATTAAACTGGTTTTTGTTTTATTGGTTTTATTTTTTATAGTTCTATATTGGATTACTAATTCTGATTAAATTAATTTGTTATAAGTAATTTTCAATAAACATTCTTTAATAAATACATATTTTTAATGAATATATTTAATAAATATTTTAGTATTATTCTGTAAGTAACTTTAAATAAAAAATTATAAATAAAATTTAATTCAAATATATTTTCATGAAAAAACCTGAAATGAAAGTAGAGCCAATTAAAAATGGGACTGTTATTGATCATATTACAGCTAATAAATCTCTCCATGTTTTGAAAATTTTAGGGCTTCCTAATGAAGATATTAATGTTACATTAGCTATGAATGTTTCTTCTGGTAAAGCTGGAAGAAAAGACATAGTAAAAATAGAAAAAAGAGAACTTGATTCTTCAGAACTTGATCAAATTGCTTTACTTGCTCCTGAAGCTACAATAAACATAATAAGGGATTATAAAGTAGTTGCAAAGGATAAAGTCCGTTTTATGAAAGAATTAAAATCAATCATTCGATGTAACAATCCTAATTGTATTACAAATGCTAATGAACCAATTGAATCTAGATTTCATTTGATAAAAACTTCACCAATACTTTTAAGATGCCATTACTGTGAACGATTAATCGATGCTGAAGAAATAGATAAACAGTTTTAGTGATTGTATCTTTAATATTTTTGGTTATAATTATATAATATTAATTTTATAGTTTTATATAATTAATTATAATTTTATATAATTAATTTATGTAATGATTAATTATATTACTTATAATTAAATTAGAAATTATAGTTAAATTATTTAAATTATAACTAGATTATAATTTTATTAGAATTAGCTTTTAATTCTATTATAATTAGGCTATAATTTTATTATACTTTAAAAATCCAAGCATCTGTCTTAGGGAAGCAGTTATACTTCCTGAAGCTATTTTTCCATGTGGAGTTTTAACCTCGCAAGTAACAGCAGGAATACCTTTTAAATTTAAAACATCTTCAAGAGCTCCTGGATATTCTTTACCAGCTATAAGATAATTTCTATAAGGCTGTTTTATTAATCTTGAAATTCCAATTGCCATTCTAGCACTTTTCAATGTTGGAACTTTTGTACCCATTATTATATTTTTACCAGGGTTTCCTCCAGGCATCGTACAATGGAAATCTCCTACTGCATCTATCTTATTTTTCTTTGCAAATAACATTATTTTATTAGTTACACTACCCTTTTTATTAGCTATAGAGTTTAAATTTTTACCATTATAGAATCTTTGATTCTTGGCAGTTGCTTTTGGAGCTACGAATGGTATAACATATATTGTTCCTTTTATATTTTTCTTTTTACTTAGATAATTTATAAGCTTCATTGATGCAACCTGTGATGAAAGCTCACTTCCATGAACTCCTGAAACAATAAGCGTTTTTTTACCTTTACCATTTCCAAATTTAACTATTGGTGTTCCTTTTTTTGCAGCTTTAATAACTTTAGTTGAAATATCTGATTTTGGAATATTCTTTTTTATTAAGCTGTTTTTTGTAACATCTCCTCCAGTACCCCATTTTTCAACTGTAACTGTAGGTGTAGCTGCTGATGCTGCCTGTATTCCAATTAAAAAAATTGATAATATTATTAATACTATAAGTATCCTTTTAAAATTATTATTAATTTTAATATTTTTCATGTTATTTATTATAATTTTTCCTCCAATTTTTTTAAATTTTTTATATTTATTTTTTATAGTTATCTTTTATAATTAGGTTATATTTATCCTTTGCAGTGATTTTTACTAGAAATATTATTACTTTTATTTCTTTATTTTTATTATTTTTATTTTTTCTTTTATTATATCTATCTTTTTTATTATTTTTTATTATAAGTTTTATATTGTTATTTTTATTATTATTTTCAATGTTTTAATGTTGATATTAAATGTTTAGAAAGCCTTTTTGATAATGCTAATATAGTTAAAATTGGTGGTGCTCCTGGTGCTTTTGGTAGAACACTGGCATCACTAACATATAATCCTTTAATCTTTGTTTCAAGATTCAAATCAACAACTTCTCCAATAGCTGCTGTTCCTCCTGGATGAGCTCCTCTAAGATTTGTTGAAATGATAGATTTAGGATCAACTCCTGAATTTATTAAAATAGATCCTGCAACAGCTGAACCTTCAGCTATAAATCTAACATCTTTTTCAGAGTTTTCTTTAATCACTTTTCCATCTTTTATCTGCCCAAAACTATCATCAGGTATTTTAACCATAATACTAAAAATATCAGACTCTTCAATATCATTCTTTTTAAGTTCATTTGCAATAAAACTTGCATAATGTGGTGCAAGAATGTAATTTTCTCCTTTTATGAGACTATTCATTTGAACTTCTTTATTAAATCCAATATCTTTAATTATTCCTCCTATTGTTACAAAAGGATCCATAAATAATTTTTTCCCAGCAGGCAAACCTAATTTTTGAAGTAATTTAGCTGTATTTATAGCTCCAGCAGATGATATAACTATATCTGAAAAGATTAATTCTTCTTCATTTTTTTTATTTTTAACAATAACTCCTTTTACTTGATCAGCTTCTACAATTATTTTTATTACCTCAGTATTATCTAGAAAAACAGCCCCATTTTCAATCGCTTGATTTATAAATTCTATTGATGTCCATTTCGCATCTCTAGGACAACCAAATGCACACTTACCACAAGGTATACATTTTTCATCTTTAATAAATTTCGGCATTTTTATAGGGGTTAAGTTAAGTTTTTTGGATGTTTCAATAAATTTCCTATTACCTATTCCAAAATGATCATCATCCATATCATGAACTGATAATAATATTTCTACTTCATTTAATTCTTCATATATTGAAATTCCCATATTTTCCAATTCTTTTTCAAGAACTCTGATAGCATTTCCTGCAGAAACTGTTGTTGTCCCACCTGCACAGCTTGTTTTTAAAATATCCACCTTATCATCAGAAGGATCGTAATATCTAAAAGCATCACTTAAATTTATACTGGGGCCTTTTTCGATTATTGTTACTGGAATACCTTTTTTAGATAGTTCCATAGCTAGTATTCCACCACCTGCTCCAGATCCGATAATAACAACCATCTTATACTTCCTGTTTCATTTTATAATATTTTTTATAAATATTTTTAAGTGTTTTTTATTTTTAATTTTAACAATATAAAATTTTATTCTTATCTTATTTTATCTTTATCTTAGCTGATATTTTATATTAATGTAATTTATGATTATATTAAATTTATCAAATGTATTATGAATAAATAGATTTATATAAAATTTAGGTTATTAAGATTTAGATCTATATTAAAATTAGAAATAAAATGTTATATTGTTAAAATTAGAAATGAAATTTTATTAATTATATTAATTATACTAATTATATTAATTATTTCTAAAAATATTTGAAAAATAGTTATAATTTTATAAATAATATTTTTATAAGTGATACCTTCATTAATACATTTATAATTAATAGTATTACAATGGTTTAATATAGTTGTAAATATTTTATATAGTTCTTTATAAGTAAGTATTTTATTATATTTTCTATTATATTTTTATTTTAGAAATTTTTAAAATAATATAAAAATAAAAGTAGATTTTTATCTACTAAATAAATGATATGTAAATGCAAGTATAATTATATTTTATAAAATATATTAAATGTAAATAATATTAATTAGCTATATTAATAATTTAATATACTATATTACATAATTAAAAACTTATTCTGCGTCCATCATTTCACCATAGGTGATTTCGATTTCGCAGCCTTTTGGACCACAACAAAAATGTTGTAAATCGAGTTCAATTTGCATTTTTTCACCTCTTGTGTTAAATTTTGTGTTAATTTTATAAGATTTTAAGAATTTTATAATTGTATTAAAATCAACACTTACATCTTTTTTTAAGTTAGTATTAATATAAATATTTTTTGTATTTTCACGAATTAATCTAAAATTTAACATAAAATAATTATACTTATCTAAAATAATAATAACATATTATATTTAGATATCAGTTTAATATTAATCTTTTTGAATACTAAAATTATTAAATAAGAATCATTAAATTATAATTAGTATATTAGATAAATATTAAACTTGGATTTTACTTTTTTAGAATTTTTAATCAATTACATTAACTAACATTGTATTCTGTGAATATGATGTAATGTTTATGACATTCATTATAAAGCTTCTAAAAATCAAATTTGGATAAGAGCTATAATAGCTTTCATCTGAATTATGAATTTCAGAATTATTTAGTTCAGATTTATTTAGTTCAGAGTTGTTTTGGCTATCTGTTTCTTTAAAAACTTTTAAATAGGCTCTAGGTCCATTCCAATTTTTATCTTTTCCTGTAACTGCACAATAATCCGCTCCACAATGTGAACAAGTTAGTTCTCCTTCATAAGTTCCTTTAGGATTAAATACTAATGTTCCATCATGTCCACACAGGGGGCAGTGATTTTCCCAAGTTATTGTATAATCTTTGTATGGCAAACTACTTTTTGCACTTGGCTTTGCAGTTACTGTAATTGTATCTGCTGCCACTGATGATATGGAAAGTAATGACATTATAATTATTAAAGAAATTCCTATAAAGAATTTTTTATTAGTAATCTTCAAAGTTTTATACTCCTTTTTAGTATTTTATAGATTGAATCTTGATTTAAATTGTTTATTTTAAAATTGTTTATTAATTAAATCATCTCTAATTTGATTAATTTTAATTAAACTATTCTTAATTAGACTATTTCTGATCAAATCATTTTAAATTAGTTTTAATTTATTTATCTCTAATTAAATCATTTTTAGCTAATATGTTCCTAATTATTTTGATTATATATTTTTATTCTATTTTTGATTTGTTTTTTAAAATTGTTTTTAATCTCTAAAAAGTATATAATTTATTAGGAGCCATTTTTAACATTATTATTCATTGAACAATCAAATTAAAAGATAATTTTATGTTTATTTTTCAATTTTTTCTGGATTTTTTATTTTTGGTTTAGTTTAATTTTTTCCGTGATTTTAAACTAGATTCTGCCACGATTTTTATTAATCTTGTCATAATATCTCCCCCATAATGACAATTTACATAAATTTGCTTATTATTTTAATTAATTTTGATATATAATATCATAATTTTGAAAATTTTTAAAAAACATTTTCCTTGTTTAATATATTATAATAAGTTATAACTTATCTCTAATTATTCATTTAAGCTCATATTTTCGTTTACTTATTTTTAATTATAAAACATGATATTTAAATGTTCCTCTAAAAACTGTAATAATTCCTTAATTTAACTTATAACTTATACTTTAGGTTTTGTTCATTGTTATGGGCAATATTATTTAATTTTAAAAATTCACAAAAATATTATAATATAATAACTTTTAAAAATAAAGTATTACTCTGATTAAAATATAATTTTAGAATAGTTTTAGAATAATTTATAGTTTTAGAATAAAATTCAGTCTTAGAATAGAATCTAATTACAGAATAAAGTGGCATGGAATAAATGTCATGGGATATATATTATTGAATAAATGGTATTAAATAGATTGCATATAGAATAAATCCTAATTTTAAAATTGAATTAATTTAAAACAAAGTTAACTTTAAAATAGGATGATATTAAAAATAATAAAGGAAAATATAATTGAATTTTTTCATCATAGTTTTTTTTTGTTTTATGGTAGTTTTTTATTTAATAATTATAGAATTTATAGAAAATTTCTTATGTTTTAAATTGGAAATAATATTATATCTGATTATTTATATCTGATTATTTATATTTGATTATTTACATCTGTATATTAGAGATATTTACTATTATTAATATCCAACTATTATTATAGATATAAAAATTAGTATAATATATTAATTATTATTATAATTATTATAAATATATCATTTATATATAGATATGTTAAAATATTATTAGAAACATTACAAATTTAAATATCACGAATCTAATATTAGAAATTTAAATATTATAAATTTAATATCACAAATTTAATATCACAATTTGATATTAGAAATTTAATATTAGAGATTTAAAATATTATAAAATTAAAATTTAAAATATAAAATAAAAAAGTGGATATTAAGTTAGCTAATAATTATTAGGTAGAAATCATTTAATAGAATTATTTATCCAAGGTGGAAAATATGGAAGAAAATTTAGATTATCTTATAAAAACTATTGATAATATTGCTTTAAAAGCTGATTATATTGATATAAAAGCTTCTAAAGGAAATAATACTAACATTATTATGAAAGATAATAAAATTCAGGAAGTTAACACCGGAATTGATATTGGAGCTAGAATCAGAGTTTTAAAAAATGGAGCATGGGGTTTTGCATTTACCAATGATTTGAATAAATTAGATGAAATAGCTAAAACTGCGATCAAATTATCAAATGTTCTAAATGGGGATGTGGAATTAGCTGAAGCTGAAATTGTTGAAGATAATGTTAAAACTCCTAGGAAAATTCCATTTAGTGATGTCACTATTGAAGATAAAAAAGAAATAATAACTGATGCAAGTAAAGCTGCAACTTTAGGCAATGTATCAAGCACTACTGTTAGCTATTCTGATAGTGAATCAAAGTCTGTCTTTGTTAATAGTGAAGGTAGTTCTATTTCAATGGATGAAACTCGGGTAGGATTATTTTTAAATGCAGCTGCATCTTCTGGAGATATTATTCAATTTGGACATGGCAGTATTGGTGGTGCAAAAGGATTTGAAGCTTTAAAGGATCAAGATATTGAAAAATTTGGTAGAAATATAGGTGAAAAAGCAAATAGGCTTTTAAAGGCTAATACTCCTCCTTCTGGTAATTTTTCCATAGTGGCTGATAATGAATTAACTGGAGTTTTTATACATGAAGCATTAGGTCATGCAGTTGAAGCTGATTTAATCCTTCAAAATGATTCTATATTAAAAGATAAACTGAATCAAAAAATTGGTTCAGATATTGTGAATATTATTGATGATGCAAGTGATATGAATGGTTTTGGTTATTATGCTTATGATGGAGAAGGGATTAAAACTAAGAAAAATCAGCTTGTAAAAAATGGTGAACTAGTATCTTTACTTAGTTCAAGAGAATCAGCATCAAAGTTAGATATGAAATCATCTGGAAATGCAAGATCAATAATCAGTGAACAACCTATAGTAAGAATGAGTAATACTTATTTAGAACCTGGAGATATGAGTTTTGAAGAGTTAACTGAAGATATTTCCGATGGAATATATCTTAAAGGTTCAAGAGGAGGACAAGTTGATACTGGAAAAGGAATTTTCCAATTTAATGCTGCTGAATCGTTTAAAATTGAAAATGGTGAAATTACTGATCCTCTGAGAGATGTTTCACTTTCAGGTAATGTATTAGAAACTTTAAAAAATGTTGATGCAATTGGTAGTGATTTTAAACTAGGAATTGGTTTTTGTGGAAAATCTGGACAAGTTGCTCCAGTTGGTGATGGTGGTCCTCATACAAAAATTTTAAATGCTACGGTTGGAGGCAGTAGCTGATATTCTAATTTAATTCTAATATAATCATAATATAATCTTAATTTAATTCTAATTTAACCCTATTTAATTCTAATTTAATCTTAGTTTAATTCTAATTTCATTATTAGATTTTTATGAGGGGGTTGTACATATGTTAAGTGATGATGATGGAAAATATTTAATAAAGATAGCTAAATTAGCTGTTGAAAATTATTTGGAAAATGGAAAGAAAATTAATGTTCCGGAGGATTGTCCTGAACATTTAAAAGAAAAATTAGGAGTCTTTGTAACTTTAAATAAAAATAAAGAACTTCGAGGATGTATTGGGTATCCTGAACCAATAGCTCCTCTTATAGATGCAACAATTGATGTAGCTATTTCTGCAGCTGTAAATGATCCAAGATTTCCTAAATTAACTAATGAGGAATTGAAATATATAGAATTAGAAGTAACTGTTTTAACAAAACCAGAACTTTTAGAGGTGTCTGATCCTTCTAATTACTCTAATGAGATAATTATTGGTCGAGATGGATTAATAATTGAAAAAGGTTTCAATAAAGGCTTACTTTTACCACAGGTTGCAATTGAATACAATATGGATAGTGAGACATTTTTAGCTAATACATGTATCAAAGCAGGTTTATCTTCAGATTGTTGGAATTCAAAGGAAACAAAGGTTTATACTTTTCAAGGGCAAATTTTCAAGGAATAATCAATAATTTAGTATATTATTAATTATTTTACTAATTATTCTATTAATTTTATTATTTATTTTATTAGTTTTATTAATTATTTTTAATATTATTTACTTTACTAATTATTCTATTAATTTTATTATTTATTTTATTAATTTCATTGTTCATAATAATCTTGTTATTTAATTTATTAAAGTTATTAACTTTATTAATTGTTTTTAATATTATTAATTTTATTAACTACTTTATTATTATATTAAAAATATTTTTAATATTATAGAAAATCTTTATTAAGGTAGTTCAATAAAGATTAATTAATACTTTATTAAATATTATTCTGTTTTTATCAATAATTTTTATTAATAAAATTAAAAAGAATTTTTATGAAAGAATTTTTTATTATTCATGATTTATATATTTAGGTTAATATTATGATGATTCCAACTATTCCTACTCCTGATGAACTTTTAGATAAAGGATTTAGAAGAGGAAAAAAAGCAGCAGATTTAGCTAGGACCTCAAAAATTCCAAGACATTTGAAGTCTAAAAGAATTGAAGAAACAAGAGTTATTACAGCTTGTCAGGTAATTAAAGATAGAATTAAGATGATCTTAGATAGAGTTCCTGATATTGAAACACTTCCTGAATTTTATCAAGATTATATTGATATTACTGTTGGTGTAGATGAAATGAAAAAGGCACTTGGTGCTTTAAATTGGGCTTATGGTATTATAACTCAACTTGAAAAAGATTATTCAAGTAGAATTCGTAGATCTTCTCCTGAAAAAGCTTCAACTCTTCAAAAACAAGCATATGGGAGAATTGCTTCTGTTGTTAATAAGATTAAAAAAGATCTTGATTTTTTAGATTTTGCCAAAGCTAATCTTAGAAACATGCCTACCATCGACTTTGAAGCTACTACAATTGTAATAGCTGGGTTTCCAAATGTAGGGAAATCTACTTTACTTCGTCAAATTACTGATGCTACTCCAGAGGTAGCTAACTATCCCTTCACAACTAAAGGGATCCAAATCGGACATCTTGAAAGGAATTGGAAAAAAATTCAGATTATTGATACTCCAGGGCTTCTTGATAGACCAATTTTAGATATGAATGAGATTGAACTAAATGCTATGGTGGCTCTTGAACATTTAGCTGATGCTATTTTCTTTATTATTGATGTTTCAGAAACTTGTGGTTTCTCTATAGAAAGTCAATTTAATCTTTCTTATGAAATTAAAAGGATTTTTGATGTTCCAATGGTTTATCTTTTTAATAAGATAGATATTGCTGATGTGAATAAAAATACTAATGAAAAACTCAAATCTGAGTCAGATATTAGCTATTTAAATGGTTTAGAGGAAACTGATGATTATTTGTTTATATCTGCTTATGAAGGTAAAGGTATTGAAGATATAATTTCTAAATTATCTAGTGTAAGAAAAATAGAAAGAAATAAAAATGAAGATATGGAATTCTATTGATATATTTTTTATATTAATATTATTTTTCTATTTTTTTATTTCTATTTTATATTATTTTTAAACTTTTTTCTATTTTATATTAAATATTATTTTTTAAATTTTTTTTCTAACCAAAAGTTATAATAATGACTTATACTAAATATACTACTAATATTTTTTAAATAATAGAAATAAGCTATTGATTTATATATTATGAAAGATTTATAATTTAAGCTTATTAGGAGATTAAATATGTCTGAAAAACCTAAACTTGATAAAGAGAAATATGATGAAATTGCAGGAAAAGTAGACAAACATGTAGAGAAAGGAAAAAATGTCGCTGGAAGAATGGCTAATGATTTTGGAAAAACAATGGATGATATTCTTGTAAATCTCAAATCATTCCAAAAAGACTTTGATAGTAAAATAAGTGAATATAAAGAAACTGTTCCAAGCAAAATAGACCTTGATTTAATAGATTCTCCAGATACTTTTTATGTGAAAGTAAATCTTCCTGGAGTAGAAAAAGATGAGATTGATGTAGAAATTGTTGATAAAGATTTAACTATAACTGCTTTCTTTGGAGACAAATCTGAGGAAGCTTGTGAGGGAGATTGTCAATTTTTAATTAAAGGAAGAACTTATGGTCCAGCTAAAAGAACTATTTCTTTACCAAATAAGGTAAAAATGGATGATTCAAAAGCAGAATTTAGCAATGGTGTTCTTTTCTTAGAACTTCCAAAAGTTGAAGTTAAAAAGTTAAAAATGGATATTAAATAGTTATATTCTTTTTAATTTCTTATTTTTATTTTTTTCAAATTTTTAATTTTTATAGCTACTTTTTAATAATAATAGTTTTTAATTCTATTAATTGTTTTTATTTTTATACTTATTTTTACAATTATTATTATTTTTATAATTAATATTAGTTCTGATTTTAATATTTATTATTCATATCTTACTTTACCTATATGTCTAGTACTTCCAGGATCCTCACCATTATAGTGTGCTAAGTAAAAGACAAACCATTCAAGAGGTATTACGAGTATAAATGGGGATAATAAATTATTTATATTAGAATAATCTTGCATTCTATAAACTAAAGTTTTAACTCCTATTTTTTCACAAAAATCAATCGCTTTTTGAGTTATTTCATCTGATGGGTATTGTGAATCTAATATGATAATTGGAACATCTTTTTCAGCCCTTTCTATTAATCCATGTCTAAATTCTGATGAATATAATGGGCAAGAATGTTTTAAAGCACCTTCCATTAACATTGTCATAGCTAATTTATAGGCTAATCCAAAGTTTGGACCACTACCTAATGCATAGAATATTTCTTCATCTTTAAGTTCATATGCTAATTTTTTATTTTCTTCTTCAGTTACTTCAATAATCTTTTCCATTAAATCTGGGATTGCTTTAAGTTCTTTTAGAAGTTCATCAGTTTTTTCATAGTCTGAAGCTGAAAATAATATGTAATATAATGTAGATAATTGAGTAACATAAGTTTTAGTTCCTAAGATAGCTTCTTCTCTTCCACACTGTGTCACTACTGAATCTTTTGCTTCTTTTATCATTGAACTATCTTTTTCATTAGATATGGCTATTGTATGGATTCCTAATTCGTTAGCTCTTCTAAGAGCTGCTAATGTATCTGCTGTTTCACCAGACTGAGATGTGAATATAGCTGCTGAGTTTTCTCCATCTATTTTTTTATTATAATAAAATTCATATCCTGTAAAAACATCGATATTTAAGTTAGTTACCATTTCGAGAGCATCTTTTGCTGTATAAGCTGTTGATAAAGAACTTCCACAACCAACTAAATAAATACGATCAACTTTAGATAACTTATTAGCTATTTTTTCCATATTTTTTAATTCTGTTTCAAATGTTTTTCTAATTGAATCAGGTTGTTCGAATAGTTCACTATACATTTTGTATTTCATTTGTATCTCCAACTGATTTGATGTTTTTAAGTTTTTTATCTTAAATAGTTTTATTGATTATCCTATTTAAACTTTAAGATATTTATGGCATTTATTAATATTTATAAGTTAATTATAAAAGTATTATAAATTATTTTAAATTTATAAATTCATTTCATTAAATAACTTTATTAATAATTATTGAAATTTTTATTTTTAATATTTATTTTTAATATTTATTTTTAATATTTATTTTTCATTTTTATAAAGTTAGAAATTTTTCATTTTTTAATAATTTATGAAAATAATTCTAATATTCTATTTAATAATTAAAATTAAATAGTTGATAGATATAAAATAAGTTTATGAGTATTGATTTAAGTTCTGTTGGAATGAAAAAAGGACAACAATATGAAACTATAATAACAACTATTGATAGTGAGGGTAAAAAAAATGGAGCTCCAATTGGTGTTATTTGTAAAGATAAATATAAAGTTATGTGTCGAATATTTAAAGGTAGTAAAACACTTGACAATATTATCTTAAACAATGAATTCATTGTTAATATAACTTTAAACCCTATTTTATTCACATTTGCAACAATTGGAAATATTCCTGAAGATTTTTTTATAGATTCTAATATTGAATATAAGGATAAAAATAATAAAGAAAGTAAGAATAGAAAAAATAATGATAAAAATTTACCTATTTTAAATGATGTTGATGCTTATTTAATATGTAAAGTAATTGATATAAAAAATGCCTTTAAAAAAAGTGATCCTATAAAAAAATCAGAAGCAAAGGTCATAATTGCCAATGTTGAAGATATAGTCTTAAATAATAAATGTGCAAAAGCCCCTAATCGAGGTTTTTATTGTTTAATTGAATCTTTAGTGAATTTTACTAGGATTGATATTGTTGATAGTGAGAAAAAAGATTATTTTTTAGATAGATTTAATGAATCAAAAAGAGTTGTTAATAAGGTAGGAAGTAGTGAAGAAAAAAAAGCTATTGAATTACTTGGAGAAACTCTTAAAAATAAAGGATATGAAACTGATTAGTGTTTTATAAGATATATTTAAAAAACAATTAAAAAGGAATAATTAAAAGAGAACAATTAAAGAGAATAATTAGAAAATAAAATACTAATAATTAATTAAAAAATAATTAAAGTAAAAATACTTTAAAAAACAATTAATTTAAAGTAGAAATATTTTAAAAAAATTTAGTTTAAAGCATAATTTTTAAAAAAACTTTAAAATTAAAAACTTTTTACTTTAAAAATATTTCAACGAATTTTGCATAAACTGGTCTAGTAATAAATACTCCTACTAAAACTCCTAAAATGGTTGTAAATGCAAAACCAGCTAATGTTCCTATTCCACTACTTCCTCTTGCAAATCCAACATATGCTAGAGGTAACATAGCTGCAATTAAAGTTCCTGCTGATGCAAATACAATGAATAATGCATTTTTAACACTCATTCTGGTTCTAGTTCTTCTTCGTTTTTTATTTGTTTCACCTTTGGACTGTCTACCTAGAACTTCATCAGTAATAATAATCTGATCATCAACACCAGTTCCAACTGCTGCAATTAGCCCTGCAATCGCTGATAAGTCTATATTCCAATGAATAATCGAAGCTATTCCCATAACGATAAGTACCTCAGATATACTTGTTATTATTATAGGTATAACTAAAAGAGGCTTTCTATATCTAATGAATATAATACTTGATATAACCAGCATAGCTAATAATCCAGCAATTATTGCCCCATTTAAGAATTGTTCTCCTAGTTCAGCTGATACTGTGCTTGCACCAACAACTTTAATTTGAACCGGAAGTGAACCTGTCTTTAAAACAGTATAAACATTTTGAGCTTGTGTTTGTGCTTCTTCAGGAGTGGAAGCTCCACCTGTAACACTTAATTCTGTAGCTGCTTTTCCATTAGCTAACTCTGGAGCAAGTTCTGGAGGGTTTTCATCAATTAACTTACCATCCAAGTACATATATACTTTTTCTCCACCTTTTCCTTCAGCTAAATCTGCAAATTTTTGAGCTCCGCTTGTGGATACTTTAAATGGAACCATCCATTGTGTGTCAGTTATCTCATACATATCAACCGATGTAATGTCTGCACCAGTAAGTGCTACTGGGGCACTTTCATTACCTATTCTGGCTTCAAATTTACCTGGAGACCCTATCAGTTTTTCAACTTCTTCTGGCGAAACACCCGCCATCTCAATTATAACTAATTGATCACCACTTGATCTGACTTTTACATCTTGAACTCCATATAAATTAAGACGCTTATCTAAAACAGTAGTTACAACATCCATTGTTTCTTTATCAACGGGTTTTTCAAGTTGAAGTTGTATTAATGATCCTCCTTTCAGATCAAGACCTTGTTGAATTCCAAGAGTTGAAATACTAATTGCGCTTGCTAAGATTAATATTATTAATAATATAACTCTTTTATCCTTGAAAAATTCTTTTAAATGTCTTTTCTTCATTTTTTCGCCTCCACATACCATCTAAGAATTCCAAGGTTCATAAACCATGTTGTTAATATATCTGCAACTAATCCGATCATTAAAACTGCTGCAATATTGGTTAAAGTTGTTGCTTCAGGGATTAAGAAAATTGTAACTAAATAAAGAACTACCATTGAAGCAATAGCTGTAATGGACATAGTCATACCAGTTTTCATAGCTTCTCTTGCTCTTTCAACAAGAGTTCCTTCTTTTCTCTTCAATAATCTGGTTGTAAGAAGGATATCAGTATCAACACTATAACCAATTAACATAAGAAGAGCTCCAACAGAAGCTATTGACAAAGGAATATTGAATAAAGACATTCCTCCCATCGAGATAATAATATCTGAAGCTGCAGCTAATATAACAGCTACTGATGGGACTGGTTCTCTAAATATTATAAAGACTGTTATAGACATAAATAAGAATGCAAATGCCATTGCCCAATAAACTTGGGTCATAGCTTCTTCACTCAAAATAGGACCTATTGCATTATAACTTACAACAGTTCCTGTTCCATTCAATGCCTGGCTAAATGCCGTTGAATTCACCTCACTCCCTATTTGAACGGTTATATCTGTACCTATATTACTTAAAACATCTACTTCTTCAACACCTAATCCTTGGTTATTTAAAGAGTCTTTCAACTGATTTTCTAAAGAAGAAGAATTTGTAGGTTGATTCATATCTAAAACTGCCACTGAACCTCCTTTTAAATCTATCCCTTCATCTATTCCATTAAAAGCTATTAATCCTAAAGATATAATTGTTATTATCACAGGTATAATAATTAATAGCTTATAGGAATCCATTAATTTTTTTAACATTAAAGCACCATATTTTAATAATTATATAAACTTAAATCTAATAATTTTGCTATATTTAAACTATCTTCTTCGATTTTTTCAACACTTTTATTTTTAGTTTTAATAGTAAAAGATTCAACTACTCTTGCTCCACGAGCTTGGACTTTTTCACTCATTCTTTCAATAGCAGAACGTCCTCCAGAACCATTCATGGTTGCAAATAGTACAATATCTTTTCCACGCAAATCACATTTATCAATTAAGGTTATTATTGCAGGAGAAGCATTGCTTGCCCAAGTTGGAGTACCAAAATAAATTAATCCATACTCACTCAAGTCTATGTTTGAAGGACTAATTTCAGTCTTATTTTCTCTAAAAGCATCTACTGAAGAAAATACTTTACCAAAAAATCCACTTCTTTTTTTTAAATCTTTTATTTCTATTAAATCAGTATTTAAACTTTCAGAAAGTGTTTTGGCAACAATTCTTGTTTTCCCACTTTCTGAAAAGTAAATTATTATTGTTTTCATTTTATCCCCTATTTAAAAGATATTATTTATTAACTCCTTTCTAATTATTATTTTTAATATTATCTTTAATTATTAAATAATTATTAGTAATTATAAAATAATATTATTATTAATTATAATTAATTATTTAACTAAGTAATTTAACTAATTGATTATTTTAACATAAAATTTATATAAAATTTCAATATAATTTTTAATTTAGTATTATATATTTTTATTATTTATAAAAATTGTTGTTGTTATAAGTTTAAAAAACGAAGTTTTTATTATTTATAATCTTTTTTTTATTAGAGTATTACTAATTATTTTTATTAGTATTAATTATTTTTAATATAAAATTAGTTTTATTATTTAATATATAATTAGTTTATTTTTAATATAATATTATTTTTATATAATATTAATTTTTAGGGTCTCATTCCATAACTATCTATGGCTGCTTCTTCTTTGAAACCACACATTATATTCATATTTTGGATAGCTTGTCCAGAGGCACCTTTAACCAGGTTATCTATAACAGATATAACAACTAATCTACCATTTTCATCTATTTCAAATCCTCCAATATGGGCAAAATTTGAACCTCTTACAGAATTTAAATTAGGAGTTTCTCCATCATCGAGTATTTTAACAAATTGCTCATCTTTGTATTGTTTTCTATAAAGGTTAATTATATCATTTTTAACATCATCAATATTTTTACTATAATCAATATTTTCATCTACTATATTATTTAAGAAACTATGACTAGTAGTAAATATTCCTCTAATAACTGGAACTAAATGGGGAGTGAATGATACTTTAACATTTGAATATTCCCCTAATTCTTGTTGAATCTCAGGACCATGTCTATGACTTGTAATTTTATAAGCAATTACATTATCTGCACAATTTGGATAATGGAATGCCTGATTAGGATTTACTCCCCCTCCACTCACACCTGTTTTAGAGTCTATTATTATATTATCAACTAAGTTATTTTGGGATAATGGAAGATTTGCAAGTATTGCTCCAGTTGGAAAGCAACCAGGATTAGCTACAAGGTCTGCTTTTTTAATTTCTTCCCTATAAATTTCAGGAAGGCCATAAACAGCATCCATAGGTGAAACATGTTCTATTCCATACCATTTTTCATAGGTGGATATATCTCTAAATCTGTAATCTCCACTTAAATCTATAACTTTACCACCAGTTTCTAATAGCTCTGGAACAATATTCATTGATGCTCCATGAGGTGTTGCTGTAAATATAATATCACTATCAATTTTATCTGTAGTAATATCTTTGAAAACTAGTTCTGATCCTTGTATATGGGGGTGTATTTTGTTTACAGGTGTTTTATCATATTGTCTAGATGTAATATTCTTTATTTCAACATTTGGGTGTTTTTGCAATAATCTAATTAATTCCCCACCAGTATATCCACTTCCACCAATAATAGTCACTTCTGTCATTTAAACACCTTGATTGTTTATTTTATTAGATTATATTTTAGTATATTATAAATAAAACTTATATTCTAAATAAAACTTATATTACAAATAAAATTTCAATAATTACATACTTTTTATCAAATATAATATTTTTATAAATATAATAATATTTTATTAAAATTTGATACTTTTATTAAATATTTTATACATAAATAAATATGATTTTTTTAGTATAAATATATTTTTTAATATATTTTTAGTACATAACTTTTAGTACATAATATATTGGATAAAAATAATATATTAGGATAATTTTAATTTATTTAAATTTTTGTTAATCATTAAACTTAAAAATGAGTTTTATTAACTTTTTAGGATTAACAATCTTTTAAACTTTTTTCTGTGAAATCAGAGTTCTTTATTTTTTTTATTATTTTACAACTACTGTCTAATTCAGCTTTTCTATAATTACTTACTCTTTCAACTTCACAGTCGATTTTCTGGTTCTTAAGGTCTTTTTTCAAGTCCTCTATTTTGTAACTTTGATCTGAACCTATTGCGATAATATCTGGGCGAATATCTCTGACTATCTTGAACATATCTGTAGGATGGCCTAAATAAGCTTCATCCACAGGTTTCAACATCCGTATCATTTCTAATCTCTGAGATTCTCCTATTATTGGAATCCTTTTCTTTCTACGGACAGTTGAATCTCTAGCTACAACAACAACTAATTTAACATCTTTTCCCCCTAGTTCTTTAGCTTTTTGGAGGTATAATCCATGTCCAGGATGTAAAAGATCGAATGTTCCAGTTGCCATAACAGTTTTCATTTTTCCACCTTCTTATTTACTAATATTTTCATTGTTCTTATTAGTACTATTATTAATAATATTCTTATTATTTCTATCCTTTATTCTTATCCTTATTATTGTTATTTATTCTTATTATTTTTATTAATACTATTAATAATATGTATTATTATTTCTATTAGTATGATTGCTCATATTATTAGTATAAATACTATTGTTATTGGTTTTATTAGTTTTATTAGTTTTTTTATTTTTATTTGGACTGTAATTTTAATGCATCTATTAAGTTTATTTTATTTTTATATAATGCTGATCCAATAACTACTCCTTTAACTCCAGTTGTAGTAAGTTTTTTTAAATCTTCTAAAGTTGTTATTCCTCCAGAATAAACGATTGGAATATCTACAGAATTTACTAAGTCAATTGCTGGTTGAATATCCAAACCACTTAATAGTCCTTCTACATCTACATTAGTGAATAAAATACTTCCTGCTCCAGCTTCCTGAAACTCTCTACTAATATCTGTAGCTTTTTTATCAATTTTCTCTTTCCAACCTTTAATCACTACTTTAGAATCTTTACTATCAAGAGATACCATTATCCTTTCTGATCCAAATTCTTCAGATAGTTTTTTTATTGTATTAGGCTTTTCAATAGCCATTGTCCCAATAATAAGTCTTTCTATATCTAAATTCAAAAGTTTTTCAGCATATTCAATGCTTCTAATTCCTCCTCCCAGTTGAATTGGAACATTAACTTCTTTTAAAATTTTTTCTATTGTATTGAGGTTATCTTTAGTTTCTAAGGCTCCATCAAGATCAATCACGTGAATTATCTCGGCACCTTCATCTTCCCATTTTTTAGCTACCTTTTCAGGATTATCTATTATAACTTGTTCAGTTCCAGGTTTTCCTTGCACTAATTGAACACATTTCCCATTTTTTATATCAACTGCAGGCATTATTAACATTTTTTCCTCTTTGAAGGACATATAAGCACCTAATATTTTAATTAATATTTAAATAATCGTTTATTTTTTATATAATATTCAATTAATCGTTTATTTTTTCGTATTATATATAATTAATTATATAATATGTAATATATAAGTCAATTTATATAGTATAATAAAATTTATATAATATATTAATTTATTTTATAATTTATTTTATAAATTTAATAGTTTAAATTAATAGTTCAACTTATAAATTTATATAATTCAATTTTATATAATTCAATTATAAATTTAAATTTAATAATTCAAGATATAGATATAAAAATATTATTAATAATAAAAAATAAGATAATAATATTAAATTAAATGATTAAATACATTAAAAATTATAAAAATTAATAAAAATTATTATAAATAATTATTATTATAAAGAATTATTATAAAAATTGTTTTAAGAAGTTATTTTAAGATACTATTGAATTATTTTTAAGTTCATTAAGGTTTAAATTATGTTTAATGAATGATTTATTGATTTGATTTTTATGAAGAAGGTTGCTTTAAAAATTGCTTATATTGGAACTAATTTCCATGGATTTCAACGCCAACCAAACCATAGAACTGTTGAAGGAGAACTCATTTACACCTTAAAAAAATTAGGTTATATCAATGATTTAAACTCTTCTAAATTTGGAATAGCTGGCCGTACTGATAGGGGAGTACATAGTCTTGGAAATGTGATTAGCTTTATGAGTGATAGGGAAGTGATAGTTAATCAGATTAATCATAAACTTCCAGAAGATATTCAAATAATAGCTAAAGCTCCAGTTAGATATGGATTTAAACCAAGGTATGCTGAATCTAAACATTATAGGTATATATTTTTTGAAAAAGATCTTAATATTTCTCGTATGAATGAATTAGCTAATCTATTTGAGGGAGAACATGATTTTACTAATTTTTCCAAGAGAAATAAGAGTCAAAAGACTACTGTAAGAACTATAAACAAAATTGAGATCATAAATAATAATACTAATATTAATACTAATAATACTGATATTGATAATAATAGTAAAAATAATAGTAATAGTAATTATAATAATACTAATACTACTACTAATAATACTACTAATAATACTAATAATAATATTAATAATATTAATAATCTTGACATTGATGCAGAATCATCAGATACTTACAATCTTGATAAAGAATATTCTCAAAAATTAGAAAATCCTAAATATTTGAAAAGTTCTCCAAAATATATTTCTGATTTAAAAGAATCTGGAGATTTCATTGAATCTCATTATGTAGGTGAATTAAAAGCTATTGGGAGATTTAATGAGAATTTTCAGAATGTTAATTTTAACAAATCTAGCTATGAACCAGTTTTTATTGATATTTATGGAGAAAGCTTTCTTTGGAATATGATTAGGAAAATGATGAGAATCTTTTTATTTGTTGGTAAAGAAGAAATGGAAGTAGAAGAAGTAAAAGATATGCTTGATCCAACTAAAGAGTATAATATAAAACCTCTTAATCCTGAAAATCTTATATTAATGGATATAGAATATAATAATATAAAATTCCAATACGATGATTATGCATTGGAAGGATTTAAAAGAGTATTAGTAAGAAATCTTTTTGATTATAAAATGAAAATATCATTAGAAAACAGCCTTTTAAACAGCTTAGAAAGTTTAAAATAGGATATAACATTTTTTTAAAATCCTAAAAAGAATGTAACGGGAATTAGCTCCAAAAATAACAAGTTTATTTTAACTAATGAGTTATTTTAAATTAATATTTTATTCTATACTTTTTTATTTACATTTATTTTTAAGAATTATAATTTTTTAGGTGCATGAATAATAGTAAAATATATATATATATATATATATATATATATAGAAAATGAGTCTATACAATATATGTGTATTTAGTAAGTCCTTATTTCTCTTGATGCCTTAGTGTGTCTACACTCTTTATGAGTATATAGAGAAATAAGGCAAAGGCACTATTTTATTCTTTTTGATTAAACTCTATTAGAATATATTTGTTTTCAATGATTTTCAAGTATGCTTCATTTTTCCTTTCTAAATATTGAAAAGTAGACCAAGAAATTAAATCTGCAAATTGTATGCCAGTATTATTTTCAGAATGTACACATGAAACATTAGAAGTATTGTCTTTTAAAAAATTTCTTAAATTGCTTGTAAATTTTTTTTCTAAAGTTTTAGGTAGGAATTTATCGATAAATAGGTTACTAGGAGTATTATTTAATTTTGATAATTTTAATAATTCTAAAATCAAAAATTGATAAATTTCATTAACAGAATAATTTTTTAAAGGGTCTTTTTTGTTATTATAGTATATAGAATAAACCTCAATTTCCATTCTGTTCAAATTTTTTAATAAGTCTTTGATTAGTTTTTCATCACTTTTATATGCTTTAATTTCTTTAACATTTTTTAATTGTTTTCTATATTTACCTCTTCTAAATCTTTTAATGGTATTTTTCAATTTTTTAATTCTTTTTCATCATTAAATACTAAAAGACTAATATTGAAATAATTAAAATCTCCTTTCAAACCACCACTTTCATCAACATAAATAAACTTCATGTTTTAATCCTTTTATAGCTAATTTTATTTTTTGTTTCATTTAATTCATAATTAAGTTTATTCAATCATAAAATTGACAATTTATTAACAATATAATTTAACAAAATTTTAGTTAATTTTTTATTCTTGTTTTATAAAATATTACTATATTTATAATGAGTGTTTTCTATTTTATTTTTTTGGGTTGGTTACACTATTATTTTATTTATTTTGAAATTTTTTTAAATTTTTAATTATAAAAATTTTAATTATACTAAAAATATTATAAAAAGAAGAAATATATTATTTATAAAACAATTGATATATTATATATTAAATATGTTATAATTGAATAATATTTGAAATATTATAATTATTAAAAAATCAAAGATTTCTTAATTTTATAAAAATAAAAAATTTTTATAATTATAAAAAATATTATAAAAAATAGTGTAACAATGAGTATTATACTAAAATTATACTAAAATTATAATAAAGATTTGTTACAATTAATGAGGGATAGTCTGAATAACATTCAAATTAAACAGGATAAAAAAGATAAAACTTCAAATAGTTTTAAAACACCAATAATTGTGGGATTTGATCCGGGATTAACAGTTGGCTTAGCTATATTAGATCTTAATGGTAATTTACTTTTTTTAGGTAGTTTTAAGGAGATAACTAAGTCTGAAATTATAAATATAATAATGAAGTTTGGAAGAGCTATATTAATAGCTACTGATGTTGAAAATTCTCCAAAAGCTGTTAAAAAATTAGCTACTACTTTAAATTCAAAAATATTTGCTCCAAAAAATGATATTCCTGTATCATATAAAAATGAACTTGTAAATAACTTTTTAAAGAGTAGTGGTGATTTTTTACCAGAAAATACTGTAAATATGAGTAATGTGTCTGTGGATGCTCATAAGAGGGATTCACTTTCTGCAGCTATTTTGGCATATAAGAATTATGAAAATAAGCTAAATCAGCTTGAAAGGAAGTTTTTAGAAGCTAAAATTAATCTAAACTCAATCGATAAAGAGGATATTGTTAATGAGAATTATTATGAAATACTAAATCAGGCGAAATCTTTTTTAATAAATGATAAACCTATAATTGAGTCTATTTCTAAAGCATTTGAAATATATGATCTTATTGATAATGAGGAAGATATAGATTCTAATGAAGAAGAATTAGCTGATTCTGAAGATAACATTATTGGTATTAAGGATTTAGAAGAAAAGTTATATAGTCTTAAAAATATTAATAAATCTCAAGAAAAACAAATTAAGAATCAGGATAATATTATTAAAAAGCTTAAAAGTAAAAATAATTTATTAGCTAATGAGTTAACTGAGAAAGATAATAGGATATCTAAGATTGAGAAAGATTTAAAGATACTTAAATTAAAAGAGTCTAAAGCTGTTTTAAAGGATAAAGAAGTAGCTTCTAAAATTAAACTTCTAAAGACAATTCAGTTAAAGTATAATGAGGAGAAAAAACTTAAAGAATCTCTTGAAAAGAAATTAAACAAAAGGCTTAAATTTGATGATTTTAATGAGTTATCTATGTTTACACCTATTAAGATAATTGATTCATTTACAAAGAATGGTTTGAAACAAGCTAATAATTTGTTTAAATTGAAAAGGGGAGATGTTTTGTATTTTTTATCTTCAAAGGGAGGAGGTTCACAAACAGCTAAATATATTGTCGATATTGGTGTGAAAGCTATTATAACTAGTAAAGATAATGAAACAATGTCTCCACAGGCAAAAGAAGTGTTTGAAAAAAATGAAGTTCCTATTATTAATGAAACTGATTTAGATATTAAATTCTTTGATGATTATGCAGTTGCTGATACAAATGCTTTAAATAGTGTGATTGATAAGTGGAAAAAAAGTTCAAAACAGAAGACTATTAAAAAAGCTCAAGATGATCTTTTAAATGTTATTAATGAATACAGAGTAGAAAGAAAACGAGATATTTGATTCTTATATATTTTAATTTTTTTAAAGATTAATAAATCCTTTCAATTCCATTCATTTTATCGAAGTCTTTATCAAAACTTATTATTTTTGTTATTCCTAATTCTTTCATAGATTCGATGATTGTACTATCTGTAAACGATAAATCACCATTAAAATTTATGTAAGTTTCAATTATTTTATCATTGATATTAGGGATAGAATTTTCATTAAATATTGTACAGGTATCTTTTAAATAGTTGTATACTTTTTTGCAAGTTTTTACATCTGATTTCATACCTATTAATGTTATTATTTCGTTTAAAACAGCTTGACAGATTATTCTTTCTTCAATGGGTATCTCTTTTATTATTTCGCTTGCTCTTTCAAACCAGAAATCAGTTTTAATAAAAAATCCAATAAAAAAATTAGTATCTATGAATATCATATTTTTTTATCTCCTTTTTTATAGATATCATCTACTAATTTAACTGCATTTGTTTTTTCTTTTAGAGATATCATGCCTTTTACATCATCATCGGTTAATTTTTTTCTAAATTTTAGTTCTACTTTTCCATTTTCATCTGCGATCCATTCAATAACATGATCTTTTGTTAATCCTAATTTTTCTCTTATTTTTTTAGGTATTACGGTTTGAAATTTGTCATAAATATTTGTTTCAGCTTTTATCATAATTAAACTACCTTATGTTTTTTATTATAATATTATATTTTTCTTACTATTAGTATTTTCTTACGTTTATATCTTATCTTACGATATTTTTCTTTATGTATTAACAAATATTTAAATATTACTTCTTTTATAATTAGTATTAAAAATAGAAAAATTTATATAAAATTAATTATTATATATTATATTGTGTATAGGCTAGAGATTCAATAGGAATTTATTTTCTATTGAATTTCACTTCTTATATTATAATTCTTTTTGCTTTTAATTAATATCTGATTTTTGTAATATATTCTTTTTAAGTAAAATAATATTTTTATCAGTTTTTTACCAGCTTTATCAGTTTTTATTTGGCTTTAATTGATTTTTTCTATATCCTAAGAGTTGATATATGAGACTAGTATGGTATATTAACCTATTTTTACTCCTTATTTATAAATCAGAATAAGGAGCTTTGTAATACTAATACTTTTTTTATAATTAGTATTAAAAATAGTAAAATTTATATAAAATTAATTACAATATTTTGTAATGTGTATGAGCTAGAGATTCAATATGGATTTATTTTCTATTGAATCTCACTTCTTATATTATTTTTTGCTTCTTTTTTTATTTTGTTTTTTGTTCTTGTTTTTGTGTTATTCTTGTTTTTCTTCTTTTTTTCTTTTTTAAACAGCTATTTCACTGTTTTTGCGGGGTGGCTATTGTTTTTTCACTTTTTTGTAGTAGTAAGCTTTTTATAGTAGTTTCTTTATATTTATTATAAAAAGTGCATAGTGAGTGTTCATTTAATAGTGAGTGTTTATTTATTGTTGTGCTTTTTTTGTTTATAATTTTATAGGAGTGAGAATTATTTATGTTTAAAAATAAGTTTTTTGTTTCGTTTGTGCTAGTACTAGCTTTTTTATTCTTGTTTAGTTTGTCTAGTGTTAGTGCAGATGAGTATTATTTTAATAGTAGTAATATTACAAATGAGAGTTTTCAGGGTGTTATTGATAATAGTACTCCTGATGAAGTGATTATTAATCTTGATGATGGTGACTATTCTTTGGGTCAGATTAATGTGACTCGTAATGCTACTATAAAAGGTAATAGTAGTAATGTTAAGATCAATGGGTCTGGTATTTTGTTTAATATCACATCATCTAATGTTAAGCTTATTAATTTAACTATCACTGGTTATACTAATGCTATTGTTGGTAATAGTAGTGATTTAACTGTTACAGGTAATAATATTAATACTACTGGTATTAGTATTAATATTACTAGTTCTGGTGATAATTTAACGAATATAGTTATTAAGGATAATATTATTATTTCTGGTATAAGTAATACTGACTATGGTGCTGTTTTTGTTAATGCTAATGGTAAGGCTATTTCTTTTGTTTCTTTTATTAATAATAGTATACGTGGTAATGGTGCTAGTAATTCTAATGGTGTTCGTATTAATTCTAAGGGTATTAATAATTTGAATTTTGATGGAAATAACATCACAGGAACATACAATGGTGTTTATCTGTCTGCATACAGCAGCAACAACACCAATATAACCTTCGCCAACAACAACATCACAGGAACATCAGGCAATGGTGTTTATCAGCAGCAACAATGGTGTGGTGTTTATCTGTATGCATACAGCAGCAACAACACCAATATAACCTTCGCCAACAACAACATCACAGGAACATATATGGTGTTTATCTGTATGCATACAGCACCAATATAACCTTCGCCAACAACAACATCACAGGAACATGGTGTTTATCTGTATGCATACAGCAACAACAACACCAATATAACCTTCGCCAACAACAACATCACAGGAACAGGGGTGTTTATCTGTATGCATACAGCAGCAACAACACCAATATAACCCGGTGTTTATCTAACATGGCAACAACAACAGGAACATACTACCAAGGTGTTTATCTGGAGGCATACAGCAGCAACAACACCAATATAACCTTCGCCAACAACAACATCACAGGAACATACAATGGTGTTTATCTGTATGCAGACAGCAGCAACAACACCAATATAACCTTCGCCAACAACAACATTACTGGAGTGGATTATGGTGTGTATGTTTATTCTTATGGTGGTAATGTTGGTGGTGTTTTGTTTTTGAATAATACTGTTAATGTTACTGTTGGTAGTGGTTTTTATTTTGTTAATGGTGGTAGTGGTGCTATTAATGTGACTGATTTTATTATCAGGGGTAATAATATTTTTGCTACTAATGCTGGTTTGAATTTCAGTGGTCTTAAGACTGGTTCATTGGTTAATGTTACTGTTGAGTATAATCGTATATTGGCTCCTGTTGGAGTGAACATCACTGGTTTTAATGATAATAGTAGTTTTAATTATAATTGGTGGGGTGTTAATGATATAACTGACTTATTGTTAGGTGTTGATACGGTTAATCATTTTATTTTGAATGTTACTAATCTTACTAGTTTAGATAATGTTAAATTTGGTGATAATGTTAGTTTTGCGTTTTTAGTACTGAATACTAGTATGAATAATGATGGTGTTGAGTATTTGCCTTATTTTGTGGTGAATGGTACTTATAACAATCAGACTTTTGTTGTTGATAATCTTAGTAATTTTACTGATGTTTGGAATGTGTCTAATGTTGGAGATAATGTTTTTGCTGCGACTTTGGATAGTCAAGATGTAGGTTTCACATTTTCTGCAGGTAAGTTGGATACTAATTCTACTATTAGTGTGGATGATGTTCATGTTGGTACTATTGCTAGTATTAGTGGTCAGTTGGCTAATTATATTGGTAATGGTTCTGATTTGTTGAATGTTACTGTTGATGGTAACCTTTATGAAAATGTTGTTATTAATAGTACTGGTGGTTGGAATTTAACTTATTTGACTAATCGTACAGGTAATATCACAGTAACTGTTGATTATCTTGGTAATGATAATTATACTGGTTTTACTAATGTAACTAGTTTTACTGTGAGTTTGAATGATACTAATTCTAGTATTGTTAGTCCTGAAACTGTGAGTATTGGTGAGAATGTTACTATTTCTGGTCAGCTTGAGGGTTATGTTGGTAATGGCTCTGATATTTTAACTGTTACTGTTGATGGAAATGATTATAATGTTACCATTGGTAGTGATGGTGGTTGGAGTCTAGTTTATGCTACTAATCGTACAGGAAATATAACTGTTAGTGTTACTTATGCTGGTAATGATAATTACACAAGTTTTACTAATACTACAAGCTTTGAAGTGCTTAAAAATAGTACTAACAGTACTATATTGGTTCCTTCTGGTGTTCATGTTGGTGACACTGCGGTTATTACTGGTCAGTTGGCTAATTTTAGTGTGATTGGTTTTGTTAATGTTACTGTGGATGGTATATTGTATAGTGATGTTGTTGTGGATTCTGTTGGTGGTAATTGGACTGTTGAGCATTTAACTAATCATACAGGAACATACACTGTTACTGTTGAGTACACTGAATCTGATACTGGTAATTTTACTGGTTTTATTAATAGTACAAGTTTTGATGTTAGTAAGTTGGATAGTAATTCTAGTATTGTTATTCCTGTTGATATTAAGGTTAATGAAACAGTTTTAATTTCTGGTGTTTTAACAGATGAGAATAATAATACAATATCTGGTGCTAATTTAGAAGTTATTATTGATGGTGAAACCTTTAATGTGACTACTGATTCTGTTGGTGTTTGGAGTTTAAATTATACTCCTGAACATTCTGGTGTCTTTAACCTATCCCTCATTTATCAGGGTGATAGTCGGTATGATGGTTTTGTTGAAAATAAGGCTTTTAATGTTAGTAAGTTAGCTACTAATTCTAGTATTAATATTCCAAGTAATGTTAAAGTAGGAAAACCATTTACTGTTTCTGGTGTTTTGACTAGTGGTGGTAAACCATTGGCTAATACTACTATTAGTGTTATTGTTGATGGTAAAACTTATAAAGTTACTACTAATAGTCTTGGTGTTTGGAAACTTTCCTATACTCCGAAAAAGGCTGGAAAATCTACTATTAAGGTTTCTTTTGCTGGTAATAATGATTATCTTGGTTTTAATGTTAGTAAGACTTTTAAGGTAGTTGGGAAAGTTAAGATTAGTATTGTTAAGATTTCTAAGCTTGTTAAAGTAGGGAAGTATAGAGGTTTTAATCTTTATAGTAAAGTTTACACTATTAAAAATGTGGGATCTGCTTTAGGTTCTAAGGATTATGTTAAGTATTTTAAGAATTGGTATTTGGAGAAATTGTCTAAGACTAGTAAAATTGTTAAGTATCAGTTTAGTGTTAAGTCTAGGGTTTTAAAGGTTCAAGTTAAGAATTTGGGTGTTGGAAAACAAGTTAAAATTAAAATACTAGTAACACACAGAAAAAGACTATAAAATTGTAATTCTTTTTTTTTTTATGGGGGGAAGGAGGAGTATGAAATTAATATAAAGTATTTATTATCCCTAAACCTTTATTCCTTTTTCCCCCTTATTTTTTTGTTGAATTAATATTTATTTAAATGAAACATTAGAGTATTTTTCAGGGTTATATTGTACAGGAATTGTTAAATTAAATATGGCTGATTATTCAAATAGTTCTCCATTAATGAAGTTAGCATTTAATATTATTAATAATGAAGTGGTTTGTTATCAAAGAGAACTTGCAGGAGCTAAAATCTAAATTGGGTTATAAAATAATATTTTATAAATATTTAGAAAATTTATTCACTAACTTTTTAGAAATAGAATTTTCATAAAAATTGAATGTATAAACATTATAGGTATGATAACTATAGTAAACAGTATAAAAATCTTTATTTAATAATATGTATCCTATTTTATTATATTTTTTAACAAAAGAACCTATAGGATAATAATATCCATACATATTTATTATTATTTTATTATCTCCATTAAAATATGCTTTATATTTTCCTTCGTTGAAAAAACTTCCTTTTAGGTTAACATTTTTAGAAGTCAATAATCTATATTTTTTACCACTTATTAATTTAGTTACATATCCATCAAATTTTTTAACTGATTTGCCATTGAGGTATTTAGTAGTCCAATAAGATTTATATTTTTTATAGGTATGCCCATATTTTTTATAAGTTTTATATAGTTTATTAGTGGAATATCCACCTATATATTCTTTGCCAGTAAATATTACCGTATGATTTATTGATGAGGGATTATATTCATTGTTTCCAGGAAACTGAATATTAACCTTATATTTCCCTTGTTTATTAATTTTGAATTTTTTAATTTTAATATTTTGTATTAGTTTATCAGAGTCACTGAATTTACTATTATTATCTTTATCATAATAAACCATATATTCTAAATTTCCTATTTTTTCAGAACTAGGATAATAACTCCATACACATATTTTAGAATCTTTTTTAGTATTATTTGTGTCACTGGCATTAATAGAATTTATACTTATCATTAAAAACAATAAAATAAACCCTATAATTATTATTTTTTTATTCATAATTATCACTTTACTCTTAATTAGTATAACTTTATTATTTATTAATATATTATCATTATTATACTTTTATATCAACAAAAAATCATAATATGAGTAACAACTAATCTCAGACCAAGACATTTTCTTTTAAAGGATAACTATAACCTTATGCTAATAAATTTTTTATTATAGTTCATAAAATGAGAAAGATGATTATTATAATTAAAAGAACTAAAATAATAATTTAAGAAAAAGAAGATTTAAATAATACTTAAAAAATTTAAAGAGAGTTGAAAAATAATTTTAATTTTTACTCTCTTTTAACTTTTTTGTTTTTATATTTTGAGTGTTTTTGTTTTTTTGGATGATGTGTATATTCCTGTTCCTGTGTACTTTGTTGTTATTTTGTTTTTGCCTTTGATTGTTGTTGTTTTGAGTTTTAGGTATGCTATTCCTTTATTGTCTGTTTTTGCTTTTCCTAAGTATTTTTTGCCTTTGTATACTTTTATCCAACTTTTAGCCACTGATTTCTTTTTATTGTCTTTTAAACTTATTTTTAGCTTTGTGTATTTTTTGGATTTTGATGCTATTTGGAAATTGCTTGTTGTTTTTAATTTACGGGCTGTGTATTTGATTTCAGATTCTTGCTTGTCTAACTTAGCCTTGATTTTGTTATTCAATGTTGATAAAGTAATTTGCTGGGTGGTACTTGTTCTTCCATCAATATTTTTTAAAAGCTTATTATTATAATATAGGCTTGTTTTAAAGTATTGTAACTTAGATTTAGCATTTGCATTACTATTTGTACCATTAAGAACAAAATAATAATATAATTTTAGATTATCCGTTGCATATAATTTATTATTACTTGTTTTTGTCATAATTTTCATGGTATAATAATTTATTGGTTTAATACCAACTAGTTTACCTTTTATATTATTTGTACCCCACCAATTATGACTGATTTTAACCACCGAAATATTACCTTCAAATCCAGGATTCATTCCTTCTTCATTAATATAATATATGGAACTATTTTTGCTATTTAAGAATGTATTATATGTTATAGAAACTGGAAATCGGGTTACACTTAAATAAATATCGCTGCCTTTAGGAGAGGAATTATTGTTAAAATTAGAACTAGAAACATTTAAAGGTAAAATATAATTGTGTATTGCTCCTCCTGTTTCATTGGCTTTATTGTTGGTGAAATTAGAATTAAAAATATTTAATGTCATTCCATTAAATATTGCTCCTCCCATTAGTGCACTATTGTTAATAAAAGATGAATTATAAATATTACAAATATAGCCTAGTTCTCCTACAGATGGTGCAATAGCTCCTCCAATAATAGCAGTGTTATTTATAAATTTAGAACGAAGTATATTTAAACTTCCCTGGCTTATAATAGACCCTCCTCCTAATTTTGCAGAGTTATTAATAAAGTTACAAGAATCGATAATTATTGGAATATCACAATAATTATTAAATATTGCTCCTCCTCCCATTTCTTCACCTATTGCTTTATTGTTTAGGAAAATTGAAGAATAGATTTTCACTAATCCATTATATATAGAATTGTGTATTGCTCCTCCAGTATTAGCAGAATTATTTGTAAAGTTAGAATTTGTTATAGTTATGTTTCCTTGATTGTGTATTGCTCCTCCAGTGTTAGCAGAATTATTTGTAAAGTTAGAATTTGTTATAGTTATGTTTCCTTGATTATATATTGCTCCTCCGTAATTTGCTTTGTTATTGATGAATGTTGAGTTTATAATATATGCATTACCTGTAAGTGTAATAGTTCCATCTGGACTTGAAATTTGGATGTTGTTAATTACTGAGCCAGTAGTTAGGTTATTGTTCATGAATGAACAATTTATAATGTTTATTATTCTTAAATTAGTAATAATTCCCTGAACAAACTCACTGTCTTCTGTTCCTTGGCCATTAATTATTATTAAATTTATCAATGTTAAATTCACTGTATTTCCTATAAACCATGTGTTGCTACAGTCTATTATTGCTTTATTTTTAGGATTTTTACTTTTTATAGTAATATTCCTATAATTATTAGGATCATCATTGTCTATTTCAATTCCAATTTGTGTGTTGTTTTCTCCTTTGTAAGTTCCGCTTTCTAGTATGATTGTTGAGTTGCCTTTGATTGCTTCTTTTATACCTCCAGTGGTATTTTGATTGATTGTTACTTCGCTTGCTGATACTGTGCTTATTGTTAATGCTGCTGTAATTACCAGTATTGAGATTAGTATCATTTTTTTAGATATTATCTTTTTATTTATTTTTTTCATTTTTTCATTCACCCCTTTTTTTATATTTTCTTATCAATACTTATATTTTTAGGTATACCTAAATTTTTATTATTTTCAATACTATACTACTATAATTTAAAAAATTCTTTAGTAGTAATATAAAGCTTTATATCTCATAATACTTAAATAATACTAACTAAATTTGTTCTATTTACTAAAAACAATATTTATAAACTATTCAACAATTTATAAGTAATAAACAGTTAGAATATAAGAAAATAAAAAATATATCATAGTTAATATTTTTTTAATAAATAGTTTATCATTTTTTTTTAATAACAAGTGATTTTTAGAATTCAAAAAGGAAATAATTTAAGAAATAGTATTAAAATATTAATCATCCAGACAAAATTGGAAAAGTTTGAATCATTCTGTCTTTAGATTATGGGATTAATATAGATTTTAATTTACTTTTAAAAGTTTTTATAAAACTGTGAAAATAATTATTTGTTGTAATTTTTCAGTAATATATGATAATATTATAGTTTATGAGTTTACTAAACATGATAATTATGAGTTTAATACTTAAATTTTATATAGTATGAACTAAATATATTATTATCATAATTTTTGTTATGATTTTTATTTGGAACTGATAATTGTGAGGAATATCAGTTTTTTTGGAGGTATAAAATATATGGTAAAATATAAAAAAAAGATCTTGATTTTGGTTCTTTTAGCTATTTTTGTCATTGGGATTAGTATTACAAGTGTTTCTGCTGCTGAATCTAGTGATGGAAATACTAAAGCTAAAAAAGTGTCTCAATCTGATGTTTTAAAGGCTAGTAAAAATATTAAAACTTATACTGATAAAAATAAAAAACTGCCAAACTATGTTACTATTAAAAATCAAAAATATTCAATGGAAGAATATATGCATCTATCATCTTTAACGATATATTATAAATATAAACAAAAGAAGAATACAGTTGCAGTTAAATCTGGTGTTAAAAGCCCGAAAAGTCCTTCAGGTTCTAAAATCAATGGAAAACTCAATAAAAAACAGTTCTCCACTTATAATGTTAATGCTTATAAATATATAAAAAATTATGATCGTGCTCCTAATTTTATTTCTACAAAACTAGGTAAGATGAAATTTCAGACATTTATTTATGCTAACAGTCGTATTTTAGCATGGTCTGCAGATAATGGTGGTAAATTGCCTAATACTCTTACCCTTTCTATTTCTGCTACTCATCCTATTAATAAGTATTTTCCAAAATATTCTTCCAGTTCAGATAGTTCTTCTGGTTCTGGTTCTCAAGTTGTTAATCCAACTAAATCTGTTTCTATGACTAATATTTTTGAAGCCTCAAATAGGGTTAAAAATTACATTGAAACTAATAATGCAATGCCATCAACAGTTAAAATAGGTGCTGATACTTATTCTGCTAATGATTTCTTATATCTATTATCAAAAGCACTTGTTAATAAAAATTCAGGTGTAAATTCTAATATAGCTGTTTTAACAACCAGTGCTCCTTCTAACCCTTCAGGAAATAATAAACTTGGAAAAATTTATAAAGCTGAATTTTTTAATTTAGCTAAATCCACAGCAAACTATTATGAAACAAATAAAAAAGCTCCTAACTATATTAATTCTAGTCTTGGCAATTTACAATATCAATCGATGATTTATGTTTTTGCACGAATAGGGTCTTATATACATAATAATAAAGCGATTCCCAATTATGTTGATGTGACTGTAGATAGTTCTAGTAAAATTAATGGTGGAACTGGTGGAAGTACTGATCCTCCTATTGGTTTAGATGAGTATTTGAAACCTACTAAGAATTGTCAGGTGAATGATGCTAAAATTCAGGCTAAAGCTAAAGAAATTACAAAAGGCTGCACTAATGAATTGCAAAAAGCTACTGCTATTTTTAACTGGGTAAGGGATAATATTAGATATCAATCTTATACTGAGACTCTTAAAGGTGCAGTTAATACTTTATCTAGTAAATTGGGTAATTGTGTTGATCAAACTCACTTGTTGATTGGGCTTTTAAGAGCTTCTGGTATTCCTGCTCGTTATGTCAATGGTATGGCTACTTTCAAATCTAGTGGACACATAGGCCATACTTGGGCTGAAGTTTATGTTAATGGTAAATGGATGATTGCTGATACAACTAGCAGTCAAAATAGTTTAGGATCTGTTAAAAATTGTTGGAATCATGAAATATGGTATAAAAGAGCTCAAATAGATTTCTGAGCAAATATCATTTTTCTTCATTCAAATATCATTTTTCATCATTTTTATAAAAATTAAATTTTTATTTATATTATATTTTTATTTATATTATATTTTTATTTATATTATATTTTTATTTTACGGATTTTTATTTTTAAGACTTTTAGCACGTTTATATAAAAATTTTGTTAACAATTATTTTTTTAACTATGCCAAAAAATATTATTTCTTAGAAAGTTAGTATATAAAACAATTAATGATAGATAATAGATTAGCCAAATTTATTTATATTTAAAAAATTAATTTATACTATACTTATTCAAACTTTATATTATATAAATTGTATTAAAACTATTAATTTAGTTATTAAAACCTTCAATTAATATATATTTAAAATAGTAATAAACAACATTAAAATTACTAATTAATTATATTAAAATTATACTAAAATTAGTTAAAACTATTAATAAATTATACTAAAAACATTAATAAATTATTAAATTAAAACTAGGAGATAATTGATGAAAATAGCTATTGTACTTGGAACAAGGCCTGAAATTATAAAAATGGTTTCTGTAATTGATGAAATTATTCTTAGAGGTCATGAATTAATTCTTATTCATACTGGTCAACATTATGATCATGAAATGTCTGATCAGTTTTTTGAAGAGTTAGAATTACCTACTCCTAACTATAACATTGGAGTGGGATCTTCTTCTCATGGTAAGCAAACTGGTAAGATGATGGAAGGAATAGAGGAAATATTACTCAAAGAAACTCCAGACATACTTTTAGTTCAAGGAGATACAAATGCTGTTTTAGCTGGAGCTTTAGTAGCTTCTAAACTCCATATTCCTGTAGGTCATGTAGAAGCAGGACTTAGATCTTATGATATTACTATGCCTGAAGAAGTTAATAGAAAAGCTGCTGATGTTTGTTCAAAGTATTACTTTGTTCCTACTGAAAAATCTGCTATTAATTTATCTCTTGAAGGCATCTCTAGAAAAGATATATTTATAACTGGAAACACTGTTGTTGATGCTTGTTTTAGAAATCTAGAAATAGCTAAAAAACATATTGATGATATTGAAAATTCTTCCAATCCTTCAAATTCTTTCAATCCTTCAAATTATTCCAATTCTTCTAACTCTTCTAATAATTCTACTTCTCCTGATTCTTCTAAATCTTCATCATTTTCTAATGAAATATTAAATTTATTAAAATTAGATAATATTATTACTTTAACTATGCATAGGGCTGAAAATGTTGATAATAAAAAGCGTTTAACAGATATAATCGATGCAATAGCTGAACTTAAAGATTTTAACATAGTTTTCCCAATTCATCCAAGAACTAAAAAAACAATGGAAAATTTTGGCTTATATGAAGATTTATCTAAGTTAGACAATGTTCATCTTATAAAACCATTAGGATATTTAGACTTTTTACTTTTAATGTCAAAATCATTAATTATTGTTACTGATTCTGGAGGTCTTCAAGAAGAGGCTATTACTCTAGATATTCCTTCTCTTACTCTTAGATATAATACTGAACGTCCTGAAACTGTTGAAATGGGTGGAAATATTTTAGTTGGTGCTGATAAAGACTTTATTGTTGATAGTGCTAATAAAATCTTAAATGATAAATCTTTTTATGATAAAATGAGTTTAGCTCCAAATCCTTATGGTGATGGAACAGCTGGAAAGAAAATATTGGATATAATTGAAGATAGCTATGAAAAAGGAGAATGTAGATTAGATTCTCCTGATGATATTATGGATACTTTCACTACTTTAATGAAAATTGTTGATGAAGATATTACAGTTTTTGATTTTGAAATTAATAATAATGCTTTAATTAGAACAGTTTTCAACCCTGCTTATGAGTCAATGAAGTTTCCAAGTGATGATTTGAATTTAAAAGGAATGAATATTTTATATGATAAAATGAGCTGACTTTTATAGATTCAATATTTGTAAAGTATTGTGGGGTTTAAATATTTGTATATCATTTTTAAAGTATTTTTAAAATACTTAAAGTGTTTATAAAATGCCTGTAATTTTTTACTTGTAATTTTTTATCTTTATTTTTAATATTTAATCATTAATTCTAAGGAATTCTCATGGTAAATAATAATAGTGTTAACTCTGTTTTGGTTTTTGAATATTACACTGCTTCTGGAAAAAACGATCCTACGATTATTTCTGAAGCTAAATGTTTAATCGATTCACTTTTAAATGAATTAAGTTCGTTTTCAGAGGATAATGATACGAAAATTCATTTTCTAGTAGCTAATGATTTTAAATATATTGGAGATAATTATAATTATATTAATGAAAATAAGATTATTATTGATGTGTCTTTAGAAGATTGGCTAAAGAGTAATATAGATAAATTTGATAGTTGTATGTTTATTTCAGCTGAAGAGAATATGAATCTATACAATTTAGCTAAATTAATTGAAGATAAAGGTGTAAAGATTTATGGTTCTGATTCAAATTCTACTTTAATCTGCTCTAACAAATTTTTAACTTTCAAACATCTTCAAAGTATTGTAAAACAACCTAAAACTTTTCAATTCACTATCTCTGATGAAATTTCATGGGAAGAATCTATTAAAGATATATTTAAATCTTTAAAATCTTCCAATGATTCTAGAATTAGTGATAATGAATATTCTAAGAATTCTAAAATTAATGATATTAATAAATTTTCTAATTATTCTAAAAATAGTGACATTAATAAATCTTCTAATGATTTTAGAACTAGAAGTAGCAATGATTATAAATTAATTGTTAAACCTATTTATGGTGTTGATTGTCAGGATATGGTTATTATATCTGAAATTGAAGATATAAATAATATAAAAAATGTTTTTCCTAATAACACTCAAGTTCTAGTTCAAGAGTATATTCATGGAGATAACTTTAGTGTTAGCTTAATTTCTGATGGTAAAAAAGCTATTCCAATTAGCTTTAATAAGCAATATATAGATATAAATAAAGAAAATCAATCTTACATTGGAGGAGAACTTCCTTTCAATCATCCTGATCTTGAATCTGCTTTTTTGATAGCTAAAAAAGCTGTAGAATCTATTGAAGGTATTAAAGGATTTGTTGGTGTTGATTTAATTATAACTGATGATTATTCTGCTGGTAATAATTCTATTTATTTTTTAGAAATTAATTCTAGGTTTACTACTCCTTATGTTGGACTTAGTAAAATAGCTAAATTTAATATAGGAAAATCAATAATTAATCTTTTAGATAATAAAATTGATATTTCTAAATTATATAAAGAAGGTTTTGGATCTAATAAATTTGATAAGATGGTTAAATTTAAGAAAAATGGTAATAATTTAGATATTGAAGTTTTATAAATCATTTTTATAAATCATTTTAATAAATTATTATTTAATTAAATTATAAATAAATTGTTAGTTTATAGACTATATTTTATAAATCATTAATTAAAGTATTATTTTAATAGATAGTTAAGATAGTTATTTAATTTTATGTATTATGGAGGATATTTTATGAGAATAGCTGGTTTTGATATTGGTGGTGCAAACACTGATTTAGCTATAGTTGATTTTGAAAAAAGAAATAAAATCATCGATATATCTTGTGATTTTAAGTATTTGCCTATGTGGAGTAATAATAATGATTTAGGAAATACTTTATTTGAATTAATCCAAAATATCAGTGACATTGATTCTATTGATGGTATAGGTATATCAATGACTGCAGAACTTGTCGATGCCTATGAAACTAAAAAAGAAGGTGTTTTGGATATAGCTAATAAATCGAAAGAGATTTTCAATGAAAACTCATCAAAAATTATTCCAATTGCATTTATAGGTACAAAAAAAGTTCTTTCTTTAGAAGAGTTAAAATCTAATTCTTTCGATGTAGCTGCTGCAAATTGGATAGCTACTGCACAGGTAGCTGCTCAAATAAGTCCTAATTGTATTTTTATTGATACTGGAAGTACTACTACTGATATTATTCCAATTAAAAATGGTAAAGAATGTGCTAAAGGGAGATCTGATTTTGAAAGATTAAAAACTAAAGAGTTAGTATATACTGGAACTCTTAGAACCAATTTAGCAAGTTTTCTTGATAGTATTTCTTTTGAAGGCGAGGAATATAATGTAGCTTCTGAGCTCTTTGCAATTACTGCCGATGTTTATAATGTTTTAAATAAGATAAATCTTGATGATTATGTTTGTGATACTTGTGATGGTGCTGGAAAGTCTAAAGAGGAATCTGCAAGAAGAATTTCTAGGGTATTATGTGCTGATTTAGATATTCTTTCTTTTGATGATATTGTTGATATTTCTAAGAATATTCATCAAAGTCAAGTTGATCAAATAGCTAAATCATTAAAAGAAGTTGTAAATAGAGAAAATTTAGATTTAGTTGTTACTACTGGTCTTGGAAAAGATATACTTGCTAAAAAAGCAGCTGAAAGTTTAAATTTAGAAGTTAAATCTATGAGTGAGCTTTTAACAGATGAAGAATGTGTTGTTGCTCCAGCTATTGGGACTGCAATTATGATGAATGAATATTTAGAGAATGAATGTTTAAAAAATATTTAAAAGTTATTTAAAGTTATTTAAGGTTATTTAACAATGTTTAAGTTAGTTAAAGTTATTTAAGGTTATTTAAAATTATTTAAAGTTATTTAAGATTATTTAAAAAGATTATAATTTAAAATTAGTGGAGATATAAATGAAAAAAAGACGTATGGTTCTTATTATAATATTATTTTTATTAATAATAGGGGCAGGACTATGTTTATTTGCAAATCTTTGTGAAACTCAGACTATTGGATCAAATAATTTAGGATATGTTACAAAATCTACATATTCTCATTATGGAGATTCTGAACATAAAATTGCAGTTGTTTCTGGTATGCATTCAAGGGAAAAACTTTCTGCTGATGTTTTACCTATTGCAGTAAAGTTTTATGCTCTTTTTAATAAAGTAGATATAGTTAATTATCAAGTCACGGTTTTAGATAATCCTGATGATTTTTACATTGGTAGAAGCAATGGAGAGTCATTGGTTAATAATTATGTTGTAAATGACATAGCTAAAGAAAATTTTGATCTTGTTATTATAGGGCATGATCATGAAGAAGGTTATGGGGATGGTTTTTATATAGCTACTCCTTCAATGGATTCAAAATCAGTTAATCTAGCTGAAAAAGCAATTAATAATATTCCTAACTTTAATTATTATAAGAGAGATACTACAAAATCAGCTAAAAGTAGTTCTATCACTACTGTTGATAATCCTATTGTAGCTACTGGAACTCCTCTTTTTGTTTATGAAATTCCTGAATGGTTAGGCTTTTTTGAAGCTCTTGGTAATTCTTATAGTCTCATTGGAGCTTCGTTTAATTGTTTTAATTGATAATCTATACTTTTTATATTTACTTTTAGTATAATTATTTATCACCTTATCTTATTTTTTTTAGAAATAATGGTGTATTTGAAAAGTAGTTGCTAAATTGATAAATTTATATTCTTTTTTTTAAAAAAAATTGGGGTGAGATTCGTTTTTATATGAATCATGACCTTAATATATATTATTGTATTATTTTTTTAAATATTTAAATTTTTTATAATTGAATACATGTTAGCGTTAGCTATCAACTATTTTTTTGGAGGAGGATGAGCTTATAACCAAAAATCATCAGTTAAAAGTGTTAAGAGAAAAAGAAAGAGTTTAAAAGATTTTTAGTGAATACTTGTAGGAGCTTTATTTATATTATCAAGACTCTCCCCGTATAAATAATATTTTTTTAAACAATTCTTAAATTGTTTTTTTATTTATATCTTGATAAAAAGGGTATAAATAGTATGCTCCTACTGTTGGTTGTATATTATTTACTATATATAAATCTTTGCTATATAACGAATGTTATTATTTTTCATTGAACTGTTCAAGAAATATTAAACAAAAAAAGAATAAATAAAACCAAAAAATGAAATGAGAAATGAGTTTATGCCAAAATTGTTAGATAAAAGTTTTAAATATTAGTAAAAAAGAACTGTTAAATAAAAAAGTAATTAAAGAATATTAATTAAAGAATAATAATTAAAATATTAATTAAAGAAAAATAATTAAAGTATAATAATTAAAGTATATGATTTAAATAAGATAAATTACTAAAAAATCAACTAATACCAAACTTCTTTCATTCCAAGGAGATATGCAACCATGTTTGATATTAAATGGATTATTAATGTAAGTATTGCAATTATTATCACTGTTTCTGAGCTTATGGTTGTGTATAATGATGCTAAAATCAATGCTCCCGCAATAAAATCTAGTTGATCTAATATTGGAGCAGGTCTGCCTCTATTTATGCCTAACCTTCTTTTAATAAAACTTCCAGCCGCATCACCCAATAATGCACCAAAACTTAAAAGGAAACCCACAATTAACCCATATACTGGGTCCCAAATCAAGACTCCTTCTATAGCTCCCACGAGAGTCCCAGTTATTGTTCCAAAAATTAGTCCTTTCCAAGTTACTCCATTTCCTATAATCCTATGTCCATCAATGAAATTTTTCCCAAAATCTACTGGTGTTGTTCCTCCAAATGCAAGTCCACTGAGATTTGCAATATAGGCAGGCATTATAAAGTATACTGCACTTAGACAGGTCATAATAAAAGCAGCTAATTCTGACATTATTTTCCTCTAATTTTTAATATTACTTATCTCATATTAATTCTTTTTAATTTATAAACTTACTTATTTGATTATAATTTCAGAATTCTGTTTTTATCTTCACTTTTTCAGTTTTTTATTTTTAATAATTAATTATTAATTGAATAAGAGTTGGTTGTTTATAATTTATTCACTTTTATTGTTAGCTTTTCAATTTTTAATTTGTCTATCAGCTTAGAATTTAGCTATTATTTTGTTTTTTATTTTTTAGCTGTTAGTATTAAATTTATTTAGGTTTTTCTATATATAGCTAGGTTTTTTCTGTATATATTGTATAAAGATATATTTTTTTCTTTGAATGCTCATTAAATGTTAGATTTTATTTTAATTTTTTATAATATTTCCTATTTTTATTTACTTTTAATTTTATTCTATCAATTTTTACTAAACTTTACTATTTAATTTAAATATATAAATATAATGCTTAAATATAAATATAATATAATAGAAAATAATAAGATAACAGTTGAATAGGATGAATAAAATAATTAGATAATTAATAAAAATACTGTCTTAATCTAGAACTATAAAAAGATATTTTATGGGATAGTTTTAATTAATAATTTGAATTATTATTTTAAGTTTTTTACTATCAATATAAATTCAAATATTCAATAATATTCAATAGATTTATCTAATAATACTCAATAAACTTTATTAATGATGAGAATCTAATTATTCAATTTAATTATTATATCAATAATTACTATCAATCAATTATTATGTCAATTAATACTATTAATTATTACTATATCAATTAATATTATATTGTTAGTAATCAATTATATTATTATATCAATTAATTATATCAATTAATAATTCAGTTAATAATTATATCATTAGTAAGCAATTAATACTATATCAATTAATTACACTAATTTAATTATTATGCTAAATTAACAATTATTTAAAATATCAGCAAATTTTAATTATTAATATTTATTCTAGGAATGATTGATGTTTACATATCTCATTTGAATTTTAATCAGGATTAGTTAATAAGATAGGTGATCATTTTGGTGTTTATTAAGAAAACAATGAGTTTATGCCCAACTTGTTTTAAACCAGTAGAAGCTGAAGTTTATGAGAAAGATGGGAAAGTTTGGATAAAAAAAGAGTGTCCTGAACATGGTAGTTTTGATAACACATACTGGACTAATGCAGAATTATATAAAAGAGTTGATGGTTATAAACCGTCTATTAAGCCAATAAATAATCCTCAAGTTGATTTAATGTCAAATGAAGAGGGTTTAGGTTGTCCAAATAATTGTGGAATCTGTTCAGATCATGAAACTGCTACAGTACTTGGTCTTATTGATGTTACAAACAGATGTAATCTTAAATGTCCTGTTTGTTTTGCTAATGCTGCGGTTTCTAAAAAACTTTATGAACCTACTTTTGAAGAAATCAGACAGATGTTAAAAAATTTACGTAGCTTAGATCCAGCACCTACTCCAGCAATACAATATGCTGGTGGAGAACCTACTGTTAGAAAGGATATTGTAGAACTTGTTAAGTTAGCTAAAGAAGAAGGTTTTTCTCATACTCAGATAGCTACTAACGGTTTAAGATTAGCACGTAAAGAATCTTTAGCTCAAGAATTAGCTGATGCAGGATTAAATACTATTTATCTTCAATTTGATGGTGTTACTGAGGAACCTTATATTTATAATCGTGGTAAAAATATTCTTCCTCAAAAGATTCAAGCTATTGAAAACTGTAGAAAAGCTAATCTTGGAATTGTTTTAGTTCCAACTTTAGTTAAAGGGATTAATGATGATCAAGTTGGAGACATAATTAATTTTGCTATTGATAATATTGATATTATTCATGGAGTTAATTTCCAACCAGTATCCTTTGCTGGTAGAACTCCTCAAGATCAAGTAGAGGAGCAGAGAATTACTATTCCTGATTTCATTGATTTAACTTCTAAACAAACTGATAATCAAATTAAAGAAGATGATTTCTATCCTCCTTCTTCAGTTGAGCCTATTTCTAGATTTATTGGTGCTCTTGAAGGAGAAGAACCCTCTGTAACACTAAATTGTCATCAACATTGTGGTATAGCTACCTATATTTTCATTGATAGTAATAAGAAAATTATTCCAGTAACTGATTTTATTGATGTTGATAGGTTCTTAGAATTTTTAGATGAAAATGCTGAAAAAATAGAAAATGGTGGTTTTGCTATAAAGCCAAGAGTTTTAGCTAAAGCTACAAGAGAAATCCCAAAAGTATTAGATAGAAGTAAAGCTCCAGATTCTTTGGATATATCTAAAATATTGGTGAATGTATTTAAAGATAGATCTTATGAAGCTTTAGGTGATTTCCACCATAATTCTTTACTTATATCTTGTATGCATTTTATGGATCCTTTTAATTTTGATGAAAACAGGGTTAAAAAATGTGTAATTCATTATGCTGTTCCTGATGGTCGTATAATACCATTCTGTACAATGAATTCCATGTATAGGCAAGAAATTGAGGAAGAATTTTCAGTTCCATTTAAAAAAGATTGATGATTTAAATTGAATAATATTCTTTAATCTTTATTTTATTCTTTAATTTTTATTTTTGTAACATTTTTCAATTAAGTTTTCTTAATTTATTTACATTCTTATATTTTTTATTTATAATTTTATTTAGTAATTTTTTATTTTTTCAATTTATTTCTTGTTTTATTTTTAGCTTATTTTTAATCTATTTCTTAGTTTATTTTTAACTTATTTTTAGTTTATTTTTAATCTATTTCTTAATTTATTTTTAACTTGTTTTTTAATTTTTAGCTTATTTTTAAATCATCTTATAATTTAATTATAAAATCAATTTTAAAATTAAATATAAAAATTAATATATGATAATAGATTATATTGTACTAGATTTTATTTAAATTAATAAATTAAATTAATAAATTCTTGATAGTTTATTGGAACAACTTAAGGAGCTATTATATGATTATTAAAACTCCATCTAGACTACATATGACTCTAATTGATTTAAATGGTTCTTATGGTCGGGCAGATGGTGGTATTGGTTTAACCATAGATAAACCTAATTTTACTCTTCAATGTGAGCATTCAGAAAGTGGAATTTCCATTGATTTTAATGAAAAAATTACTGATGAAGAAATAAGAAAAGAAGCTTTTAAAAAAATTAGTATGTCTGCAGAAAAAGTAATTTCAAAATATAATTTCGATGAAGGTTTCCATTTTACTGTTGAAGAGGCATATCCTCCACATTCTGGTTTAGGATCTGGAACACAAATGTCTTTAGCTACAGCAAAACTCATCTGTGAATTTAATCAAAAAAAAGTTGATAGTATACAACTTGGAAGTATTCTTGGAAGAGGTGGAAGTTCTGGTATTGGAATGGGTGCATTTGATTATGGGGGATTTGTTGTAGATGGAGGACATGATTTAAAAGATAAAGGAGGGTCTGTTTTACCATCATCAGTTAATCCAGCTAAACCACCTCAACTAATTGGTCGTTATGACTTTCCAGAGGATTGGGAAATTGTTGTAGCTATATCTGATGCCGATACAACGGTTACAGGTATGAAAGAAGATGATATTTTTGAAAAATACTGTCCAGTTCCTAAAAATGATGTTGAAAAGCTATCTCATATAATATTTATGAACCTCATTCCATTTCTTTTAGAAAAAAACATTGAATCAGTTGGAGATTCAATTAATAATATTCAAAAACTTGGTTTTAAAAACATTGAAGTTTCTCGTCAGTCTCAAAATGTTAGAGTTTTAATGGATAACATGAGACAATTTGGAGCTTATGGTGTTGGAATGAGTTCTTTTGGTCCAGCTATTTATGGCTTAATTGATAAACATAATCAAGACGTTTTTAAAGCAACTCAAGACTATCTTGGTGATGAAGGCATTGTTTTTAAAACAAAAGCTCAAAATCATGGATTTGAAATTGAAAAATAGTTATTAATTTTTTTATTATTAATTTTTTCATTTTTTAATTAATCGTTAGTTATATAAGTCATTAGTTACATTAAATAACTTATAATTTATATTAAATAAATAATTCTTGATAATTTTTATATTTTTAAAGATAATTCATTGTTTTATTATTACACGTTTTTTATAATATTATAATTCATAATTAAAAAGATTAAATAATTTCATTTGTTTTTATTAATAAGTTTAATGCTGATAAAATGGATAAGATAAAAGGAAAAGTTTGGAAATTTGGAGATAATATTGATACTGATGTTATTATTCCTGGAAGGTATTTAAGAACATTTAACCCTGAAGATTTAGCTCGGCATGTTATGGCTGGTGAAAGAGAGGATTTTGCAAGTGTGGTTGAATCAGGAGATATTATCTTGGCTGATGATAATTTTGGTTGTGGATCTTCAAGAGAACAAGCACCAGTAGCTATTAAAACAGCTGGGGTTTCAGCTGTAATAGCTAAATCTTTTGCAAGAATTTTCTATAGAAATGCTATTAATATTGGTCTTCCAGTTGTTAAAGCTGATATTGATGCTAAAGAAGGAGATATTATCTCATTAGATTTGAAAAAGGGTGTTATTATTAATGAATCTTCTGGAAAATCCTTTAAAATTGAACCATTTAAAGACTTCATGCTAGATATTCTTAGTGATGGGGGTCTTGTTAAACATTATCTCAATGAAAAATAGTAACTATTGTTTAATTAATAATTCTTTTGTTTAAATAAGTGTTACTTTTTATAGCTATCATTTTTAATGAAGATATTTTCATTATTTTTAATCTGTTTTTATTTTTAGTTTTTTAATAATTAATTTTTAAAAATATTAATCCTAAACTATTAATATAGTAACATTACAAATAAAAATAGTAAAAATAAAAAGAAATATAATAAATGTAAATAATGTTAATTTAATTATCTTAATTATCTTAATTATCTTAATTATCTTAATTATTTTAACTATTTTAATTATCTTAGTTATAGTTATAATTATTTTAATTATTTTATTTATCTTAGATATAATTACTTTAAATATAATTTTTTTAATTTAATTATTTTAAATATAATTACTTTAAATATAATTTTTTAATTTAATTATTTTTAATCTAATTATTTTTAATTTTATTAATTCTTGAATATAAAGAATTAAGTTTCAAGAGGTATTAAAAATGGAATGTCCTATTTGTGGGTCAGAAAACATAGATACATTAAAATCAAAGAGAATCTCCTCAAAAAGTGGAGAAATAAATGAATTACTCCTAAAATGTAACAACTGTGAATCTGTATTTAAAGATAAAATCACTGAAAGTAAACCTATTCCAATTAGACTTATAATTAGTGAATATGAAAGTTCTAAGAAGACTCATATTGATATTTATCCTGATGAAAAGCTATCTAAGGATAATATTTTATTGTCTGATATGGGTGAAGTTGAAATTACTTCTCTTGAAACAAAAGATGGAAGAAGAGTTTCAAGTTCAATTGCCAAGGATGTTTCTACAATTTGGGCAAGTTCAATTGAAATTCCTTCAAGAATAGGCGTTTCAGTTGATTTAACAGGTAATGTTGATTCTTTTAAGGTAGAAGTAGACAGGGAAACTGAATTTGCTACTGATGATTTTGTTAAAATAGCTGAATATGTGATTCGTATAAATGTTATTAAAACTTTAGAAAGAAAAACAAGAAAAGGATATGCAAAAGCTCGAGTTATCCAAAGAATTTATGGAAGACCAGTTAAATTTAATAATTATGATTATGATTTAACTGATAAAATTGTTTCAAGGAAAGTAACTGATAAAAGAGCTAAAAAATAGATTATAAATATTTATTTTTATTGCATATTAATTATTTAACATTAATTATTTAATATTAATTATTTAACATCTTGATTATAATTTTTTAATATTATATTTTTTATATTAGTACATACTCTTTATTTAAGTTTTTTTACTGTTAATTTTTATTATTTGATATTTTAGTGGATAATATGGTAGTTTCAAAGGTTTTTATAGATACATTTGGTTGTACATTTAATCAAGCTGATTCTCAAATCATGGCAGGTAATTTAGTAGAAAATGATTTTGAAATAGTAAATTCTATTGATGATGCTGATGTAGCTATTATAAATACTTGCTATGTAAAGCAACCTACAGAAAGTAAAGTAACTAATAGAATACAAAAATTAAGAGATCAATTTCCAGAGCTTAAAATCATTGTTAGTGGATGTATGGTTGAAATTGATCCAAAAAAACTGGATAAAATAGCTCCAGAAACTTCATGGATTGGACCACATCAGCTTAATAAAACCACTAATGTTGTAAAAACCACTTTAAATGGTGAAATATCAAGAGAATGTGGTTTTTCTAAAGATACAAAAGTAGGTGTTCCAAAAATCCGTTTTGATGAACTTATACATATTATTCAAATTTGTGAAGGTTGTTTAGGTGCTTGTAGCTATTGTTGTACTCGTTTTGCACGAGGTAAACTTAATAGTTATCCTATTTCAGAAATTAAAAAAGAAGCAAAGGAAGCCTTGCTTGATGGCTGTGTTGAAATTCAGCTAACTGCACAAGATACAGCTGCTTTTGGAAAAGATACAAATGAAAAATTATCTGACTTAATTAAGGAGATAGCTAACCTCTCAAAGGATCCAGATATTAAAAATGATTTTAGAATTCGTGTTGGGATGATGCATCCTAATAATATTGGTGATGATTTAGAAGATTTAATAAAAGCTTTTAAACAGCCTAATGTTTATAAATTTATTCATATTCCTATTCAATCAGGTAGTGACTCTGTATTATATGATATGAAAAGAGGACATACTGTTAAAAATTATATGAAAATTGTTAATCGATTTAAAAGTGAAATTCCCGACATAACAATAGCTACAGACATAATTGTAGGTTATCCAACTGAAAATGACTTAGATTTTAAGAAAACAGCTGATCTTTTAAAGGATTTAAAACCAGGACTTATTCATATATCAAAATATAGGCATAGAGAAGGTGCTCCATCTTCTGTTCTTGATGAAATACCTCATGAAGTTATGAAAAAACGTTCAAAGTATTTAACAGAAATTAAATCTGAAATTACTCAAGATGAAAATAAAGAGTTACTTGGATCAGTACAAAAAGTTCTTGTGGTTGAAAAAGGTTCTAAAGGTGGATTTATAGCTAAAACTGATTCTTATATTCCTGTGGTTGTGGAAGATGTTGTTATTGGAACTTTTGTTGATGTTAAGATAACTGAAGTTACCAGTACTTATTTAAAGGGTATTTTAATATAATTAAGTATAATTTTAATATTTTTTCATTATAATTTTCTATTTCTTATAAATCCTAATAGAATTATTAAAAGTAGCTATAAATTGATAAATTTTGGGTATTTTTTAAAAAAAGATTGGAGTGAGATTCATTTATTTGTAAATAAATCTCATAAGCCTCACAGTATTTATAATATTATTTTTTATAATATTTAAATTTTTATATTGTTTATTTTTCTTAAAAATATTACTTTTCAAATACTCTTGAAAAATTCATACTATATTTAACAAAATAATAATATAAGTTTAATTAAATCAATTGAATTTAAGAAAGGAAAATTTGGAGAAATAGAAATGACTACTAATAATCAGATAAAATTATTTAAAAATAATAAAATAATGACTTTATGGAACAAAGAAGAGCAAAAATAGTATTTTTTAGTAATAGATGTTGTAAGATTAACAATTGATAATATAATTGATAAATTTATTGATAAAATTTAAATATCAACTATATTTTCATATAAAGTATCTCTAAGTGCCGGAGTTCTTCCAATATCAGTTATAATTGTTTTTAAATTATCTATTTCAGTACTACTTCCATAAGAAGCACCAGCTGATTTAGAAATATTTTCTTCTCCAAGAGTTCCTCCCATATCATTAGCACCAGCTAATAAACATGTTTGAGCAAATTTAAAACCTAATTTTACCCATGAAACTTGTATGTTAGGTATTAAATCTCTAAACATTAATCTGGCTATTGCATAAACTTTAAGATCTTCTACTCCAGTTGCTCCAGGACTTGACTTTCCTTTTTGGTATATTGGTGTATTTTCATGCATAAATGTAAGTGGAACAAACTCTGTAAAACCATGTGTTTCTTCTTGTATATTCCTGAGTATTTCCATGTGTTTTACTCTATCTTCTAATGTTTCTACATGCCCATACATCATTGTAGAAGTACTTCTAACTCCATTTTTATGAGCAGTTTTTATAACATCTTTCCATTCATCTACACTTAATTTTCCATTACATATGATCTTTCGAACATTATCATCTAAGATTTCAGCCGCTGTTCCAGTTATCGTTCCAAGACCTGCTTTTTTAAGGATTTTTAATGTTTCATCTACTGAAATTTCTGCTTGTTTAGATCCATAATAAATTTCCATTGGTGAAAATGCATGTAAATGAACATCAGGACATTCTGCTTTTACACTTTTTACAATATCTTCATAAAAATAGGTATCTACATTTTCATGTAACCCTCCTTGTATACATAATTCTGTTGCACCGTTTTTGTGAACTTTTTTAGCTATATCTACAATTTCATCAACATTCATGAAAAATGAATCTGCTTCTCCTTCATTTTTTTTAAATGCACAAAAACCACATGTACCTGAGCATATATTTGTAAAATTAATATTCCAATTATTAATAAAAGTTACATTATTACCTACAATTTCTTCTCTTACTAAATCAGCAGTAGATATTAAACCATTTATATCATGTCCCTTTACATTCATCAAATATAATGCATCATCATAAGATAAAGCTTCATCAAGAGATTTATCTAAAATTTTTTTGGTTTTTTCATTTATATTTAGCATAGAATCAGTTCCATTTTTATTACTTCCATCTTTATTAGTTATAATACTTCCATCTTTAGTTATAATTTTATTACTTTTATTTTTACTAATTATATTTTTAATAATTTGCACCAATTGATTTTTATTAGTTATATTTTTAATAATTTAATCTTTATTAATAAATATATATTCTAATAGTATTTCATTTTTTTATTAGATTACTTTATTAATATTATTTTTTGTTTTATTTTTTTCTATTTCTATTTCTATTTCTATTTCTATTTCTATTTCTATTTTTATTTCTATTTTTATTTTCTATTTTTTATTTTATCTTTTTATTTTTTAATTTATTCTATTAAACTTATTTTATTTAATATATGAATTATTTAATATATGAATAAATATATGATTTTTTATTATAGCTGTACTTTATTTTATTAATAATCTTTAAAACACTATCATAATAATTTTTTAGACTTTAAAAGCTTTATAAAAGTTTTTAATTAGATTTTTAACAATATTCGATATGTTTCAAACTTTTTAAATGAATCTTATTTAATTTTAATGAAATTAATAATTATTTACAAATTTTTCTTATTACTTTTTGTTCTTTATATTAACTATTTTTCATATCTTAGTTTATTTAATCTTTAATTTTCAGATTTTAGGATTTTTATTTTTTCATTGTATAATCCTATATTAAAAAAGATTATTTTTATGATATTATCTAATATTATAGGCTTATAACCGATACATTTATATACTAAGTTGTACAACTTTAAATTGGAGGTGAAAATATGAGTGAATTACCAATCGCACCTGTAGGTCGTATATTAAAAAATCCCGGTGCTCAAAGAATTAGTGATGACGCAAAAATTGCATTAGCAGAAGCACTAGAAGAACAAGGTGAAGCTTTAGCTAAAAGTGCTGTTAGCTATGCTCGCCATGCCGGTAGGAAAACTGTAAAAGCTGAAGACATTAAATTAGCTATTAAATAAGGAAGTTTTTTACTATTGGTCGTTTCTGACCAATTTATTTTTTTATTATACAGTTTTTACTATCTAATTTTAAATATTTTTAATATTTAACTTAAAAATTTTTATTATAAGTTTTATCTATATTTTTTTATAGAGTGTACCACTTTATAACCACCATTGTGTGACCTATATTAGAAAGTGTAATCATAAATTTCATTAGATTTATATTATTTCAAAACATATTTTGCATAAATAATCTTTCTAAAATATAAAAATTCAGAAAAAATAGAAAAGGTTATATATGAATTAAACTAAATCTTAGAAAGGTATAGGGCCGGTGGTCTAGGGGTATGATACCTCCTTGACATGGAGGTGATCGTGAGTTCGAATCTCGCTCGGCCCATTTGCCGTGGTAGTTCAGTTGGGAGAACGCTAGACTGAAGATCTAGATGTCGCTGGTTCAAGTCCGGCCCACGGCATTCTTTTTTACTTATTTTATGCATGTTTTTATTAGTTTAAGTTTTTTGTTTTTATAAGATTCTTTTTATTTCTCTCAATTTTTTTCTTTCAATTTTTTTCTTTTTATTATATTTTTTAAATTATCTATTTTTTATAATTTTTTTTATTATATTTTTTAAATTATCTATTTTTTTTGAAAATGCTTTGAAATAAAATAACAAAAATAATGATTAAAATTTAAGGAGTATAACAGAATTAGAAAAGAAACTTTTAGAGATATTTATAAATTTAAATATTAAATAATTTAAAAAATATAAAAAATAAAAAAGTAATCTTATATTATTGATTGCTTTTTTTATTTAGATTTTTTAGAAGGATTTTATTATTAGGCCAATACAAATATTATATTGATGTTTATTATGTTGAAAATGTTAATTTAGTGATGGAATGAAGTGATGAAAAAATAGATATATTATTGGATGAAGTTTCGAATTCAAGAGTTTCACATGTTATTGGGCAATTATATGATGTTGAACTTTCATCTGAAGAAATATGTAAAATTTTATAGGCATGGGCTGATGTTCAATGTTACATATGGAGATAGGTTGTTTTTAATTGTAAAATTTTCAATGTGGATGATAAATATATAAAATTTATTTGTAAAAATGAGGAATGATAAATAAAATCACTTGATTTATATACTTTGGAAAACATACTTAAATTATAGTGCAAAATATAGTTTGGAATAATATTATTTGATGGTTTATTATTTTTTTCTTAAAACAAAAACATTATTTGATTACTAAAATTCTTTTAGTATTTATTTTAATCGATTTATTTTTGAAGGGAATGGTTTCAAAATCATTCTTATTTTTTATTAGCTAATTTTACACTCATATATAATAAATACATGTTTAAATTAAAAATTGGAAGTGATTTTACAATGTTTGAAAGAAATAATAGAAGTTATGGGAATAATCGAAATGATGGTTACAATAATGCTCCTGTTAAAGAAGGCGAAACTTACGATGTTACAATAGAAGACATCGGAAGGTCTGGAGATGGGATAGCTAAAGTGGAAGGATATATTCTTTTTGTACCTAATACTAAAAAAGGTGATGAGGTTAAAATAAAAGTTACTGCAACTAAAAGAAACTTAGGGTTTGCAGAGCTAGTAGAATAAATATTCTTTTTTATTTTAAAGTATTTTTCTTTACATAATCATCTTATTTTATTTTTTATTAGATTTTTATTTTCCAGTTTCTATTTCTCTGCTAATTCTTTGAGTTTTTGAAGTGCTTTTAACCACATGTCTTGCATCATTTCTTTAAATTCTTCAACTGCATCCATATCAATTGAAACTTCTGTTTTACCATTTATTTCATTGAATGTATAATTTTCAAGCATACCTGCCCATTCAACTTCTTTTTCTTTTCCATCCTCTATCTCGCATCTATGTTCAATGGAAATATATTCATATGGTCTGTTTTCTTTTATTTTACTTACCATTCCACCTGTCTTTCCTTTTTCATCAGGTGCAAGGAAAAGAATTTTACTTCCTTCACTCCAATCCCCAATGTAATAAGAACCAGGCATAAACACATCGGTCCATAATGGATAAGTATCCTTACCTAACATTATGTCCCAAACTTTTTCTTTTGGTGCATTTATAATGATTGACAAATGTATTTTTTCCATAATTTTTCCTCCATTTAGATATAATTTCATCCTATATTTTAAAATTAATTTATATAATTTAGATAAATTCTTTATTTTCTTCATATATTAGTATCCTATCCAATCGAAATTATTTAATTAATTAAAAACTATACTGAAATGTTAATGTTGTTCCTTGTTTTTAGTAACATTCAATTTTTCTTGTTTTATTATTTACCTCATAATATCTTATAAAAGATTTAGTTTTTAATTTAATATTAAATTTCAATTTCTTTTCAGAAAATGGATAACTTTATCAAAACTAATTCCTCCTTCATAATATAGATTTTGATGTTTCAAAATCAATAGTATAAGACTTAAGTATTGATATTTAAAAAATTATTATCTTATATTTACTTTAATATTTTATAATTATTATTTTTTATTTAATGTTTTATGGTTATTATTTATGTGTTTTATAGTAATTAAACATTCAAGATATTACATTCATTTGAAAAAGATATTTAATTAATAACATAATATAGTAATTTTAATATCAAGAATCTTATATTTTTAATAATAGATATCAAACTATTTTTTAATTATTTATCAATATTTTCTTAGTATATAAATAAAAATATTAATATTAATGATTATTAATATAATATTAGGTGATTTTATGGAAATTTCAGAAAAAATACTGAATCAAATGAAAAATATTTTGAAAAGGGAAGTGGAGAATAGAGAGGATAACTGGATTACAAACTAATATTGATTTCAATGAAAATATAAAAAAGATACTTATATTAAACTATTATAAAACAAGGATTTTAACTATATGATAGATAAAATTATTATATTTGAAAAGATAAAAGGGATTATTCAATTAATGCGATTTGATCTTTCATTTGCAGCAGGAATTAGTGTTGTAGTAGGAGAATTTGTAGCAATTAGTAGTTTTCCTTCTTTAAATGATTTAATACTTGGTTTTATGGTAGGATTTTTTATTTCAACCTCTGCACTTATTCTCAATGATTATTTTGATATAGAAGCAGATAGGATAAATAGGCCAACAAGACCGTTGCCTTCTGGAATAATTAAACCTACTTCAGTTATTGTTTTATGGATAATAACAAGCATAATAGGTTTTGTTTTAGCATTTCAAATTAGTTATATTGCTCTATTAGTGGTAATAATATTTTGGATTATTGGATTTCTTTATAACTGGAAATTCAAAAGGATGGGTTTATTTGGTAATTTGATGGTAAGTTTTTCTGTAGCTATCACATTTATTTTCGGAGGAATTATTGTTGGAAACCCCTGGAATGTAATGGTATGGTCTTTTGCTTTTATAGCATTCTTTATAGATCTTGGTGAAGAAATTGCATCAGATGCATTAGATATGATTGGTGATGAAAAAATAAATTCAAAATCAATTGCAATAAATATGGGTATGGATAATGCACTTAAAATTTCAAGTGTTTTATTTGGTATAGTTGTTTTTATAAGTTTTGTTCCAATTTTTCTTGGTTACTTGGAATGGTATTATCTCATCACAATATTAATTATAAATATTATCATTATTTTTTCTACTTTTAAATTACTTAAAATCCGAAGTATTGATGAAGGGAGAAAATATACTCGTTTAATATATTTGGGAGCAACATTTGCTTTATTATTTTTTGTCATATCCAATATATTAACATGATTTTTTTATTATTTTATTATATTTTAATTATTTTAATATATTTTTTATTATTTTATATATGAAATCAACTCAAAACAACAATAAGAGTCAAAACTGGTACATTTAAATACTTGAATCTTATATTAATTATTATTTACTTAATTAAATTATTCACTTAATTCCAAATTATTCACTTAATTAAATTATTTAGTTAATTAAATTATTCACTTGATTAATTATTATTTATTTAATTAAATTATTATTTAATTCGAAAATTTATTTAATCTTAAAAAGATATGTTAAATAAGTTAATCATAATTATTGAAATTCTGATAAGGTGATATGATATGTTAGATAAGTTGCCTATTTCTCTTAAAACCAAAAAAATTTTAGATAAAGCTCTTGATGAACCTATATCTTATGAAGATGCAAATTATTTAATCAATGTTGGTGGTTCTGATTTATTTGCTTTAATTGCAACAGCTGATTATTTAAGAAAAGAAATAGTTGGCAATAATGTAACATTTATTAATAATTGCAATATTAATTTTACCAATGTTTGCACTGTTAAATGTGGTTTTTGTGCTTTTGCGCGTGATTTAGGGGACCATGATGCTTATATTTTAACTGATGAAGAAATATTAAATAAAGCTTCTCGAGCTGTAGAAAATGGAGCTAGGGAGTTTTGTCTAATGGGTGGGGTTCTTCCTGATGCAAATATTGAATATTATGAAGATTTACTTAAACTATTAAAAAATGAATTTCCAAATGTTTTAATCCATGGATTTTCTCCAACAATGATTTATGATGCTTCTTTAAAATCTGAAATGGATGTTGATGATTCATTAAAAGTCTTAAAAAGAGCAGGATTAGATACTTTACCTGGAACAGCAGCAGAAATTTTAACAAATAGATCAAGAGATTTAATTTGTCCTTCAAAAGTAAATGTTTCGAAATGGATAGATATTGTAAAATCTGCTCATAATGTTGGAATTCCAAGTTCAGCTACCATGATGTATGGGCATGTAGAAAATATCCAAGAACGTATTGAACATTTAGAAATTTTAAGAAATATTCAACTAGAAACTAAAGGATTCACTGAATTTATTCCAATGACTTTTATGTATGAATACTCTCCAATTTATAATTCTGGAGGGAAAAATTTAGGTGCAACTGGTACAGAAGACTTAAAACTGTATGCTGTGTCTAGATTAATGTTTAGAGATTTAATACCTAACATACAAGTGTCTTGGGTTAAAATGGGTTTTAAATTTGCTCAAATATCTTTAACAGCTGGAGCCAATGATTTAGGTGGAACATTGGGTGGTGATGAATTATCTGAAGCTTCAGGAGCTCCAGATGGTGTTGATGCTTCTATTGAACAGCTATCTAATATTGTTAAAGACCTTGGTAGATTACCTATTGAGAGAAATTCTAAATATACAGAATTTTATCCCATTAATTATTAAATGAATAATGGAATTAAAATCGTTATTTTTTTATTAATTAAATCCTTTATCAAGATTTTTATTTTTATAAAATTTTTATAAAAGTTTAAAATTAAAGTTTTTCAAAATCATTATTTTTAGATAATTTCTTTTAAATGATTTTTTTTAAAAATTTTTCATAGTATATTCCTATAATAGTACATTCCTATATAATAATGTAAAAGAGGACAAAGTATGAAATATAATTTGGATTTAAGGAAAATAGATATTCAAAAATATAAAATCTTTTTAAAGAATCAGTATCTAATTCCAAGTAGACGAATATTACATGAGAATATAGACGATAACTTTGAAATATTTGAAAGATGTGGTTTAAAAAATTTGTCAGATTTAAAACAAGCTATATTAACAAAAACGAAAATTGATAAATTATCTAAAGAAACAAAGATATCACCTGAATATTTGAACATATTAAGGAGAGAATTAGGAATATTTAACAGAAAAGGAATTCTATTTAAAGATTTTCCCATCATTGATAACAATACTATTTCTGCTTTAGATAAAAAAGGAATAAAAAACACAAAAAATTTTTATGAATACTATACATCAGAGAATAATGAAAAAATGATATCTGATGAATTAAATATTTCAGTTGAGATGATTAAATGTCTATTTTCTTTATCATGTCTTGTTAGAATCAATGGTATTGGGTCATTAGCAGCAGTAACATTTTATGAAGCAGGTTATAAAAATTTAGATGATATTATTAGTTCTACGAAAGAAGAAATGTTGGAGAAAGTTAATAAAATAAACGATGAAAAAAAGTATTACAAATCCAAATTAGGGTTGAAAGATATGCAATTTGTTATAGATTATGCTAATTTGATGACACACTTTAAAAACTAGAATTATGGGAAAATATATTATTCTAATTTAAAAAATCAATATTAAAAGGAATGAAAAGAAATTAAAATTGTGAAAGTTCATTGGTTTTGGTATTTTATGCAAAAAACAAATGCACGAAAATTGCTAAAGCACAGATGAAACAAGTGGAATGCAAATTTTATCTTATCTTATCTTATCTTATCTTATCTTATTTTATCTTATTTTATTTTATTTTGTATGTGGATATTATATGTGATCTTGGTGAAAATGAAGATGATAATACTGATATTCATATTATTTTTTAGAATATTGACTTATTTTAAAATTAGTATTAATTATTTATATGAAAATTATGTTCCCAATAAACTTTTCCATGACTGAGAGTATGTTTTAATTGATAAGAGGAAACTTTTAAAAAATACTTTAAAAAATAAATAATATTTTTATATTTTTTATTAATTGGGAACATTATTTTTTGATGTTAAATTTTTTATTTTAACATCTAATTTTATATTAGATTATACTAATATATAAACTTTTCAATTTCATTTTATAAAAATTAAATTTCATTTGATTAGTTTTTAGTCTTCTTGAAGAATGACTTTTTGAGTATATAAATTAAAAATTATTATTTTGTTTAATTTTTTAGATTATATCTTAATAAAGAGTATAATTATATATATTTGATTATTACTATTTTAATTAGATTATTTTATCTTTATTGGATTACTGGTTCAATATTTTTTTAAATTAGTTATATTAATGTTTTTATTTTTTAGAATTATATTTCCTTATATATTTATATATCATTTGATATATAGTTTTAGATATGAGTTATTATATATTTATATTATATTAACATTTAGTTAATATTAATATAAAATTATGTAATAAATATTTATTAATTTATTAATTTATTCGGGGGTGAAAATATGTTAAATTTTAAAATGAAAATATCATTAATTGGGATATTAGTAATTACTTTAATTAGTATATCTCCTATATATGCAGAGGAAATGAACAATACTGATGAAGCAATTGATATTGAAAATGATGATATTAATGAAGATTTAAACTTAGTTGAAGAAACAGAAAATAGTAGTGAAGATATTCAAAATGCTCCAGTTGTGGAAAGTAATAAGGATACTTCATCTAGTGAAGTTACTGCAACTAGGCGACTTGGTATGTATGGAATTGCGGATGCTGCCTCAAGAGTTAAAAACTTTGTGGATGTTAATGGTAGATTACCAAATTATGTGACTGTTTATAGTCAAACTGGATACTATAATTTGTCTATGCCTGATTTTTTATATGTATTAGCAAAAACTACTATTAATTTTAATAATGGTATAATTACTGATATATATTCAAATTATTATTCTAATCCTACTTCTCCTACTGGTGTTTCTATTAATGGGCAAATAACTAAAGCTAATCACTATGCTTATGCTCAATCTATTGTGAGTTTTATGGATAGTAATGGTAGGGCACCTAATTATCTTAGTACTTCTTTAGGGAATATGCAGTACCAAACTGTGATATATATGTATTCTTTAATATTAGCATTTCAATTGGATAATGGTAGGTTACCTAATTATGTGACTATTAATATTGCTTCTAGTCATTCAATTAATAATTATTTACCTGTTTATTGATGTTAGTTGAGTATAAAGTAGTATTTAATAAAACTAAAATTTATTTATTTTTTATTTTTTTTAAAAGTGATAAAAATCTACTTATTTTATTATATACTTATTTTATTAAAAATAATTTTTAATTAAATAATTAATATTACTAAATTTCATGCTTATTTTTATAAAAATTAAAAGAAAAACAATACTAAATAAGGTAGAAAAGTAAAAACAGTAAAAGCAGTAAAAGTAGTAAAAACAGTAAAAAGATAAATGATAATTAAAAAAATTGTTGAATAAGTATAATACTTTTTTATTCGAACTTTACGAAGTATCCTCGGATTATACATCCCTCCTCAGATAAAGTTTGATTATCAATTTCACAATCAAATAACATCCTTCCACTATTCAATTTAACATCAAACTTCCCAAGCTTTTTGACTTTATCAAAGTCATTTTTATCATCTAATTTTGCTGTAAAGAATTTTCCTTTCACAACAATGTCTGATATGTTATAGTTGTTCATAACATCGATTACTTTTCCTTTACCTACTTCTTCACTCATATTCTCACCAAATATTTATAATATTATTGATTGTTTTTATAATATAATATTATTATTTGTTTTCATTACTTTAATAATTTTTTAAATTATTTTTAATACCTATCAATATTAATGTTAAACTAAAGATCTATACTATAAATTAAAAAATTATACTGAAATAAATTATACTAAAAAATTTATTAAAAAATTTATTAAAAGATTTATTAAAAAATTCACTAAAAAAGTTATTAAAACTAAAAAATCAAATAAAAAATTTGAAATATAAAACTAAAATCAATATAAATTTTATGTAAAAATAAATATTTAAAGTAAATATACTGATTGAAGTAAACATATTATTAAATTAGATATGTTACTAAAATAAAGATATTAATGTTATTTATAAATGAAATTTACGTTATTATGGATGAAATGTATATTATTTTATAAAGCTCAATATTATTATAACATATAATGCTATAATATTGGAATATTATTCATTTTATTTATTTTATTCTTTTGATTATTATTCCATTGTTGAAATTTTTTTCTCGATTTATCTTTAATCTTATAGCTTCTCTTTCTAAAAGATAAGTTTCCCAAATACTATTTAATTTCTCTCGAAATTCTTCATATTTTTTCATTTTATTATTTCTATTAATTTCGTCTAATTGATTTATAAGGGGGATTAAATCTCCTTCTATTAAGTTAATTGTCTCCCACTCATCAGAATTAAACAATGCTTTATATTTTGTAAAATACATTACATTAGGGCCCTCTAAACTCAATATTAATTTCAGTTCTAAGGTTTCACCATTAAAAAATATTGAATATGTTTTTTTATGATGATTATCCATTTTTTCACATACTTTTTATATTTTTAATGTGTAATATTTATCTTATAAATATCTTTAATAATATCTTTATATAATGTCCTCATATAATCTATATTTTTATATAGCTTATTTTATGTTTAATATTTATCATGTCCCATGTTTATTTCATAAACCCCTTTGGGCCATCCATTAGTTGTTTGTCATAAATTCTTTTGTACTCTTCAATGATTAGGTCTCCAGAAGATGTTCCTATTCTATCAGCTCCTGAACTAATTAATCTAATTGAAGTTTTATAATCTTTTACTGCTCCAGAAGCTTTGACTTTAATATTTGGGGCAATTTTTCTCATTAAAACAATGTTTGCAGCTTTTGGACTTTGTCCACTCATTCCGGTTGATGTTTTTATATAGTCTGCTCCTGCATCTCTGATTATTTCACTTATTTTAATGATTTCTTCATCATTTAAATGTTCAGCTTCTATTATGACCTTAAGGATTTTGCCATCAGTTACTTTTCTTACCATTTCAATTTCTTTAGTTACTGTGTCATAGTCTTCAGATTTAAAAGCTTGAATATTAACAACCATATCTATTTCATCTGCTCCAGAATTTATAGCTATTTCTGCTTCTTTTTCTTTTGATTCAGGGGATGTAAATCCTAAAGGAAAACCTACTACTGTTACTACTTTAATTTCAGTATCTTTTAAAAGATTTTTTGCATATTCAACAAAATATGGAGATACAACAACTGCGCAAAAGCCATATTCCTTAGCTTTTTTAGTTAAATGTTCTATGTCTTCTTTTTTTGCAAGATTATTTAGATTTGTATGCTCTATTTTAATAGCTAACTCTTCAGAAGAATTTATTTTCATCATAATTATCACACCTACTTTATTTATTCTCAATCAGATTTATCTTATTATTTTTATTTAATCAGATCTATTATTTTTATTTTTAATAGAATTTGCCTTATTATTTTTATTTTTAATTATTTTTATTATATTTATTATAATTATATTTTTAATTATCATTAAAATCAAATTATATTAATAATTATGATAATTATAACAATTTATAATATTTTGTATTAGTTCATAATAATTTATATAATGCATATTAATTTATAATAGCTTATATCGATTTATATTAGTCTATATTAGTCTATATTAGTCTATATTAGTCTATATTAGTTTATATTAGTTTATATTAGTTTATATTGATCTATATTAATTTATATTTAATTTATAATATCTTATATTAAATTATATTAAATTATATTAATTTTTTTACCATATAAGGACCTTCTAACTCATATCCAAACTTACGATAATAATTTCTAGCTCCTATTCCACTAATTATTACCATTTTATCTTTACTATTTTCAATAGCTATTTGTTCAGCTTTTTTAAGGAGTTTTTCTCCAAAACCTGTGTGCTGACCAATATTTTTTCCTTTTGATCCTATTTCTAGCATATTTCCATAAACATGAAGTTCTCTAACTATTGCTGTTGATTTTGTAATTTCTTTTCTATGAGCTTTCTCTGAGGGGAATCTTAATCTTAAAAAGCCAGCTATGGTTTCTTCTGTATCCTCTTCAAAAGATAAGAAAATTTCTTTACCTTCAGTAGCTTCATATTCCTCTTTAAATAGTTTAAAATCATTATAATTTAATTTTAAGTCTTTTTTTGATTTATTTATTTTATGACCTATCTCTCTGCACCTTATACATTTACAGTTTACTTTTTCTTCCTCAAGTTTATTATAAACAAGTTCTCCAAGGTTTGATTTTTTCACTCCTGCTTCTATTAGTTTAGCTGGAATATCTCTTTGGATTCGCATTGTTCTTACCCATTTTGGAAGAATTTTCTTAATTTTAACAATTAAATTTACAGCTTCTTCATCTGTATAGGGGGTATATTCTCCTTTTTTCCATAAATCATATAATTTACTTCCTTTTGTTACAAGACAAGGGTAAATTTTTAACATATCTGGTTTAAAGTTTGGATTTTTGAATAATTTTTTAAACATTTCATAATCTTCATCAGGAGTTTGGAGTAATCCTGGCATAAGATGCATAGCTACTTTAATTCCAGAATCTCTAAGTATCTGATTTGCATTTATAACATCTTGTATTGTATGGCCTCTTTCCATTTTTTCATATATGTCATCATATAAGGTTTGAACTCCAAGTTCTACTCTTGTAACTCCCATTTTAAGCATTCTATTTACATCTTCTATCTTACAAAAATCTGGTCTTGTTTCAAATGTCATTCCTATGCAACGAACTTTTGCATCTTCATTAGCTTTTTGAACATCTTCGAGTAGAACATAATCATATGGAGGATATGTTTTAACCTTTTTAAAACTATCTTCTTTAAAATCATCTTTTTTAGAACTATTCTTTTTAGAGTTACCTCCAAAATCATTCATTGCTTTTAAACATTGTGATATAAACCATTCTTGGTATGATGATTCTCTTGAAGGAAATGTTCCTCCCATTATTATTAGTTCTACCTTATCTATGGGGTGTCCTACTGTAGACAACTGTTTAAGTCGATTATATGTTTGATCATATGGATGAAATTTAAACATTCTAGCTCTAAGTGCTGCTGGTTCTTCTCCAGTATAGCTAGGAGGTGCAACATCACTTTCTGGACAATAAAAACATCTTCCATGTGGACATTCATGAGGATGGCACATAACTGCAACAATAGCTACTCCAGATATAGTTCTTGTAGGCTTCTTTCTAAGAACATTTGATACTATTTCCCTTTCTTCATCTGTTGTACATTCTAAAATTTCAGTATTACTCATGAACTTAGGTAGATCATAATCTCTACAAACTTTTCTTTTAGCTATTTCTAAATCACGCCTTGTAACTATTTTTCCATTTATAATTTCATTAATTATAATTTGACATGCTTTTTCCATAGCTATTCTCCATTATTTCCCATTTTAATTAGCTTTATTTTTTATGTAAAAATTTATATCAATTATTATGCATTGAATTTTTCATATGTCTAATAGTTTTTATTATGTTTTTATTATTATTAAAATCTGTTTCTTAAATATTTTTAAAATTTTTATTTGATTTTTTGTTTGATTTTTTAGTTTTAATAACTTTTTTAGATATTTTTTTAGATAATATAGATAATTATATATATTTTTTAATACAATATTTATTATAATTATTATATAAAAAAGGTATTATTACAAAAAAGAGATTATTATAAAATAATATTATAAAATATTATAAAGATATTCAAATATATTGCAAAGATAGTATTATTAACCCAAAAATATTGATATTAAGAAATTATTGATGATATTGATATTATAATCTATCAATTTAATAATTGATTTTTTAGTAATTCTTTAATATCTTTTTAGTAAGTTAGTAACTTTTAGTATTTTTTATTATTTCGGAGGGATTAAATGAGAATTAAAGACTTATTAGGAATGCAAGTACTGGATATTGATGCAATGGACATTGGAAAAGTTACTGATGTTGATTTTAATGAAACAAGCGGTCAAATAAATAAGATAGCTGTTTCTTTAAAGAAAAACATTTTGTCTCATGATGAAGTTTTAGTTCATTTTGACAACATTAAAAGTATTGGGGATTATGTTTTATTGAAAATAAATATTGAGAATAAATAATTCTTAAAATAAAATCATTTAAAATAGAAAATTAGAATTATGATTATTATATGGTTAAATCTTATTATCTAGTTAGATCTTATTATTTAGCTAAATTTTATTATTTAACTAAGTTTTTATCTAGTTAATTGTTATTTAGTTAAGTTTTTATTTATTTAAGCTTTATTACTTATTTAAAGCTTATTATTTAATTAAAACCTTAATATTTAACTGATTTTTATTTTATATTATTTTATATTAATTTATATTAACTTACATTAATTATATTAATTACATATCTATCTTATTACATAACTTAAATTATTTTAGATTATCTTATATTAGATTATATTAACCTATATTAATTTTAATAATACGACTAATTTATGATTAATTTGACTTTTAGTTGGGATTTTATGAACATTAAAGATGCAAGAGGAAAAACTATCGAAATTGGTTTTTATATTCGTTATACTGGAACTGGAACCATTGGTAAAGTTGTAGATTTAAAAACTGATGAAGAAGACATTGGTTGGGCTAAAATGGAAGAACCAAATCTATGGTATTCTGAAGATGTAATTGAAATTGTTGATGAAGATAACATTAAAGATAAAGATTTCAAAGATAAAAAATTTAATGTTGATGAGCTTAAAGAAAGAAATCGTGATTTTGAAGAACCTTCATTAACTTCTGGTGGTGCTGAAGGGGGAGGTTAATTTATTATTATTTAACCTTTTAATTTATTATTTTTTAATTAATTATATTTAATTAATTAATTTTATTTTCTCATTTAGTTACATTTCTCATTTATTTATATTCTCAGTTACTTATATTTGAATTGATTTAAATTTAATTTAGTTATACTTCTTACTTGTATTTCTTATCTACTTATATTTTCATTGATTTATATTTCTTATTTGATGGTTTAATTTATAATATTTTATATTTATATGGTGAAATAATGGAAAATAAAATACTTATAGGAATAATAGCATTTATTCTTGGGATTATAGTAATTGCATTTCCTCTTCTTAGTGTTGGATTTCTTGTAGTTGCTTCTGGTTTGTCGGTCTGTATTTTAGCTATTTATTGGATAATTAGGGGTATTCAACATTGGAATGAAAATAAAGCAACCTGTGTTTTGTATGTTTTAGTTGGATTATTTGCATTCTTTTTTGGACTTGTTTTAACAGGTAATTTCCCACTATTCTTATTTACTTCTAGCTTCTTATTGTATATAATTGGGTTTCTAATGATAATATTTGGTATAGCTGGAATAATTAATAATGAAAAGAATATGTCAAAAATATCTTCATTATTGTTCTTTATATTTGGTATTGTTCTTTTAATTTTTGCTAATTTAATATTTGAAAATCCATTATACTTAGCACTCATCATTGGAATAGCTTTGATGATTGAAGGAATTTCTTTAATTTTAGAATCAAAAGATAAAAAGATTGGTTCTGAAGAAAAATAAAAAGATTAGTTCTTAAATTTTTATTTTTTAGACGTTATTTTAATTTGTTTTTTAAATTAAATTTTATTTTATTTTTTAAATTATTTTTTAATCATTTTTAATCTATATTTTTAGCTATTTTTTAACTATATCTTTTTAATTATTTTTTTTATTTATGTTGATTGTTTTTTGATTGTTTTTTTATTTTTTATCTAATTTTTAATCATTTTTAATCCATTTTTTAATTCATATCTTTTGATCTTCTGAATTTTATTATTTAAAAATTTCTCTTTTTTCCTTGTTTCATTTTATACATTTCTCATGGAAACATTTATTAAGAGCATTAAATATAAATATACATATTATTTGTGTTATTAGAGGGGATTAATATATAACTATATTGTATATATATTGATTATATTAATGAAGGTGTTTATATGGAAAATAAAAGTGTTGTAGGAATAGTGGCAATTATTCTTGGTCTTATAATTATGATTTTCCCATTTGTGAGTCAGTTTGTTTTATCTATTATAGCTGGAATTGGGATTTTAATTTTAGGTATTTATTATATCATTCTTGGATCAAACTTATGGTCAATAAGTAAAGGAAGTTCTATTGCTCATGTAATATTGGGTATTTTTGGTATTATTGTAGGGATAATTCTTTTAGGAAATATATTGATATTTGACCTTTTAGTGGGATTATACTTATATATAGTTGGTTTTATGTTATTATTATCTGGTATTGTAGGTTTATTCACCAGAAGCATAATGATGACAAAAGCATCTGCAGCTTTAATGGCTTTATTAGGTATTATCACTATAATCCTTGGATATTTCGCATTACTAAGCCCAATCTATGTATCTATAATTTTAGGTATTAGCTTACTTATCGATGGAATTGCTATTGCTATGGGAAATTTTGATCAAGTAGATGATGTTGATCAACTGGACGATTAAAATTTCTGTTATTTAATTATTTATTATTCATTATTTATTGTTTTGATTGTAAATTTTTTATTCAAATATTTTTCCTCTCTTTTTATTTTTTTATATATAATTCTTAACTTTTAATTTTTAGTTTTGTATTGATTTTTTAAGAGAGATAATAAAATTTATTTATTTTTCTTATTTTTTGACTTTTTTATAAACTTTTAAATTTCAAACTTTATTAGCTATCAAAAATTTTAAATATTAATAAAAACATATTTATATTGTTAATATTAACAATCCTAAGTTAAGATAATTGTTGATATTAATTATTTAATGATAAATTTAGACTGATATAATTAGATGTATATTATTGATTATTAATCCATAATATAATCATAAAAAATCATAATTTAACAAATTATTATTAGATAATTTAAAAGATCATTCAATTAATAAAGAATTTCTTAATAAAAAATTATCCTATAATAAATAATAGGGTATTTTAATTATATTTAGTAATTCTAATCATATTTATATCTTATTTAATATAATACATTCGGAGGATTAAAAATGTTAAAAGTAGAAGTATTCACATCTCCAAGTTGTCCTTATTGTCCAATGGCTGAACAAGTTGTAGAAGAAGCAAAAAATGAAATTGGGGACGAAATGGAAGTAGAGGTTATTAATATAATGACTGATAGACAAAGAGCTGTTGATTATGGGATAATGGCAGTTCCAGCTATAGCTATTAATGGTGTTGTTGAATTTGTAGGAGCACCAAGTAAAAATGAATTAATGGCTAAATTAAAACAATAATTTAAGACAATTATTCAATTATTTAATTTATATTAATTTATTTATTCTTATAATTCTTTTTTATTTTTATTCTTATAATTTTTATTGATTATATTAACTTCTCTAAGTTAATCTTATTTTTTTAACTATGTCGATTTTTTAATTTTATTTTTCTGAGTTTTTATTGGTATGTTATTTTTATATTTTTAGATCTTTTTATAATATTTTTTATTAATATTTTTAAATAATATTTTTAAATATTTTTTCTGCTTTTATATTGTATCCTCATATATTTTTCAATTATTTTAAATATCATTATTGATAAAGATATTGTTGAATATATGGATTAATATTATGAATATATGACTTGATATTTTGATTAATATATGAATTGGTTGTAGATACTTAATTTTTATTAAAATAATTTAATGTAGCTGTTTTTATGAATAACTATGAAAAAGAAAATCAATTTGATAAAAATGATTATACTCACTCTAATGTTGATTATGGATTAACTACTGGAAGTATAGCTACAGCTACTTCACTTGCAGCTATTAAAAAGATTATTAATTCTAATGAGGAATTTAATATTGTTAAAATTATAACTCCTTTTGAGGAACTTGATGTTGATATTGAAAAATGTGAACTAATAAATGAAAATAAAGCAGAAACAATTGGAGTTAAATATCCTTATAATGATCCAGATGTTACTGTTAATTTAAAAATAATTTCTTCGGTTGAATTAATTGATAAAAAAGAGATTTATAAAAGAAATATTTATAAAAGTGATATTTATAAAAGAGATACTTATAAGAAGATCATGGATACTAATAATTTAGATATTGATGAGAAGATTGAGAATAAGGTTATTGTTGAAGGTGGCTTTGGTGTCGGAACTATAACTAAACCAGGCCTTCAAATTCCAGTTGGTGAATCAGCAATAAATCCTGTTCCATTGGATATGATTCAAAAAAATTTAGCTGGTCTTGTTCCTGATGGAAAAATAGCTAAAGTTATAATTTCTGTTCCAGAAGGTGAAAAAATAGCTAAAAAAACAATGAATCCTAAACTAGGGATTATTGGAGGGATTTCTATTCTTGGAACTACTGGCATAGCTAGGGCAATGTCAACAAAAGCTTATAAAGATTCTCTTCTTTGTCAACTCGATATGGCTATAGCTTTAATAGATGAAGGAAAGTATAAAAAAGATGAAATTGTTTTTGTTCCAGGTAATATTGGGGAAAAATTAGCCCTTAGAGATTTAAATCTTAAAGATAATAAAAAGGTTAAGAAAGATCAAATTGTTCAAACAGGGAATTATATTGGTTTTATGCTTGAAGAAGCTAAAAAAAGAGAAATTGATAAAATCACCCTGTTTGGTCATATTGGAAAGCTTGTTAAGGTAGCTGGAGGTATTTTCAATACTAAACATAGTATTGCTGATGGAAGAAGAGAAATAATAGCTACTCATGCAGGATTGTGTGGTGCAGATACAGAAACCATTAAATCAATTTTTGATTCAAAAACTACCGAAGGAATGATTGATATTCTTAAAGATAAGAATATTAATAAAAAGGTACTAAATAGCATTAGCTTAGCTATTAAAGAAAGATGTTTAGAAAGAGCTGATATGGATGTTAATGTGATTTTAGTTGATATGGAAGGAAATCAGCTAAATTCAAAAATATAAATATTAAATTCTAATTTAGATTATTAAATTCTAATTTTTTAGATATTTTCTAAATTAAATATAAAAAATATTATAATAATTAATATAATCTATTATAATATAATATTAGAATTTTTTATAAAAATTATCCTATAAAAATTATCATATATCTAAAAATATTAAGTATATTATTAGTTTATACATCTAATTGATATAATTATAATTAAATTAGATATAATTATAATAAATCAATATGAATATAATTTATATACTTAAATTATTACTTTTCAAAACCTAGGAAAAAAATTATTATTTATAATAATGAAATTATAAAAATGAATTGTTTGTAGAGGATAAAAAATGAAAATAGCTATGGTCGGTCAATTTCCACCTCATATTGGAGGTGTTGGAGTACATATTAATAGTTTATCTAAAGAACTTCTTAAAAATGGAGAAGAAGTATTTGTGATTACTTATCCTCATAAAGATATTAAAAATGAAGTTAATAAAGATTATATGGATAATAATGGAATTAAAGTTATAGGAACTAGAGGAATTAATATTCCTGGTCTTAGAAGCTTGTTTTATGTTCTTTTTGGAACCATAAATCTGATTCGTATTGTTCGAAAATATAATATTGATATTATTCATGGACATTATCTTTATCCTGCAGGGTTAATAGCTGTTTTAGGAGGAATGTTCACTAAAAAGAAAGTTTATGTAACTTCTCATGGTTCTGATATGTTTTGTTTATATCCTCAGCATAAATTTATGAGACCTATCATTCGATTTGTCTTAAAAAGAGCAGACGTAGTATTGGCAGTTAGTGAATCATTAAAAGAGGAAATTTTAAAAACTAATATTCCAAATATAGAAAGAAAAGTTAGATTAAACTGGAATACTGTTGATATTAATGAGTTTAAAATAGCTAATAATGATTCAGATCATCACTCAAAGAATAATTCAAATTATAATTTTAAAAATGAGCTTAATATTCCTAAAGACAAGCCTATTATTCTTTTTGTAGGTAATATTATTAAAAGAAAGAATGTAGCTACTATAATAGATGCAAAAAAACAACTAAAATCTGGTTGTGTTTTGGTTGTTGTTGGTGATGGTCCTCTTTTAAACAGCTTGAAAGAAAAAGTTAAGGTAGAAAATGTTGAAGATGTTATCTTTACTGGTGCTAGAAATGATATAGCTAACGTAATTCAAAGTTCAGATCTTTTAATTCTTCCTTCTTATTCAGAAAGTTTTGGCTTAGTTTTAATTGAAGCTTTAGCTTGTGGAAAACCTGTTATAGGTAGTAATGTTGGTGGAATAAAGGAAATTATAACTGATGACGTTGGTTTACTTGTTGAGCCTACTGATTCTAAAGGATTAGCTAATTCAATTGATTTAATTCTGTCTGACAAAAAATTAAGAGAAAAATTTCAATCTAATGCTCGAGATAGGGCAATGGATTTTTCAGAAGTTGATATTCCTTATTATTAATATTTTTCAAATAAGAAATAATTTGAGAATAATAATAATAATAATAATAATAATAATTTTGAGAATAATATATACGATAAGAATAAAATTAGAACAAGTATAAATATATTGGGTAATAAATATAAATAAAATAGTATTAATAAATAAAATAATACTTATAAAAAATAGCATTAATATTTAAAGTGATATTGTTTAAAGTAATATTTATAAATATAATAGTATTAATAAATAAAATAATACTTATAAAATATATTTTAGATAATATAAAAAACTATTGCTAAAATTATTTATTGGGATTAGTATTAAGGTTAATATTAAAATTATTATTAAAATCATTATTAAATTTATTATTAAAATTTTTATTAAAAAGTTTTTATAGGTTGATTAAATGTCAAAGGAAGAATTCACACATTTAACAGAAAAAGGAGTTCACATGGTTGAAGTCGGTGATAAAAATCATCAAAGACGGAAAGCAATAGCTACTGGGAAAATAAATCTTCAAGAAAAGACAATAGCTATGATTGAAAATGAAAAGATTAAAAAAGGAAATGTTTTAACAACTGCTCAAATAGCTGCTATACAAGGTGTTAAAAATACTTCTTCTATGATTCCTCTTTGTCATCCTTTAAATCTTACTGGAATAGAAGTAGATTTTGAAGTTAAAAGTACCGAGATCATATGTACTGTAAGTGTAAATTCTCTTGGTCAAACTGGTGTTGAAATGGAAGCTATTACTGGTGTTAGTTTAGGTCTTTTAACTATATGGGATATGGTTAAAGCTGTTGAAAAGGATTCAGATGGTCAATATCCTGATACTTCAATTACAGATATTTGTGTGATTAAAAAAGAAAAAATCTAATTTTTTAACAAATATTAGACTAAAAATTAATATTAATCTAGAGCTAAGATTATAATAAAAATTATATTCATTGATTGATTATTATGGAAAATTTACCTAAAGAAATTAAAGAAATCATAAAGGACTGTTATCCTTATATTAAAGAATTTAATCCAGCTCAAAAACATGTGATTGAATCAGGATATTTGGAAACTAAAGATAATTATGTGATAGCTATTCCAACCGCTAGTGGAAAAACAGTTCTTGGAGTCATGGCTACATTAAAATCTATATTAAATGGTGGAAAAGCTGTCTATGCAGCACCATTAATTTCAATACAAAATGAGAAAGTTAAAGAATTTAAAAAATTTGAAAATCATGGGATTAAAGTAGGAAAACACCCAAACTCTTCTGATTTATCTGTAATGGTTTTTGAATCTTTCGATGCATTAACCCGTTTTTCATGGGATACGCTTCGTGATGTGGATACATTAATTATTGATGAATTTCATATGATTGGAGAATATTCTAGAGGACCTACTCTTGAATGTGCTATTACAAGAGCTAAAATAATCAATCCAAACCTTAGAATTGTTGCTTTATCAGCTACATTACAGAATATGGAAGAAATTGAAGGGTGGTTAGATGCTAAAATAGTTGAGCATGATTATCGCCCAGTACCATTGAACAAGGAAGTTTTAAACACAGAAATGTTTAACACTAGTAATAAGAATGAAGTTGTTGTAAAAATTGTTGAAAAAGCAATTGAAGATAATTCTCAAGCTTTAAGTTTTGTTTCAACTAGATTATTTACAGAAAGTTTAGCAAATTTTGTTGCAGGTAAAATAAAAAGAAAAATCACTTCAGAACAGAAAAAAAGGTTTAAAAAAGTAGCTGAAGCTATTTTAGAGGTTCCTAAGAAAAAAGGATCAAGGCCAACTTCCACTTGTTTGAAATTAGCAGAATCTGCAGAAAATGGTGCTGTTTTTCATCATGCTGGTCTTTTCAATGAACAAAAAGAGATTATTGAAGAAGAATTTAGAGAGGGTAATCTTTTAATGATTGCAGCTACTCCTAGTTTAATGTATGGTGTTAATTTACCTTCAAGGTCTGTTATTATTAGGGATTATACTCGTTGGACTTCTCAAGGTCCTCAAGCTATTCCTGTTTTTGATTATGAACAGATGTCTGGAAGAGCTGGAAGACCTCAGTATGATGATGTGGGATTTTCTTACCTTATAGCTAAATCATTAGATGAAGCATATGATTTACAAGAAAGATATGTTTATGGTGAAGTTGAAACTACTAACTCTAAACTAATTGAAAATAAGGATGCAATTTATAAGCAAATTATAGCTCAAATTGCTTCAAATTTATCTAAAACTCCTGAAGAGATTCAAGATTTTTTTAAGATGACTTTTTATGGCTATCAAATGAGCAATAATCCTTCAATGGCTCTTTTTGCTGATGATTCATTAAAGTTTGAAATTGAATCTGCATTAGAGTTTTTACTTAAGAACGGAATTATACAGGCTACTCCAAGTGGATTAAGTGCAACTCCATTTGGTAATCTAATAGCTAAATCAAATTATTCCGTTGAAACAGCTGTTAAACTAAAAGAATATGCATTACAGGTTGAAAGTATTGATTTAAATCAGCTTATTTATCATCTTGCATCTACTCCAGATTTACCATTAATTTCATTTAAAAGTAGAAAAAGTAAAGAACCTGTAAGAGAAATGATGGCTAAAAAAGGTTTATTTGCTGTAAATATTGGTAATCCTGAAGCCACAACTGTTGCTTTAATTGAATGGATTGATGAGAGAAATGAGTATGAGATTGAAAATGCTTATAATGTTTACTCTGCATCTAGTAGAAGATCTGCTTATGAAGCTTCTTTACTTGTTAAATTCCTTAAAAATATTTTCGAAGCTATAGGAAAATATAATCACTCTAAAGATTTAGATTATATATCTGCAAGACTATATTATGGTGTAAAAGAAGATTTAATCACTCTTGTCCTTGGTGTTAAACGTCTTGGAAGAAAACGGGCCAGAGCATTGGTAGATACTTTTGGTGAAGATCTTAGACCTTATTCTCTAAAACAACTACAAAATGTAGAAGGTATAGGTCCAAAATTAGCTGAAAAAATAAAAATATTTTCAGAAACTTATGATATTTGATTAAATTAGGCTAATTAATATAATAGTAATATAATCCAATTTTATTTAATTTTGTAATACAATCTGGCTATGATTTATTTTTTAATTATTTTTAATTATTTTTAACTATTTTTATTTATTTTTATTTTTAGGTATTTTTTATCATTTTTTATCATTTTTTTTTTGTTTATTTAATTTTATTATAACCTATTTTTGTAATGAGTTTTTCAAGATTTAATCTTACTAATGATTATCAAATATTTATTATAATATATTATACATATTATAATAAAAGGATATGAAACAATGTTAAATGATAGAAAAGCACTTATTGAAAATCTTTTAAAATTTGGTTATATAAAAACAGAGAAAGTTAGAAAAGCTATGGAAACAGTTGACAGAGAAGAATTTATTCCTAATGAGTTGAAGCCTTATGCTTATTTAGATAGACCATTACCCTTAGAAGAAGGGCAAACAATTTCAGCACCACACATGGTTGCAGTTATTTGTGAAAAATTGGAACTTGAAGAAGGAATGAATGTTTTAGAAATTGGAACGGGATTTGGCTATAATGCTGCGGTTATTTCTGAAGCTATGAATAAAAAGGGACATGTATATAGTGTAGAACGTATAGAATCTCTTGCTAATACTGCACTTGAGAATCTTAAAAAAACTGGTTATGGGGAGACTGTTGATGTACTCATAGGTGATGGAACTTTAGGATATGATAAAGGAGCACCTTATGATAGAATTTATGGGACTGCAGGAAGTCCATATATTCCAGAATCTTTAAAAAAACAACTTAAAATTGGTGGAAGGCTAATAATTCCTGTTGGTGATAGATTAGGTTTTCAAGATCTTATCTGTATAGTTAAGGAATCTGAAAGTGAATTTAGAGAAAAATCTCTAGGAGAAGTTGTTTTTGTTCCAATGATTGGGAAACATGGCTGGTCTGAAAAATAATAATTTTTTTATGTATTTTAGACAAATAGTGCATATGTATAAATATATAGATGTACATATGTATATTCATATTCTTTATAATAATATATAAAAAAGGAGAATTTTTCATGACAACTGAAGCCACTACTACTATAAAAATGCCTAAAGAAACTTTAATAAAAATAAAATCTTTAGCAGTCAAAAAAGGAACTAGTCAGAAAAATATAATAAACGAACTTTTAAATGAAGCTTTAAGCAGAAGGTTTGATAAGTCTACTGAAAAAATAAAAGCCAGAGTAATAAATAGTGAAATGCCGGGTTATGATCCAGACAACAAAGTTAATATAGATGACCTTATAGGGATAGCTAAAGTAGATAATGCAGAGGATATAGATGTAAATGAAACAATAGACAGGATACACTATAAAAAAGAGTTGTACTAATGATATTCATAGAAACAAGCTATTTAATAAACTTGAATGTTCCAAAGCTACAAAACCACCAGAGAGCCAAAGAAATATGGGTAGAAATAAAAGACAAAGAAAAGATAATTAGTAAAATGATAGTATATGAAACAATTACTGTGCTTAGAAAATTAAAACAAGATACTAAAACTGTTAATAAGGTTTATAAATTATTAGTTGATGGAGAAATAAAAGTATTGGAAGATGTAATATATTATGAACAAGCATTAGATTATACCTTAAATCATAATAAAATAGGCTTCTTTGATAATTTAAGCTATATAGTTATGCAAAACAATGATATAAAAGAAATAGTTAGTTTTGATGAAGACTTTGATATATTCACAGCCATAGAAAGAATAGGCCAAAAACCATAATCTAAAATCTACATCATAAAAATTTTGGATTTTAATTAAATTTACTCTATCCTCTATAAAATCGATTAAATATCCTTAAATACCAAAAAATCCAAGTCCTGTACCATAATCTAAAACATTATAATAACTCATATTTGATTTGTTCGCAGCTAATTCAATAGCATAGTCTTTTCCACCTAAACGATCGATTAAACTATTATTTAATGCTTGTTGACCAGTATAAGGTTTTCCTTCAGCTATTTTTTTAACATAATCTACAGTTAAGTTTCTATTTTTTGCTACAATGTTTATAAAAGAATTATATTGTTCATCAACCATAGTTTGAAGCATGTTTTTCTCATCAGTAGTTAAATTTCTATAGTCTGCTCCCATATCCTTATATTTTCCACCAGTAATAGAATAAATATCTACACCTTGTTTTTTATAATATTCAGATAGGTCACTCAATGTTAAAATAACTCCTATGCTTCCAACCCATGAAGAAGGACTAGCAACAATCTCATCAGCTCCACTAGCTACCATATAAGCTGCTGAAGCACCAGTATCACTTATTCTAGCTACAACTGGTTTTTGCGAGCTGTTAACTTTTTCAAGCATCTCTTCACCAGCTACTGGACTCCCTCCTGGACTGTTTATATCAAGAACAATTGCCCCTATATTCGGGTCATTGTTAGCTTCATCCATCATTTGGCTAAATACATCAGGGTTAGCAATAGTTACATTCTCACTACTTGCACCATAACCAATTTCACCAACTACAGGTATAACAGCCACTGTACTAGGTCCAGTAACCATTGCAATTAATGGAATAAACATTAAAATAGCTATTACTATAGCTATTATACCAAATCCGCCTAATATTCCTAATGTGAAATATTTTGTCTTTTTTTCCATTTTATCACATATTTAATCTTTATAAATTTTTATAAATATTTAGATAATAATAGTATATTTATATAATAATCGTATTTTTATATAATAATATTATATTTATAGGATAATATTATAATTTGTCTATATAGCTATATTTCTTTAATTATATAAATTTTGTTGAAAAATAGCTTTTTTTATTAGTTTAAAGTTTCAATTTTTTTATCTTTCGCTGTTTTTCTAATTTTTTATATATTAATCATGTTTATATATTATTAAATATTAATTATAATTAAGCAGTAAATTATTAATTGGTAGATTATTAATTTGTAAAATATTAATTAATGAAGATTGATTGATCAATAAAAAATTAATTTCTAAAAATTTATTAATAAAAAATTAATTAATGAAACATTAATTTGTAAATTATTGATTAGTAAAATACTAATTTGTAAATTATTAATTTTAATAAAATTTAATAAATATTTAATAATATACTTAATCATTTGTATTCTGTCTTTTTTGGTGTTTTAATGAAAAAAATTGTTCGATCTCCAGGTTCAGCTACTATTGTAAATGCTATAGCTACTGGTTCAGGTTCTGCATTTGGTATTAATTTAGATATTGTAGCTGAAGTTAGATCTACAAGTTCTGGAATTAAATGCTCTCCTGATTTAGATATTGATACTAGTCTTATGGAACTCTGTGCAAAAAATGTCTTTAATCATTATCAAATCAACTTTGAAGATAATAAGGAAGATTTGAGGAGTGTTGAAGATGTTATTGGTATTGAAATTTCAACAAAATCTGATTTGCCTCCTGCATCAGGCCTTTCAAGTAGTAGTGCACTTTCAAATGCAGTTACTTTAGCTATTTCTGAACTAATTGTGGATGAATTTGATAAAAAACCAATGAATGATTTAGAAATTGTTAATCTGGCTATTGATTCTTCTTTAGAAGCAGGTGTTACAATTACTGGGGCATTTGATGATGCTACTGCTTCTTATTTTGGAGGAGTCACAGTTACAGACAACATAAATCGTGAAATTATAATAAAAGAAAAAATGGATAACCACAAACTATTAATATATATGCCAAACATAGATTCAATGACTGCAAATTCTGATGTTAAAAGGATGAAGCTTTTAGCTCCTTTAGTCGAAATGGCATTTGAAAAAGCCAGTCAAAAAGAATATTATACTGCTTTAAACTTAAATGGAATATTATATTCTAATGCTTTAGATTTTGATACTAAAATAGCTATTGATGCTTTAAGTGCAGGAGCTATTGCTTCTGGACTTTCAGGAACTGGTTCTGCTTATGTAGCTATTATAGATAACGAATCTAAAGATAATATTAAGGATATTTGGAATTCTTATACTGATTCTGGAAGAATTATTGAAACTGAGGTAGATAATCTTGGAACATCAATCATTGAATAAAGAAAGATTTAAGGATCTAGAAAATTCAAAAAAGATTCTTGAAGATTCCAGAAGAGAAATTGACCAGATTGATAGTGAATTGATAGATTTAATTCAAAAGAGAACTTCATTAGCTAAAGACATTGTCATGGCTAAAATAGCTTTAGATATGGATATTTATGATGAGTCAAGGGAAAAGCTTATCTATGAAAAAATAATAAAGATAGCTAATGATAAGGATTTAAATGAAAATACTAGAAATTCTATTATTGAAATTGTGAATATATTAACAAGTTTAAGTAAATCTGAACAAAAAAAGATTATTGATAAAAATTTATAGGAGGAAATATTATGGGAAATATTAGAACTTCATTTGTTAAAAGAACTTCAAAAGAACTTATTGAAATTCATCAAGGTGTTTTTACCACAGATTTCGATGAAAACAAAAAATTAGTAGCTGAAAAATCTACCGTAAGTACAAAACACTTAAGAAATAAAATAGCTGGATATGTTACTAGGTTAGTTAAACAACAACAAGCTGAAATGTAAGTTGTTTAGCTATTAGCATATTCTTTTAGTATATTCTTTTATTTTTTATTTATATTTTATATAAATTATATAATTATTTTTTATAAATTATACAACTATTTTTATCTAATATTATTTTATTTAATACTATTTTTAATAGACTTAATACTTTTTTTAATATTCTATTTTTCAGTCTTATTCTTATGATTATTTATTATTATAATAACCATTTTATATTAATTAATATTTTAGTTATTAAGTATTATTTAACCTATTAAGCAATATTTAGTCCATTAAATGATATTTAAATTATTGAATAATATTTATAAATATAATATTTTAAATAAATATAATAATATTTAAATATTTTGTTAATAATATTCATATTTAATAATAATTATATTAATTTAATCTAATTATAACAATAGGGGGAGTTTCTATTACAAATATTAACCTAATTTCATGGAATGTAAATGGGATTCGAGCAGTAGCTAGAAAAGGTTTTTTTGACTGGTTTTCTAATGCTAAACCAGATATTTTATGTCTTCAGGAAATTAAAGCTCATGTTGAACAGCTACCTCGTAAATTAAAACACATTGAAGGTTATCATAGCTATTTTAATCCAGCAGAAAGAAAAGGATACAGTGGTGTAGCTACATATTCTGCTTTAAAACCAAAAGAAACAGCTATAACCATGGGAATTGATAAATTTGACCATGAAGGAAGGTTTCAAAGATTTGACTTTGATGATTTTACATTATTAAATGTTTATTGGCCTAACGGTGGTATGGGGGAGGACCGCCTACAATACAAACTCGACTTTTATGACGCATTTCTAGACTACACCAACAATCTCCGAGACGCTGGAAACAATCTCGTGATATGTGGAGATTTAAACACTGCACATAAACCAATAGATATAGCCCGACCCAAAGAAAATGAGAAAGTTTCAGGATTTATGCCAATCGAAAGAGAATGGATAGACAAATTCTTAAGCTCAGGTTATGTAGATACATTCCGAATGTTCAACGACCAACCAGAACAATACACTTGGTGGTCTTATCGTACACGGGCAAGAGACCGTAATGTTGGATGGAGACTTGATTATTTCTTTGTAAATGAAGAGTTCCAGGATAATGTAGTTGATTCTTATATTTTATCTGATGTTATGGGTTCAGATCACTGTCCAATAGGTTTGAAGATAGAGATTTGAGTTTTATTATTCCTTTAATTATTAATAATAATAGTAATAATGATAAGGTTAGTAATATTAATAATATTTATAAATATCTGATGTTAATTCAATTAAAAAAGTAAAATTTTATTAATAAATAATACAAAGTTAAAAACAAAGAATATACTCAAATTATTTAAATAGGGATTATTAAAGTTGAAATTGTTTAAGTATAACTTTTTTTTTTAAATGAACTAATAATTGAGGTGATTTTATTTCCTATGTAAAACGAATCTTAAAAGATTTAAAAGCTAAAAATCATGATCAAGTGGAATTTATTGATGCAGCAACTGAAATTTTAGAATCTATAGTTCCTGTTCTTGATGAACATCCTGAATATGAGGAAAATAATGTTCTTGAGAGATTAGTTGAACCTGAAAGAGTAGTAATGTTTAGAGTTCCTTGGGTTGATGATAATGGAGAGATACAAGTAAACAGAGGCTTCAGAGTCCAATTTAATAGTGCAGTAGGTCCATATAAAGGTGGACTTCGTTTCCATCCTACTGTAAACTTGTCTATTCTTAAATTTCTAGGTTTTGAGCAAATTTTTAAAAATAGTCTCACAGGTATGTCAATTGGTGGAGCTAAAGGAGGAAGTGACTTTAATCCAAAGGGAAAGTCTGATGGAGAAGTTATGAGGTTCTGTCAGAATTTCATGAGTGAACTTTTTAGATTTATAGGTCCAGATACTGATATTCCAGCAGGAGATATGGGTGTTAGTGGAAGAGAGGTAGCTTATTTGTTTGGTCAATATAAAAAGTTATCTACTGTCCATGTAGCTGTATTAACTGGTGCACCAATGGAATTTGGAGGTTCTCTTGTACGGAAAGAAGCTACTGGTTATGGTCTTATTTACATCGTTGATGAAGCTTTAAGAGTTAGAAATGATTCTTTTAAAGATAAAAAAGTTGTTATTTCTGGTTCTGGGAATGTAGCTATTTATGCTGCAGAAAAAGCTGTAATGATGGGGGCAAAAGTAATAGCTATGTGTGATTCTTCTGGTTACATTCATGACGAAAATGGTTTATATATCCCTTTTATAAAAGAGATTAAAGAAGTTAATCGAGGCAGAATATCGGATTATCTAAATTATTTCAAAAAGGAAGATTTAACTGCTGAATACATTGAAAACAGTGTTATATGGAATGTTAAGTGCGACATAGCTTTGCCTTGTGCAACTCAAAATGAATTAAGTGAAGAATCGGCAAGGATTATAGTTTCCAACGGAACAAATTATGTAGCTGAAGGGGCAAATATGCCTTCAACATTGAAAGCTATAAAAGTATTTTTAAATAGTAATCTTGTTTATCTCCCAGGCAAAGCTGCAAATGCTGGTGGAGTTGCAACAAGTGCTTTAGAGATGGCTCAACGTAGTTCACGCTTATCTTGGACATTTGAAGAGGTTGACTCTAAACTAAAAAAGATAATGGTTAATATATATAAAAATATAGATGAAGCTTCTAAAAAATATGGTGCTGAAGGTAATTATGTAGTTGGTGCTAATATTGTAGGATTTATAAAAGTAGCTAATGCGATGCTTGCTCAAGGTGTGGTTTAATCTTTTGAGTTTATAATGTTTTAAAAAGGTTTATTTATTTTTCTATTTTTTTCTCTTTGTCTTTAGTGGGAGGGAGATAAATTTATCTTTCTCATGAAATTTTGTTAGTATTTCTAGTTATTGATAATTATTGAAGAAACAATTTATTAAATAATAGTTTGTATATTAATAATTACTTCATGATAGCTATTTTCAATATTTTTATTAGTCATTAGTTTTAGAATTTCTTCCTTCAATATTATTACATATAAAGACATAAATTTGATCTATATTGTTCCTCAGTAAAAATATTTTATTAGAAACTATTTTTAATTAGGTAGCTATTGTTCTTTTATTGGATATTTATCAATTTTATATAGCTAAGAAAAAGATGAAACAAAACTTATTTTATTAATGTTAAGGATATAGCTAAAAACATTGAAAAACAATTAAACAATTAAGATTTTTTATTTCTTAAAGGTTTTAATGAATAGAATTTTAAAACGAAACATTAGTATATATTTAGAAAGAAATAATGTATAAAAAAATAGTATAAAAAGAAATAGTATGAAATTAAGAAAATATTAGTTAAATACTCCTAATTAAAAGAATTAGAGAATAATTATGTTATAGTGGTACTGATTTTGGTAATTTGGTTATGCTTTTATGAAACAAGTTGGAATTCGAATAATAGCTGTTATTTTAGTAGTGATAAGTATATTCAAAGTTAGTTTTAGAAGAAACATGATTTAAAACACATATTTTAAAATTATGTATTTTTATGAGGACTTATGATTTTTTATTCTTTCCATTATTTTTTTTAATTAATATTTTTTGAAAAATCTCTTAGAAATTTATTATTATTTATAAATTTTAATATTATCCTATAATCTATTATTTATAATAATATTTGATTATTTTTGTAAAATTATGAATTTAAAAATAATGTAATTTATAATAAAAAGATTAAGATAATCTTTTATTATAACTTATTTTTTGTATTATTTTTGATGTAATTATTTTGATATTTAGTTTTTTTAGTAGTTGCTAATCCGATTTTATTATATGTAACTTTGTTTTTAATTAGTGATGTGTGTGTTCCTTTGTTAAAAATGCCATAGTAGTTTTTAAAAACTGTGTTGCTGTTTATATAGGAGTATTGGGGATTTTTGTATATTAATATACCATAACCAGTATTGTAAGATAATTTATTGTATTTTATGTTAGATTTATATCCATTATTGAAGATTCCGTATTTAAATTTAGTAACATTGTTTTTATAAATTATATTGTACTTGGAATTCTTTTTTATATAAATTCCATAATATTTTTTAATTCCACTAATTTTATTTTGAGTAATATTAGTTTTATGACTGCCTATATATATTCCTACTTTTTTAATATTTTTTAAAGAATTTCTTTCAATTTTAGAATAGTCACCTTTATTATAAATTCCATAATCACAATTAGAAATATTATTTTTCCATATAAATACTTTATTACCTAAATTATAGATACCATATTTACATTTGAAAATTTTGTTATTATTAATGTTTGGAATTAATTTTTTATTATAAATTCCATAATCACAATTAGAAATATTGTTACTAGAAAGGGAAGTACTACGACTACCTCCTGAATTGTAAATACCATATTTACAATCATTAATATTATTACCTCCAATCATACAATACTTTTTAGTGGAGTTAATAAATATTCCATACTCACTTTTGGATATGTTATTGTTTTGAACGTTTAATATAGATTCTGGACTAAAATAAATAGTTCCATATTTAGCACTATTTTGATAAAATACAGAATATAAAAGGGATAATTTTCCTCCATTAATTCCTATAGCTCCACCTTTTCCACCCTTCCATGGATTTCCAGTAGCAGAATTATTAGTAAATTTACATTTATTTATTTCTACATTGCCATTAAAACTTGAAATAGCTCCTCCAGTTTGGTCAACATAATTATTAGTGAAATTACATCCATAAATTTTTAAAATTCCAAATTCAACAGATATTGCACCACCAACTGCTAAAATAGGAGCATAATTGTTTATAAAATTAGAATTAGATATATTAACTCTGGCAATTTCTTTATTAAAATAATCATGGTCTAAATAAATTGCAGCTCCACCGAAAATTGCAGTATTATTTGTAAAATTACACATTTTTACAGTGACTGATGATCCAGGTCCTGCAAAAATTCCTGCACCTTTTTCAGCTGCATTATTTATAAAATTTGAATTAATCACTTTTAAAACACTATTTGAACCTTTTACAACGATACTGCCCTCAGATCCCCACCAATCGGTAAGTATACTCCCTTCTGCATATCCATTTGATTTAAAATTGCATTTGTCTATATTAACTATGCTATTATTAATGAATAATGCAGTTGTTCCATTAGTGAAAGTTATTCCATAGAAATTAACTGTAATGTTTGGGCTAATTTTGAAAAACCAATTATCTTTATCACCATTAATTATAGTATCCCCATATTGGCTATTTTTATAGTAATAACGTGCACCATAAATATCAACACTTTTATTTATAATAATCTTGTTATTTTTATTGCCATTATAGGTTCCATCTTTAACAATAATCTTATTAAGACCATTTATTGTATTAGTTTTATTTATAGCTTTTCCAATACTTGCATAAGGATTATCTGAGTCACCACTTCCACTATTATCATTCCCAGTAGTACCATTCACATAATAATCAGTTGCACTAACTCCAACTATAGCTATTGAAAAAAGAAATAAAAGAGCTATTAAACCTAATATTGTCGATAAAAGGCTTCTCTTTTTAATTTTAAAAAATATCATTTTATACCTCCTCTTAAAATATTTTTAAACAAATTGAGAAATTTGTTTAATTATTAATATTAATTATATTATTAATATATATTATAATATTACTTATTTATTATATATTATATATAATTTCTTATTTTTTAGCTAAAACTTTTATATTATATATTAGTAATATTTTAAAGGGTTTATAAGATAATTTTTTTATATTTAAAGATTTAAGCACTTATATAAAGAGATATATGATTTGATCAAATATAAGAAATTTTTATTTGGTTGTACTTTTTTGTTTTTGAAAAATCTCTTAGAAAGTTTTATTATTTATAAATTTTTAATATTACATTATATTTTATTATTTGTAAAGAATATTTGATTATTTATAAAGTGAAATTTATTAATGATTTTTTGTTATGGATAGTTTATTATAAGAGGTTAATAATTTATTATAAGAGGTTAGATTATGAAGAATAAAATAATTGTTATTACTATTATATTCTTGATTATTGTAATTAGTTTCACTGGATCTGCTTTTTCAAAAGAAATTGTTATAAATGAAACAAATTATCATGATTATTTTGATGATGAAGGACGTATACAAGATTTGACTGATGGCATAAGGAAAACGATACTTTAAAATTGTCTAACCTAGATAAAAAAACTATTATCCTAGATAAAAAATTAGTCATTGATAGAGAAAATAGTAAATCGATTTTTTCAAATGGTTATATTAAACTTATACAGGGTTCTGATGGTTCTGTAATTAAAAATCTTAATATTAATGGTGTTTATGATCCTTTTAAAAACTCACCCCAATCTGTATTGATTATTGAAAATTCTGAAAATAACATAATTCAGAAAATATTTTTTAATATAACTAGTAGCTTAGGGACTATTAGTAGTGTAAATTGTATTAATATTAAGGGGTATAGTGAAAATAACAAAATTTTAGATAATTTGATTTATTTTAATAGCTTGTCTGAAAGTCTTTATTCTTATGGAATATCATTAAGTTCTAATTACATTAAAAATACTTTAATTTCTGGAAATACGATTAATATGAGGTGTAAAAATTATGTTGCAGGTATTTCATCATCAGCTGAAAATACAACTATTGAGAAAAATAACATATCTTTATATTCTAATTTAATGTATGGAATTTACATAGAGGGATCTAGTGCAATATATACAAAGATTTTAAACAATAATATTGTAGCTAATGGTGAAATATTCTACTTAATAGAATCTTGGATGGGATCTAATACAACAATATCTAATAATGTTTTAACTGGTATTGGTAAAGGTGGGTTTGCTTATGCCGCGAAATTTTCTAAATATGATATAATTACGAGTAATATCATTACAGTTAAGGGAAGTGATGTTAGTAACATTGATTTTTCTAATAATGACGAAATAAAGGGGCATGGTGGTATTTATTATGCTGGTAACTCAGGATATGCAACTATTACTAATAATAAAATAATATCTTACTACAAAAAAGGAGGGGATTATGCTATAAAGTCAATATCAAGTTTAGATGGTGCAACATACACTATTATTGATAATTATTTATATTCTAATAATGGATTAAAAATTGGAAATAGCGCTTTATCAATGGACAAATTAGGAAATTATTTAAATAATGGTCCTCAAAGTGTTATAATATCTATTAATGATTTTAAAGGTTTTTATGGTAAATTTACTAAATTAACTGCTATTTTGAAGGATTCTCAGGGTAAAGCTATTTCTGGTAAGATTATTAAGTTTTATGTTAATAATAAATTTATTGGTCAAGCTATTACTAATGTTGCTGGTCTAGCTGCTTTTAATTATAAAGTTATGGGTGCTGGTAGTTTAACTGTTGGTGCAACTTTTGAAGGAGATAATTCTTATGTTAATTCAAGTAAGATTAGTAAATTGGCTGTTCCAAATTATAGTGTTCTAAAAATTAAGAATATTAAATCTGTTAAAAAAAGGATAGTTACTTTTAAAACTAATTTAGCTAATCTTGGACCAAGTAAATCTAGTTTCAAAGTAACATATAAATTATCTAAGGGTTTTACTTATAAAAAACCTAAAGTTTCTGTAGGTAGTGTTAAATTTAATAAGAAGACTCGTATTTTAACTTGGATTGTTAAGAACTTAAAGGTTCATAAAACTAAGTCTGCAACATTGACTATGAAATTAAAAGCTAAAAAAGGTAAATATACTTTAAAACCTATTGTTAAAAGTAATAATTCTTTAAAAGTGTCTTCAAATAATTTTTTAAAGAGCTTTAGTGTAAAATAAACAAATAAAATAAAAAACATAAAATAAAAAGCATAAAGTAAACGGCATAAAGTAAAAAGCATAAATTAAAAGGCATAAATTAAAAGGTATAGAATAAAAGGCATAAATTAGAAAGATGTTTGTTTGAAAGGGATATCAAAGAATCTGTTAGAAAATGGAATAAACAAAAAATTCTTAGTATAATTTAAAAATAGAAGGTTTTTTATGAAAAGTTTTTTGATAAATGAAATTAAAGGATATGTGGCAGAAAAAGGAAACAATTATTTTGATTTTTTAGATGGAAATGCTTTTAGAGAACCTATAATAGGTTTTGCATCTGTAAAAGATCCAATGTTTTATAGCTTTAAAGAGATAATAAAAGAATCTCATTTAACTCCCACTGAAGCTTATGAATTATTTTTTGATGGAAAAACCATTGATAATGGTACAGTGATCTCTATAGTTCTGCCTTTAAGTTATGAGATCATAGAAAGTAATAAAGAAAGAAAAATGCCTTCTAAAAAATGGATTTTAATGGGGTGTTTTGCAAAAGATTTCATTTCTGACCTTTCTAACTATATTGCTCATATTTTAAAAGAAAAAGGATATAATGTTGTTGATCCTTCTAGTCAAGAATTTTTTAAGATTGTCATTGATGATAATGCTTATTCAAATTGGTCTCAAAAACATATTGCTTATACTTGTGGATTAGGAACATTCTGTTTAAATGGAGGGTTTATCACTGAAAAAGGAAGAGCCGTTCTACTTTTATCATTTGTCACAAATTTAGTAGTTGAACCAGATATAATACCTTATGAAAATCGTACAGCTAACTGTTTACATTTTCATGATGAAAAATGTGAAGATTGCATTAAAAGATGTCCAGTAAATGCTCTTTCTGAAGATGGTATTGATAAGTTAAAATGTTTTGATATGTCTTATGGCAAAAAAGCAAAAAAACATGTGAAATCCCTTGGAATTGAAATAGAAAAGGCTTATGGGTGTGGTCTTTGTTTAGTGGGGGTTCCATGTGAAAGTGAAAATCCTGTAAAACAATAATAAGATCATAAGCTAACAATTAGGAGCTATTCTTAGAGAATATAGTTTTCGATAAAATTGAATAATGATTATAGGAAATAATAGAATAAAATGATTATATATGGGTATAATAGAATAATTATTAGAAATTTATTTATTTTGAAATTTAATAAATAATTTATTAAATAGAATGATCTATTAGATTTCAGTAATTAGTTCTGCTAGTTGTTCTAAGTTTCTTACTTCAAATAGCTCAGCACCAACGTCTTCATAGTATGAAACACAGCTGTCTGCAACATTCCATTTCTTTTTTTCTTCAGGGTTTAATATTAAAACTCTTTTTGATTTTTTAACCATATTTTCGATTATTTCCGCACTTTTTGGAATTTTTCCTTCTTTAGGACCTTTCCAATCCCTACAATCAGTTAAAATAAGAACATATGACTTACTATTCAGATTAGCTTTTTTTTCAAATTCAGTAAAAGCTGTAAACATATTGGATTTACCTTGAATCATGGAGTTTTCATGTCTTATTCTCATAACTTTTATAAATGCATCTTTCAAATCATTTTCAAATAATGCAGGAGTTATTTCAACAGTTTTATTGTCAAATTCATATGCTTCAGCTTTAGTAAATGAGTTTTTGGCAGTATAAACCATACAGAAAAACCACATGCTTATCCAATCACAGGATACACTTATATCACTTAAAAAATAGTGGTTATGTTTTTTGATCTTTGGTTTACTTTTCATGAGCTCTAATAAAGTTCCGCCGTGTTTCATGTTTTTCCTAATACTTCTTCTTATATCGGGTTTTTGCTTTTTAGCAATTTTATTTTGTCTAGATCTTTTAGTAGCAATTTTTTCACCTAATTTTTGACAAAGATCAACTAGGTCTACTTGAAGCATATTTAGGGTTGTTATGTCATTTTTTAAAAGTTCAGAATTTCCTTCTCTATCTCCATTGTTATTTATATCAGCTAGACTATTTTGAATGTAATTTATTCTGTAATTTTCTCCATCTTTTCCAGAATCATATCTAGAGACTCTTTTACTGCTTACAGAAACATTGTATGTTTTAAAAGGGGATTTTTTTCCAGCTGTTGAAAATTCCTTTTTTTCTGTATCTTCATTTTCTTCTTCAATAAAGAATTTTTCATAAACTATATCAAATTTTTTTCTGTATCTTTGATCTTTTAAATAAATAGCTGCTAATGCTTCTTGCAAGTTTCCATTGTTCTTATTTATTAATGGAGCAGCTTTACAAGCTAATTCAGTACTTCGAATACTAGCAGGAATTTCATTTTCCCTAAGTTTTGCTGAAAATTTAACTATATCTTTTATCATAATTTCTATTTTATTATAATGTTTGGTGTCTTAATTTATTTCTTATTATTTTATTATATTATCTTATTATCTTATATTATTATTTTATTACATATTTTATTATTTTATACTTTTTATCTTTTTTATTTTATTTTTATGTTTTTTCTGACTTTTTTAGCATCTTCTTCACTTTTTATTGCTACATTTAATGTTTTATCGAAGGATTCTTCATCTAATTCTTTTTTTCCAAGAATCATAAGACTTCTAATCCAATCTATTGTGGCTCTTATTGAAGGATTTTTACTAAGTTTAAGCTTTCTTATTCGTTGGGTTGTTTTCACAACACTTTTAATTAGTTTTTCAGAAGAGTCGGGAACATGAGATTTTACAATTTCAACTTCTCTTTCAAAATCAGGATAATCAATATATAAATACAAACATCTATCCTTTGTTTCATCAAGTAGCTGTCTTTGGGAATTTGATGTCATTATAACAAGTAAATCATTATTTAGATCAAATGTTCCTAAATCATTAACAGTTATTTGTTTTTCTCCTAATGCTTGAAGTAAAAAACTTTCTACTTCTTCATCAGCTTTATCAATTTCATCGATTAATATTACAGAAGATTTTTTGTTCATAAATGCAGATAGAAGAGGTCTTTTTATGAAAAATTCTTCTTTAAAAACATCCTCTTGGCTTTTATTTAATTTTGATATTTCAAGGCTTAGAAGTTGTTTTTGATAATTCCATTCTCCAACAATTTGTTCAAAAGTTATTCCTTCATAGCACTGTATTCTGAAAAAATCTCTTTCAAATGCATTTGCAATAGATTTAGCAAGCTGTGTTTTCCCTGTTCCAGGAGGTCCTTCAACTAAGATAGGTTTTTTAAGTGTAATAGCAAGAAATGTTACAGTAGATATATTTTCATTAGGAATATAATTATTTTCAGATAATTTTTCTTCAACACTATTTAGATCTAATTTTTTTGCCATTAATTAATCTCCAATTTATCTTCAAAGAAATACTCACTTTTTGTTTAATGATTTATTAGATTTATTAGATTTAATAATTATATTAAATTTTATTAATATTTTGTTATATTTTTATTTGATTTTGTTATAGTGTTTATGACTTTTCTTTAATTTCAATGAAAATTTGGATATTTTTCATTATAGTTAATAAAACACTTATTTTTATATACTATTTATGCTATATATTAATGTAAAAAGTTATAATGTATGTGATAATTATAATTATGTAATAAAATTATGATATTTAATTTTATTTTTAGTTTTATTTTTATTCATATTTTAATTTATTATTTTAATATTTATGTTTTGTATGTTTAAATTTTGGGGGGTGAATAAAATTTATACTAATATAAAAATTAATAAATATTTTATAAAATCTTTATTCTTTTTAACATTATTATTTGCGGTTGTTATTGCTTTTAGTGGTGTTTTATATGCTTCTAATAGTGTTATTATTAGTAATGATACTGATGTTGGTATAGGGGGTAGTCTTGGTAATGATACTATTATTTTAACTAATGGTACTTATTCTGGAGATAATAACACTAATATTGAGATTAGCAATAATAAGAATTTAATTATTCAAAGTCAAGATCCAAATAACAAAGCTTCTATTGATTGTCATGGAGCATGGTTTATTGAAAACAATGGAAATTTAACATTAGTAAATTTAATAATTAAAAATGCATATAGGAATTTTGGTGGGGCTATTAATAATTATGGACAATTAACCATAATAAATTGTACATTTGTAAATAATACTGCACATAATGGTGGTGTTATTAATGGTAACTGTAATTTATCTATTGTTAATTCTAGTTTTATAAATAATACTGCTATTGATGCTGGTGTTATTAATAGTTATAACTGTAATTTATCTATTGTTAATTCTAACTTTATAAATAATACTGCAATAAATGATGGTGGTGTTATTTATAGTGATAGAGGGGATAATTATATTATTAACTCTACTTTTACAAATAACACAGCAGGTAGAAATGGTGGGGTAATTGTAGATTTTTCTAATAATACTTTTATTTTTAATTCAATTTTCACTAATAATACTGCAAATGCTGATGGTGGTGTAATTATTAGTAGGGTATAATATTGCTATTATTAATTCTAGTTTTATAAATAATATTGCTATTGGTGATGGTGGTGTAATAAAATTTTTAGCAGATGAACCATCTATTTTGGACTGTATGTTTGCTAATAATACAGCAGGTAGAAGTGGTGGTGCAATTTGGGGTAATACAATTGTTGTTAACACTAACTTTATTAATAATACTTCATTGTATGATGGTGGTGCTATCTATTCAGTAAATTTAAATGTTAATAATTCAAGCTTTAGAATGAATAATGCTCTTAATGGTGGAGCTATATATGCTGGATATATTACTATTATTGTTGATTCTATTTTTAGAAGTAATAATGCATCTAATGGAAGTGCTATTTTTACTAATTATACTAATTATGATAATCCTATTAAAGTTATAAATTCTAGCTTTATCACTAATTCTGCTAGTTTTGGTGGTGCTATTTACAATAATGGTATATTAAATGTTAATCTTTCTAATTTTGTTTCTAATTTTGCTAGTTTTGGTGGTGCTATTTATAATGGGTATCATAATTATTTAACTATCAATGAATCAAGTTTTACTAATAATAATGCAACTTTTGGTGGGGCATTATATAATACTGGTAGTATTGATCTTTTAAATTCTAGTTTTACAAATAATGCTGCTATTGATGGTGGAGCTATTTATAATGATGATAGGTTATATATTATTAACTCTAGTTTTGTAGATAATATTGGGATAGCTAATGGTGGTGCTATTTTTAATAAGGATAATTATTCATCTATCAATTATTTTAACTCTATTTCAATCTTTAACTCTATTTTCATAAATAATACTGCACCAAACGGTGGTGTTGTTTTTAATAATTATAATGGTAGTGTAATTATTCATAATTCTAGCTTTATAGCTAATAATGCTAGTTTTGGTGGTGTTGTTTTTAATAATTATAATGGTAGTGTAATTATTGATAATTCTAGCTTTATAGCTAATATTGCTAATTATGGTGGTGCTATTTATAATAATGGCTTGTTAGATGATATTTTTAACTTGAATTTCACTGGTAATAATGCTATTTTTGGTGGTGCTGTTTTTAATAATTATAATGGCAGTATAAATATAGATAATTCTAACTTTTTTAATAATGTTGCTAGTTGGGGTGGTGCTATTTATAATAATGGTGTTTTAGAGCGTATTTTTTATATGAATTTCACTGGTAATAATGCTAATTCTGGTGGTGCTATTTATAATAATGGTGTTTTAGATTACATTTGGTATTGGAACTTTATTAATAATAATGCTAGTTTTGGTGGTGCTATTTATAATAATCGTAGTTTAGGAGATATTTTTTATGCTGATTTCACTGGTAACACTGCAATTTATGGTGGTGCTATTTATAATGAAGATATGTTAAATCTCACTAATTCTATGTTTAATTTCAATGTTGCTAGTTTTGGTGGTGCTATTTATAATAAATATGGAGCTAGCTTAGAAATCTTTAAGTCATTTTTTACTAGTAATAATGCAAGTCGTGGTGGTGTTTTTTATAATACTGGTATTTTAAATGTTTTAAATTCTAATATTATTAATAACACAGCTACTAGTGGTGGTGGTATATATAATGATTATGGAATATCACAGATTTTTGATTCTTATTTTGTAAATAACAGTGCAATTAGTGGTGGTGCTATCTATAATTATGATGGTAATTTAAATGTTACTAATACTAATTTTATAAATCATACTGCAATTTATGGAGGAGCTTTTTATAATAATGGAATTAGTAATTTAAGTATTATTACTTCACTTATTGAGGGAGGTAATGCTTCTACAGGAGGTGCTATCTATAATACAGCTAATACAGAAGCTAAAGGTTCTATATTCAGGTATAATAATGCTTCTAATGGGGCTGTAATATATAATACTAATCTTGTTGAACTTTTATCTTGCGATTTTAATTATAATAATGCTGCTTCTAATGGGGCTGTAATATATAATACTAATCTTGTTGAACTTTTATCTTGCAATTTTAATTATAATAATGCTTTTATTGGTGGAGCTATTTATAATACTGGTGTTGGTATTTTAAATATTTCTTATTCTTTTTTTATGAATAATCATGCTTTTAATGGAGGAGTTATTCATAATACTGATATTGGTACTGTTGAAATCCTGAATTCTCAGTTTGTAAATAATATTGCTATTAACAATGGTGGAGCTCTCTCTAATTATTATGGAGTTATTGAGATTATAGGCTCTTATTTTGTTTCTAATAGTGCATTACATGGAGGAGTTATTTATAATAATGGTTATTTAAGTATTAATAAATCTGATTTTGTATACAATAATGCTAGTATGGGCGGTGCTATTTACAATAATATTGATAACTTTAGTATTTTTGATTCTAATTTTAATTATAACCTAGCTAATATTGGCGGAGCTATTTATAATACTGGTAATAACTTTGTTACAAATAATTTAAAATTTGAATACAATAATGCTAGTAATGGTGCTGTTATTTATAATATAGCAGATAATATGATTATTAATAATAATAACTTCATAAATAATACTTCTAATAATATTGGTGGTGCTATTTATAATATGGGTAATTATTCATTTGTTAATTCTAACTTTGTAAGTAATTTTGCAACTGATTATGGTGGAGCTATTTATAATTATCTTGGTAATTTAACTTTTTATAGCTCAAATTTCACTAATAATGTGGTAAGTGATGGTTATGGTGGAGCAATATCAAATATCTGTAATAGTACCTTGAATATTATTGATTCAAATTTCACTAATAATAGTGCAAATAGTATGTATGGTATATATAGTAATGGACGAATCAGTTATGGTGGAGCAATATACAATGAAGAAAGTGCTTTAAATATTGATGATTCAAATTTCATTAATAATACTGCTGATAATGGTGGTGCTGTTTATAATCATGGTGGTAGCTTTATTGTTGTTGGGTCTTGTTTTACTGATAATCATGCTGTTTATGGTGGTGCTGTTTATGGTGATGGTGATAGTTTAATTATTGATGGTTCTAATTTCACTGGTAATGAAGCTTATGAGTCTGGTGGGGCTATATTTAATAAAGGTAATAATTTTTCTATTAATAGTTCAAAATTTATTTATAATAAGGCAAGTAATGGTGGAGCTATCTCTAATTATGATGGAAATCTCAATATAAATGATTCAAAATTCATAAGTAATGAAGCTTTATATGGTGGAGCTGTGTATAATAATGCTAATTTGAACATAAATGGTTCTAAATTTATTGATAATAATGCTTCTAGTGGTGGTGCTGTCTATAATTCTGGAAGTAATTTAAATATTAATAGTTCAGTTTTCACTAACAATAATGCTACTATAGGTGGGGTTATTTATAATATTGCTAATTTATCAGTTATTGATTCAAATTTCAATAATAATACTGCAGTAAATGGTGCTACTATCTTTAATGATAATGGTATTACTAATATTAATAATTCAAACTTTGTTAATAATATTGTTAATAATAGCGATATTTTGGGGAGTGTTATTGAAAATCTTAATGGTGTTTTAAGCATTGTTAGTTCAAACTTCACAGATAACAATGTCGAATATGGTGCTATTATTGTCAATTCAGATATTAATATTTTAAATATTAGTAATTCAAATTTTATTAATAACAATGCAACTAATGCTGTTATCTACAATCATAATGGTAGTGTTAATCTTAATAGTTTGAATTTTATTAACAATACTATATATCTTGGTGGAACTGTTTTTAATGATCTCAATGGTCTTTTAAATATTACTAATTCAATCTTTGAAAGTAATAATGCAACTAATGGTGGAACCATAATTAATAATGGTGCTTTGAATATTGTTAGTTCAAACTTCAAAAATAATCTTGTTGAATATTATGGAACTATCTTAAACACTGGTTTTTTATGTATTAATAGTTCTAATTTTATAAATAACACTGTTAAATATGGTAATGTTATATATAACGATTATAATGGTGTTTTATGTGTTATGAATTCTTTGTTTTTGGATAATGAGATAGTTAATAATTATATTATTTATTCAAAGAATACTTTTAATTTTATCAACAATACTGTTTATAATATTGATGATATTGGATTGTATATTGATAATATTAATAAAAATAGCAATATAACTGATAATAGATTCTTTATTACTATATTGAAGAATAATTCTTTAGTTAAACATGATTTAAGTAGTGGTAATTTTAATAATAATGTTTTCATAATACTTCTTAATGGTAATAATAACAGAATGAATGTGATAAATGCTGATGGTAACTATTATAATCTTGAAATTAATGGAAATAACAATCAAATTACTGACAGTCAATTTAATGGATATATTAAAAACATTGGACAAAATACCACAGTCAAAAACAACAATATAACAAACAATAATAATAAAATTGCTATTTGGAACAATGGAAACAACTTTAAAATAGAGAATAACAAATTCAAACTTAATAATAATGAAGGAATTTACATAGAGGGAATTAATGTAACTATAAACAATAATAGTATTGATGGTGGTTATAGAGCAATTATAAATAAAGGCATTAATACTAGAATAACCAATAATATAATTAATAATTGTACTATTGGTGTTGAAAATACTCAAAAAGTAAATATAACTAATAATAAAATCATTAATACTAAAAAAGGTATTATAGATACTGCAAATGCAAGTAACTTCCTTAAAAACAATATTAATGGTGGGGATTATGGTATAATCACTAGTGGGAACAATAATAATATTAAAGAAAATATTATTAAGAATAATAAAAATAGTATCACTATCAATGGTAACTATAATATTATTGGAAATAACAAATTAGATAAAAACACCAATACTATAATGATTAATGGTTATTATAACACTATATACCAGAATAATATTACATCTAGTCAAAAAACTATTTATATTAAAGGTAATAACAATAAAATACAATTTAACAAGCTCACTAAGAATATTGAGAATATAATAATTAATGGTAATATTAATGATATTTACAAAAATAATATTAGCAATGGTAAAAAAGCAATATATGTTAAGGGTAATTATAATATAATACAATCTAATTTTATTACTAAAAATACTGTAAATGATATTGTTGTTAATGGTAAATACAATAAGATTATTAAAAATAATGTGAGCAACAGTAAAAAGGCAATCCAAGTTATTGGAAATAGTAATATTATACAATCTAATAAGATTAATAAAACTGAAAATGGGATTATGATAAAAGGTTATGAGAACAGTATTAAAAGTAATACTATTGTTGGTAAAACAAATAGTAAAGGTTATGGAATTTACATTTATAAAAATAGTAAAAGGAATACTTTAATTAAAAATAATGTTTCTAACTTTAAAAGTGGTGTAGCTGTTTATAAAGGCCATAAAACTAATATTTTAAAGAAAAATACTATTACTAAAAACAATTATGGTTTAATAACTAGTCAAGAATTCAAAAACAAATCAAATAAAATAACAAAGAATAAAATAAATCAAAAAGTAGTTTAAAACATTAACATCGTATATTTTAATTGAGATTTTTTCTAGCTATGGAAAATTTTTCTTAATTATTTTATTATTTAATGGCTTAGTTTTTGAGTTTAAGGTTTTTAAAAGCTTTGTTTTATATTTTAGGCATATAATCATATAATCATATAATTATATAGTATAATCATTGGATAATAGTATAATCATTGTATAAATTATGAAAATATTATATTAAATATAACATATTAAAGCTAACTTTATTTATTTTAAATTTAAATGGAAATATTTATTAATATCATTGATTAAAATTACCATTGATTGAATATTATTATTTAATAAAATATTATTGTATACTAATGTATATTTCTATAAGATATTTAATGGGGTAATGTTGATGTCTAAATTTGCAAAGTTAATAATTATAATGGTAGCTGTGTTTTGTTTGTCGATGTTAATGGGTTCAGTGTCTGCTGCAGACCTAACTATAAATTCAAATACTTCTTATGAAGATATTGATTATTGGATGAATGATTATACTACTGTGAAAGGAAATAATCTAATTTTCAATGTTTCTAACTACGAATTATCCGATACCTTGTTAATAAGTAAATCTATCAATATTAAAAGTAATAAAAAAACTCAGATTAATTTTAATCAGAATAAAAATATGTTTAATATTACTGCAAATGAGATCACGTTCTCAGGTTTAGTTTTAAATCATAATGGTAAAGGGGTTTATAAATATCCTGTTTCTACAATTTTCGCACCTGTACCTACGAAAACAATCACTATGAAAGACACGTCTATTAATTTAAAAAAGGATTATATGAGTGCTATTTCTATTGGAACTGGAAAAATTAATTTTATTAACTCTAATATAAAAGGAAATGGAATATATAATTATGGAATAATATCTAATAATTTAGCTGTTAATTTTCAAAAAAGTTCAATCACATTTAATAAAAATTATTGCTCTGGAATTATGGTTTTAGCTATATTGGCTGGTGATTTTACAAATACTAAAATTTCTATGCAAAGTATTTCTGTGGGAGTTTCTGCTCCTGATTGGGTAGGTAACTTTATTAATAGTGAAATTACTGGAAAATCAGAATCTTATGGGATATCTGCTAAAAAGTGGAATGGGAAAATTTCTGGCTCTAAGATAATCTTTAGTGGTGCTAATTCAAATGGATTTATTTCTGATAATTCAAAAGGTTCAATTTATAAAAGTACTATTCATGCTAAGAAAGGAATAGCTGCATCTGTTTCTAAAAATGTTAAAGTTTCAGGATCTTCAGTAATATCTAAAAATGGATATCCTGGTGTTTACTATTTTGGCCCAAGAATGATCCCTTTAAAAGTTTCAAGTTCTAGTAAAAGTAGAGTTTATACTTTTAAAATAGGTAATATTGGTGAATCTAAATCTAAAACTTCTTACTTAAAGATATCTGCAGGTAAATTCAAAAAAACTATCAAAGTTAAAGGTGTAAATCATGGTAAAGTTATCACTGTGAAAATAACTCTTCCTGCTACTTATTCAACTTTTAAATATAAAAAAGCTGCAAATATGATTTTTTACAACTCAGCTGGTAAAAAAGAAGTTTCAAAAACTCTTTATTTCAAATTTTAGTACTATTTGTTAAGAGTTATTAATATATTTTTTTATAATATTTTTATATGTTATAATTTTTTTTATTTTTTTATTGTATAAATTAACTTAATTTTTAATATAACTTTTTTAGATAGATTTATATAATTTATTATCGAAATTATATATAGTATGATATTTTAAGTTGATATTTTAAGATAAATTATATACGTTAAAATAATTTATATTTTTAAAATAGTATTTTTATTGTTGAATAGGTTTTTTCATGATTTTTGGAGGTATGACTATTTTAGGCATTTCCAGAAAAATTATTTCAAATAAGTATAATATAATAGCTTTAGCTTTACTCATAGTTTTTTTTATGGGTGTATGTGTGAGTGAAACTAGTGCAGCTGATTCTACCACTAATTCAGCAGTTAAACCAAATAAAGTAAGTCAATCTCAGGTTTTATCTGCTAGTAAAAATCTCAAGACCTATATTGAAAAGAATAAAAAGCTACCAAATTATATTACTATTGGAAATTGCAAATATTCTATGGAAGAATATATGTCTATTTCTTCAGCTACAATTGTTTATAAAAATAAGAAATCAAAATCAAATATTGTGGTTAAATATGGTGTTAAAAGCCCAAAAAGCCCAACTGGAAGTTCTATTTCTGGAAAACTCACGAAAAAGCAATATTCTACCTATGCATCAAATGTAAACAGATATATTAATAAATATAATATTGCACCTAACTATGCTAGTACTAAGTTAGGAAAAATCAAATTTCAAACATTTATCTATGGTAATAGTAAAATATTAGCTTGGTCTAAAGATAATAAAGGTATTTTACCAAATACTTTAACTTTAAAAGTATCTAAAACTCATTCTATGAATAGGTATGTTCCTAAGTTCCCAAAAAATACTATAACTCCCGTGACTCCGAATAATAAAACTCCTACTCAAAAAAATTTATCTATAACTCAAATTTTAAAAGCATCTAAACAAGTTAAGAGTTATGTTGAGATGAATAACTCTCTTCCATCTTCTGTTTTAATTGATGGGAAACAATATTCTATGTCTGAATTTTTATATTTATTATCTTATGCAATCGTAAATATTAATAAGGGAAATAAGGGAAATATTACTCCCATCTCAGTTAAAGCACCTAGCTATCCAAATGGAAATTTTACCTCTGGTAATTTTCAAAAAGGAGAGTTTGTAATATTAGCTAATAATGTTTTAAATTTTATAAATACAAATAAACAAGCTCCAAATTATGCTAATTCTAAGCTTGGAACTATAAAATTCCAATCTTTAGTATATGAATTTTCAGGAATATTAGATTTTGTTGATTCTAATGGTAGTCTACCTAATAATTTAACTATAAATATTTCCACGAATCCTTTAACAGGAGGAAGTAATTCATCTAACAACACAAATGGTACTTATGATCCTATTGGTGATGGATTTATTATTATTAATAGCTCTAATTATACTTGTGGTCCATTGTTGGTTAAATATAATGATAAATATTTAATTAGCACTGGAAAATGTAGTTGTGGAGTGATAGGGGACTATTATTATCATAATTCAACCTTTAAAAATTATTGTCCATTTTGTAAAAAAGATGGTTGTATGATTTATGAAGAAGGTCCTACGTGCCCTGAAGGAATGTGGGTTTGTACTATATGTGATGCAGATTTTTGTCTAGTATCTGGTAAAGAACATATTAATGGTTCTACTAAGTATTTAACAAAAACAGAATATAATGCAAGTCAATATACATCTAATACATATATTACAAGTACCGATCAATTAAAAGATAACACTTCAGGAATTAAGGATAATGCTAAAGACAATATTATTAATGATACTATTATTAATGATAGTATTGTTGATGATAATTATTCTAATGAAACTAATGAAAATTTAACCGATAATAGTACTAATATATCTAATTCTTCTGAAGATAGTATTGATAATAATACTATTATTAATAATACTATTATTAATAATACTATTATTAATAATAATATCATTAATAATATTGATATTGAAAATTTAAGTAATATAGATAATATCAATCAATTAATTTCTAAAGAAGAAGATGTTTTTTGATTTAATGAGTTTAATTTAATGTTTAATATAGAAAAAGTTTATTTTTTAATCTTACTCTTTTATTTACTATCTTTTTAATTTTTTATTATATTACTTTTTTTAATTGTTTAGTCATTTTTAGGAACATTTATAAACTATTGGCTCTAAATATAACTATATTATATAAAATATAATAAGTTTGATAAGATTCTAATATAATTATTATAATATTATATTCTGCTAATATAATATAGTTATTCTATTAATTCTGTATTATATCCATTATTGTATTATATCTATTAATTTGCATTATACTATAATTTCATATTAACTGGGTTAATATATTTTTATAATAATTTTTTAGATATTTTTCAGATATTATTCACATGTAAAAGAGATATGTTTTAAAATTTTATTTTGTTAAGGGGTGGAAAGATTAATCTTAGTAAAACAATAATAATTATCTCATTGTTATGTATATTTTTCATTAGTTTAAGTTCAAGTTTTGCAGAGGATTCAAGTACGAGTACCAATATTGAAGATAATGGTCAAGATACTGTTAGTGTATATTCTGATAATTCTAATTTTAATGATATTAGTAGTTATAGTGAGGATAGTAATATAGCTAGTAATAATAGTAACAATGCTAATAATAATGATTCTAAATCAAATAATACTATTAATAATATTAGTGATAGTAATAGTAATAATATTAACAGTAATAATACTAGTAATAATGTCAATACTAATAGTGTTAACACAAAAACAAATACAACTATTAAAGCTGCTGGTGAGCTTACTAAATTAAGTCAAAGTCAAATCTTACAGGCTTCTAAAACTATTAATAATTATATAAGTAGATATAATAAACTACCTAATTATATTACTATTTCTAATGTTAAGTTTTCGATGCCAGAGTATATGTACTTACTTGGAATGACTATTTATTATAAGTATAATAAAAAAACAACTCAAGTAGCTATAAAATATAATATAAAAAATCCAAGTAGTCCTACTGGAGCTACGATTAAAGGTAGTTTAACAAAAGCTCAGTATTATGCTTATGCTAAAAATATAGTTAAATATATTAAACAGTATAATAAAGCTCCAAATTATGTTAATACAAAGCTTGGTAAGATGCAATATCAAACAGCAATATATCTGCTTAATACAATAGTTTATGGCACATCTTATGGAGGTATTTTAACACCAAAGATTAGTTTGAATATTCCTAAATCAATTACATTAAATAAAAATTTACCAAAGTATGAAAGAACTCAAACTAATAAAACATTAGTTGCTAGTGGCGGCTCTAAACAAACAACTATTTCTCAAAGTCTCATATGGTCTGCATCTACAAGTATTAAAAATTATGTTAATTCAAATGGAAAATTACCGAATTATGTTACAATTTCTGGATATAAATACTCAATGCCAGAATTTTTATACTTACTATCAAAAGCTATAAACACAAGGTTGTCAGGATCAACTAGTGCTATAGCTGTTAAATATGATGTTAAAAATCCATCATCTCCTAGTGGAGCTACTATCAGTAAAACTTTTACAAAATCTCAATATAATGATATGGCGAAAAGATTTGTAAAATATATAAATACGTATAATAAAGCTCCTAACTGTTTAAGTTCAAGTTATGGTGTTGGAAATATACAATATCAAACTGCTTTATATGGTTTAGCTTGTGTAGGAAGCTATATCGGTGTTAATAAAGCGATTCCAACTACTTTAACTATAAAAGTAGCTAGTTCTCATTCAATGAATAAGTATTTACCTGTTTATACTAGTTCAAGTAATTCTAATAATAATACTAATAATACTAATTCTAATGGTACTAATAGTACTAATGGATTATCTACTAAAATTTTAGGATCTAATAATAAAGGAACTGTTGAATTAATCGGTGCATTTGGTAATACTTCTTCAAAGATAAAAATAGCTTATGTTATTGGTTTACATCCTCTTGAGTCTGCTGTACATAATGCATTGTATAATGCAATAATTTCAAAAAGTAATTTGAAGTATTGTTATTATATTTATAGAATAAATGTTACAAAAGACCCAAGTGATTATAGTGAAGGTAGAATGAATGGGCAATTACTTGCAGAGGAATTTGTACTTCCTCATATTATAAGCAATAATTATAATTTAGTGATTGATGTTCATTCTAATCAAGGAACAACTGGTGGTTCATATGAGGAAACTAACTTTATTTTTGCTCCTTTAAATCACACTGCTTCAAAAATAATAGCTGATTCAATAATAAGTAAAATACCAGAACTTACCTATTATTATCCTCCTTCACAGACCAGTCCTCCATTTTTAACCAATCCTCTTGTACAAGCTGGAATACCTACTATATTATATGAAACTTATATGTATGAAAGTGCATCTGTTACTTCTAATTTAGTGAATAAATTAATATCTACTGTTGATTCTTATAACTTTGGAAATTCTACTAATTCTTCTGGAACTATAAGTTTAAATAGTATAATTGATGCTGCATCAAGAGTTAAAGCTTATGTTGATATTAATGGAGTATTACCAAATTATGTAACAATTGGTACTACTCAATATTCAATGTCAAGCTTTTTATATCTTTTATCTAAAGCTATTGTAAATATAAATAAAGGATTAACAAGTGGAATAAGCCCTATTACTGTTGCTTCTCCTTCAAATCCAAGTGGAGCTAAGGTTGCAGGAACAATTAATAAAGCAAATTACACAGACATTGCATTAAGAGTATCAAATTATATAGCAGCTAATGGACAAGCTCCAAACTATGCAAGTTCAACACTTGGAAACATACAGTTCCAATCTTTAGTATATGAGCTTTCTAAAGTATTGAATTATCTAAATGTTAATGGAGTAATGCCAAACACTCTTACCATAAATACTTCTAATCCTAGTACCCTTAATGGTGGATCTAGTTCTAGTGGTAATGATTCTTCTAGTGGTGGTAATTCTAGTACAAATAGTAGTTTAGCTATTTACTTAAAAGCTACAACAAATTGTCAAGTAAATAATGCGAATATAAAGTCATTAGCTAGCCAATTAACAGCTGGATTGACAACAGATTTAGCTAAAGCAACAGCAATATTCAACTATGTGAGAGACAAAATTTCTTACTCATTCTACTATAATACACTAAAAGGAGCTGTAGGAACCTTAAATGCAAAATCTGGAAACTGTGTAGATCAAACTCACTTATTGATAGCTCTTTTAAGAGCAAGTGGAATAGCTTCTAGATATGTTAATGGTGAAGTTATTTTTACTCAAAGTGGAAAATTAGGTCATGTATGGGCAGAAGTTTATATTGATGGAAAGTGGGTTATTGCAGATACAACCAGTTCAAGCAATAGCTTAGGTAAAGTTAACAATTGGAACACAAATAATCCTACTATATATGGTAGATATGCTGAAATAACTTTCTAATATTGAATTTAAAGTTTTTATTGATTATTAAAAGTTAATCATCATATTTTTATATTAAATTTTCTATTTTATTTTTTCTTATCTTTTTATCTTATTTTCATTTTATCTTACTTTTGTGTTGTTTTTATCTTATTTTTTATCTTATTTTTACTTTTTCTTATTTTATTTCTTTATTTTATCTTATTTTCATTTTATCCTTCTTATTTTTACTTTATTTTTTTAACTCGCCTTATTTTTCTATTTTATTTTATATTATTTCATTTTTCTTTCTTTTTTACTTTTTTTTTTTTTTTTAATTTGTCATATTTCTTATCTTATTTCTTTTTTATTATATTTTTAATAGCTTTTTAATTTTAATAGCTTTTTACTTAATTATTTTGATTTATATCTATTTTCATTAACTTAGGGAATAGATTTATAAATTTCATTAATATTTAAATTTTATTAATAATTGTACTTGTCGATATGAACTATTTTATATGTATTTTGGATTATGTTTGTATAAATGGTGGATACATTTTATTTGTTTTTAAATTTATCGATATGCATTATACATTTAGATTATCTATTCAAATTTTATGGTTTATAATGCTCATATTATTCATTTTAATGCTTTTAAATTAATTTTAGTATTTAAATATTTCTTTATTTAATCTTTTTAATTTTATTATTTTTATTATTTTCAAGTAATAAGATTTAAATATTTAATCTGATAAATATTATATTTTATATAAATCGATATGTATATTTATTCATATAGCTTTAATATTTTAAAATTTATTGGCTTTGTAGAAATCCTAATTTTTCTTAAAATTTTAAATTTCTTTTTTTCAATATTATTCTTTAATTTTAAAATAAACTATTTTTCATTCTTTAAATATTTATAAAAAGTATTTAATTTTGTTAATTCGAATTTTGTTAATTAAAAAGATATAAATATTAAAAAGGAGAATATATATTAATATGAAACGCAAAAATACATATTCTCCATTTAATAATTTAATTTCAAGACAGTTAAATCTTTCGGATTTTAACTTTGAAAAACCTGTTCAAAACTGTATTAAAAGATTTAAAAATCAATTTAAAATTGATTTAAATGAAAATAAACTTATAAATTTTATTTTTTACACTTATAATCACGCTGAAGAATGTATAAATAAGTATTCACACTATTTTTCTAATCATTTATACACACAACCTACTTTATTCACTATTTTAGCAATGAAAATTTATTTAAAATTAACTTATCGTGAAATAAGCTTTCTAATAGACTTATCTGATAATTTAAAGAAATTTTTCCATATAAAAAGGGCACCACACTACACAACTCTTCAAAAATTCTTTAAAAGGTTACCTGCAAGAATTTTAAATAAAATAAATCAATTAATCCTGATTGAAAATGATATAAAACCAGAAATGATTGTTTTAGATGGAAGTGGGTTCACAAATGATAATGCAGATAAATATTATGCTCAAATACGCAAAAAAGAGCGAAAAAGCTACATTAAGAATCATATTGCAATTGATGTTAAATCTCGTTTAATATTAAACTATCAAACACAAAAAGGTCCAAAATACGATACACAATTTGCAATAGCTTCAATTAGAAAAATAAAAAAATATAAACCTCATTACATATTAGCAGACAGAGCGTACGACACAGAACCAATTAGAAAATGTATAAACGAAGAAATTGAAGCTTTTGACCAAATACCATTGAAAAAAAGAGCTAAAAAGGGAAAATATAGATTAAATAGCCCTACAATTTTTCGAAATAAAATTTATAGAAAAAGAAACAACGTTGAAAGTGTATTCAGCGTAATAAAAAGATTATTTGATGGAACAAATCAAAGTAAAAGTACAAAACTATCAATCAAAGAAACCAAACTTAAAAACACAATTTACAATATACACAGATCAATACAAATCAACTAAAAAAAGGATTTCTACAAAGCCAATTTATTAGGAAAATAAGAGGCTTTATGAATACTATTACATATCATATTGTAAATTTATTCATTTCTAATGGATGTTCTAATTGAATATTCTAATTGAATAAATTTATTATCTCCTTTGGGGGAGGGAGTGAATATGTGATGGGGAATAAGAATATTAGAGTATATTAAAATTAAGGGGAAAAATAAAATCTTTAAAATTTATTAAAAAGATTTTTAAATATCGTAAAAATGAGATTTAATTAAGGGGAAATATATAAAAATGAATAATATAAAAAATATAACAATTATTTTAGTATTTTTATTTATAGCTATTTCTATGCCTTCAGCCTTTGCAGAAGATCCTACTACTTATGATCATTATGTTTCTGCTGATGCTCAAAGTGGGGGAAATGGATCAATAGACAATCCATTTAACAATATCCAAGAAGCAATAGACAAAGGAGGTTCTATTTTTGTAAAAAATGGAACTTATAGTGTTTATGATGATTCTGGTTATGAAATAACTAAATCGGTTAGGATTGTTGGAGAAGATAGAGATAGTGTAATAATAGATGCTGGAAATAATGGAAGAATTTTTTTAATAGACTCTGACATTGAAGTTACTTTTATAAATGTAACTTTTATAAATGGAAATAATGAGAATGATTATATCTATGATGGTGGAGGAGCTATTTATATAGGTGATGGAACTACTACTATTGATAATTGTTATTTTGCTAATAACAATGTTAAAGATGGATATTCTACTTATGGTGGTGCCATCTATCAAGGGGGAGGAAATTTAAATATTAGTAATAGCTATTTTAAAAATAATAATGCAGAATATGGTTCTGCTGTTGCTATTAATGGATTTAGTTATTCAACTTTAAATATTACTAATTGTATATTTGAATCTAATACTGCTTCTGAAGATGGAGGGGCAGTTTATTCTGGAAGTGGTAAAACCAATATTGAGGGTTCTACTTTCAAATTCAATAAAGCAAAAAATGGTGGAGCAATCTACTCTTATGGTTCAACTGCAGTTGTAAATATTAAAAATTCGAACTTTGATTCAAATAATGCTACTTCTACTGGAGGAGCTCTTGTAGTTCGAAATAGTAATGTAATTTTAAATAATAATACAATGGTTAATTGTAGTGCACCTACTGGTAATTATATCTATTATAATGCTGGTAACTTAGGATTTACTAATCTATCTTTTTTAAATAATATGACTGTTAATGTTACAAAAGGTGATAGTTTTGTATTAAATGCTACTGTTACTGATGATATGGGAAATCCAATTACTGGTGGAACTGTAAACTTTATAATTGGGGGAAATACTTATTCTACTTCTTTAAATGAAGGAATAACTACTTACAATTATACATTTAATCAAACTGGTAATTATATAATTACAGGTTCATATTCTGGCTCAAACACAGTTGATTATGGGTCCAATATTTTTAATGGAACTGTTGTTGTTAATACTATAACTCCTTCTACTGTTATTTATGTTTCTAGTAGTAGGGGAAGTGATAGTACAGGTAATGGTTCTGAAGATAATCCTTATGCTACAATAACAAAAGCATTAACTCAAAATGCAGCACTTGGAGGCAATTATACAATAATTGTTGAAGAAGGACATTATTATGTTGAAGATTATACTGTAACTGCTAATTTTACTATTATTGGTGTTGGTAATGTAATTATTGATGGTAATAATAAAAGACAGTTCTATTTTTCTGCATCTTCAGTTAAATATGCTAAATTTGAAGGTTTAACTTTTGTTAATGGTAATGGTAATGCTGGTTCAATTAATACTGGTTCTGTAAGTGGTGGAAATGGAAATGCTGGTCGTTATTTAATAATTAATAATTGTAGTTTTATTAATAATAAAGGTTCATATGGTGCTGTAATTTATACAACTATGATAACTACAATTAATGGAACTTCTTTTATAAATAATACTGCTACTGGTTCTCAAGCTTATAGTGGAGTTATTAATGTTCAGGACAATAATTTAACCATAAATTATTGTAATTTCATTAACAATACTGCTACAAATAGTGCTGGTTTAAATGGAATTTATACAAAAAGTGGAATTAAAGCTATGGCTGATTATAATTTCTGGGGAAATAATAGTAAACCAGGAAATTTAACTGTATCCAGTGGAGTAAATATTACAAAATGGGTTATTTTATTAATCAATTCAAATTCCACAGGACAAACCGATCCTGGAGATAAAATTAATTTCACCATTGACTTTACTAAGTATACTGATGGAGTAAACAATTATACACTTTCAGAAATAATGCCATATATTACAATTAAAGCTAATGCTACTTTAGGTTCATTTGACCAAGATTCAATTACAATTAATACTAATGGATCTATGATTTATACAGCTTCAACTGTCGGATATGAATCAGTAAACTTTAATATTCCAAGTAATTTTAAAAAGTTTAATTTCACTGTAGGTTCTCAGTATTCTGGTATTGTTTATGTATCTAAAACAGGTACTGACTCAAATATTGGTTCAAAAGATTCACCTGTTGCTTCTATTTCAAAAGCTATTGAAATTGCTACAGCTCAAGGGGGTTCTAATAAGATTATCATTTTAAATGGAACTTATAATGAGGGTAATTTAGTTATTAATGGTGATTTAGAGATTATAGCTAATGGAACTGTTATAATTAATGGAAATGATATTACTGGAAACGGATATGAACAGATATTTGATATTGTTTCTGGAAATGTTTCATTTTATGGACTAACACTAAATGCTAACTCAACTAATGGTGCAATTGTTGTCAGAAGTGGAAAATTATCTATTACATATTCAACTATCAATAACAAGAAAAGTGGTGCAAATTTAGCTATTAATAATAGTGGTAATTTAAATATAAGTTACTCTATCCTCAATAATACTATTATAAAAAACAATGGTGGAAATGTAACTGCTAATTATAATTGGTGGGGAACCAATACTAAGCCAACTTGTGTAGATGTTGATTATTGGGTGATAATGACTATTAATACTACTAAAGTTTATACTGGTGAAATTTCTTATATTACGGTTAAACTAAACACTGTCACTGATGGTACAACATATACTAATTTATCAAATCCTTTGCCTGATAATTTTGTTGTTTTAAATGTTACTTCTGGTTCTGGATCATTTAATGGGACAAATGTCTTATTAATAAATGGTACTTCTTATATATCATTTACTGGTGGTGAAACTGCTGGTTTAATCCAAGCAAGAATTGATAATCAGATTTTTGATGTAATTGTTGAACAAGCTGTTTATAAATGGTTTATTGGTGATAAAGGATATAGAACTTTACAGCAAGCTGTTGATGCAGCTAACTTTAATGATATTATTAAAGGTGTCGGTGGTTTATACATCCTTACTAGTGAAGTTGATGTTGGTCATAGATATATGCCAATTGAACCTTGGGAAATCAATAAAACTATTACTATAACTTCTTTAGATCCATCTAACCCTGTAATTATATCTGGAAACTATCTTACAAGGTTATTTAATATTGATAAAGGCTCTTCTTTAACTTTAATCAATCTTATCCTTGCTAATGGTAATGCTTCTACAAGCTATTATGCAGGTTATGGTGGAGCTATTCATGTTCAGTTTGGTGGAAATCTAACCATTGATAATTGTATTTTTGAAAATAACACTGCTGGTGAAGCTGGTGCTATCCAGTCATGGGGTCTTTTAATAATCAAAAATTCAATATTCAGAAACAATTCTGCTACTTCAGCTTATGCTGGTGCTGTTCAAAATAGTGGCTATGGTAGTTTAATTATTGATAATTCAACATTTATTAATAATAGGGCTAATACTTATGCTGGTGCAATTTATGCAGATAGTAGTAATTATCCAGGAAGTAACACTACAATAACAAACAGTAAATTCATTGAAAATGATGCAAATCGTGGAGGTGCTATATTCTTAAATATTGCTCCTGCTTATATTATCAACTGTTCATTTATTGGAAATAAAGCTATTGATAAAGATACTGGTTATATTGCCTCTGGTGGTGCTATTTATGATCATTCTGCAAATTTAGTTCTAAAAAATTCAGAATTTATTAATAACACTGCTGAAGCTAACGGAGGAGCTCTTGAACTAGCTAACACTTATACAACTATCTATTCTGGTGATAATGTCACAACTGAAATTGATTGGTTTGTAATCGATAATTGTACATTGATAAATAATACTGCTGGTGTTGATGGTGGTGCTATCTTTGCTGGTTATAATTCTGTACCTTATGGAAACATAACAAATTCTATATTTGAGAATAATAATGCACTAACTGGAAATGGTGGAGCTATCTCAAATTACTTTGGAATTTTGAATATAAAGAATACTAGATTCACTAATAATACTGCAGGTGAAAATGGTGGAGTTATATTTAATTATGGCCATTATAATTTCCCATCTGAATTCTGGGGAAATGTCACAATAGATAACTGTACCTTTTCAAAGAATTCTGCAAAAGCTGGTGGAGTAGTATATAATTATAATACATATTCTAAAGTAGATATTTCAAATTCTAAGTTTGAAAATAATACTGCAGTAAATGATGGTGGTGCTATTTCAAACTGCCTTGGAATTATGAATATAAGTAATAGTTCATTTGTTTCTAATATTGCAGGAGAAAATGGTGGTGTTATATTTAATTATGGTTATTATGAGTTCCCTTCTGCATATTGGGGAATAATTACAGTAAATAATTGTAATTTTTCTAAAAATTCTGCAAAGCTTGGTGGAACAGTATACAACAGTAATAATTGTTCTAAATTAGATATAGTTAATTCAAAATTTACTAATGAACATGCAGATATTGGTGGAGCAATATATAACAATGGAACATTAAATATCAAAAATAATACAATGACTAACTGTTCTGCTAATATTAAAGGAAACTATATCTATAATAATGGATCAATAAACAATGTAATATTAACTTTCTTAGGAAACAAGACTGTTAAAGTTTTAAATGGAACTACTGTAAAATTGAATGCCACAATTTGTGATGATATGGGTAATCCTATTACTGGTGGTGATGTTAGCTTTATATTCGATGGAATGACTTATTTAGTTCCAGTAAATGAAGGTTTAGCTAATTATACTATAATTTTAGATAATTTAGGATCTTATTCTCTATCTGGTAATTATAATACTACTGCTGGTAAAAATAATGTTTCTGTTAAAAATGCTGAAATAATAGTAGCTGAAAAAGAAGATCCAAAAAAGACTAAAATTAATATTATAAAAATTGATGGACTTGTTAATAATAAGGTTAAATTTTCTGCTGTTTTGACAGATGAAGATGGTAATCCACTTGTTAATCAAGTTGTTCGTTTTTATCTTAATGGAGTTTACATTGGTCAAAATAAGACTAATGCTAATGGATTAGCTGTCTATTACCGTGTTTTCAATAAAACAATGAATTCAAATTGGTTTGCTTCATTCAATGGTGTTGAAGACTATAATTCCTCAAAAAGTAACACTAATACTATTAAAATTAATAAGAAAAAGGCTATTTTAACTATGAGTTCTGTTAAAGGTAGTTTTAATAATTACATAACTCTAAAAGCTGTTTTAAAAGATAGTACTGGTAAAGCATTATCTGGAAAATTAGTGAGCTTTTATGTTAACAATGTTAAAGTTAAAACTGTTAGGACAAATTTTAAAGGCCTGGCAACTTATAAATATTTAGCTAATAAATTTGTTGGGACAAAAAAGATTAAAGCTGTATTTAATTCTGATAATACTCTTAATGGTTTTGTTTCAAACAAGAATATTAAGGTCTCTAAGTCTAAATCCTTACTTTCTAAACCTAAATTTTTAGGTAAGTTTGAGAAGAGAGGAAAGATTGCTATTAAACTTATTAATCTTAAAGCTAAAAAATACATTTCTAAAGGCTATGTTAAGTTCTATATCAAAAATAAGTATGTTGGTAAAGCAAAGACTAACCGTAAAGGTATAGCTATACTTAACATTAAAAAAATTAATTTTAAGGGAAAAGCTAGTGTTATAGGAAAATTTGTTGGAAATAAGTATTATTATTCCAGTAAAAGCTTAAGAAAGGTTAATATAAAATAGATAGATATTTTTTAGATTAATTCTAGATTTATTAATTCTAGATTTTCATCTATCTTTTTTATTTTTATTTCATTTTTTTATTTTATTTTATTTTTTATTTTTTTAAAAAATTATTTGAGTTACTTATTTTTTATTTATTTTAACTAATTTTATTTTTAGTTTAAGATTTTTTGTATAAAGAAATAAATATTTGTTATAATAAATATTATTTTATGAATAATAGAAGTTATTATATTTTAATAAGTGGATTATTAATTTTATCCATAATAGCTTTTATATTAGATGGTTATGGATTTCAATTGGGAGATACAATAGCAATTTCATCATCATTGTTAGCTTTTATGGGTTTAATTTATACAAATTATAGAAACGATATAATGGTAAGAAAACAGGTTGAAAAAGCTGATGAAAGGTTGCAAATTCAATTAAAAACAGAAGTTGATAATTTAACTGTTGAACTTGCTAACCAAGATGAAAGATTAAAAAAAGAGCTTGAAGAGCAAAAAGAAGTTATTAGGGAACAGTTAAGATATAGTGAAAAAAATTTAAAGCTCGAGCTAAGATATAAAGATAAAGAAAGAGTTTTATTGGATTTATTTGATCTTTTGTTTAAAAATAAGGATTCTTTGGAGGATATTGAATCTGAATCTCTTGTTAAATCTACAGATAGTGTTATTGAAAGTAGAAAAAATATTTATTACAGTTTTGAAATAACTCGTCATAATATTCATGATTTTTATTATATGCCTAAAAATATTCGACATTTGATTGATGATTATTGCAGTACTATTAATAATGTTAAAGATCAAGCTTCAAATAATCCTGATTTTAGTAAGGATAAATCTATCATTTTAAATTCACAGTTACTTAAACACTTAAATAAAATTTATGAGTCTGTTGAAGAAGATTTAGATATAAAAATGGATAGATTTGGATAACTTCACTTTTTTAGTATCTCTTTTAAAGAAAGTTAAATGAAACTTTTTAAACTATATTTATAATTTTTTTCTTTGCTGGATTATTTTTTCCTAATAAATCATTACTGTTGATATTATTATATCCAATATGTTATTATGATTATTATTCTGAAATTGGTGTTTTTTGATAACCATAATGAATCTGATAGCTAATTTTATTAATTTAATATTTTAATATGTTCTTTTTTTATTTTGTTTATTTTTTTATATTATTTTTATATTATTTTTTTATATTTGACTTAATTCTATTTTTTTATTTTTATTTTTTAAACTTATTTTTCATTCAAATAAAAACTTTTATATATTATGTAAGAAATATCTTACAATTGTAATATAAATTTTACAAATTTCATATATTTTTTACATATTTTAAATATTTTCAAAATTAAAAATTAATATAAAATAATAGTTAATTTCATGTATATATTACAAATAGTTTTAATTGGGATTATATAAGGAATAAATGTTTTTTAAAAGAATTTAGGGGAAGTTTATGGATTTTATAAGTCAAATTATTCATATAAGTTTAAATTTAGATACATATTTAGTTTATATAGTTAATTCATTTGGTTTGTGGAGCTATGTAATATTATTTTTGGTAATTTTTTCTGAGACTGGAACTATAGTTGTTTCTTTCTTGCCGGGTGATTCTTTATTATTTGTTGTGGGAGCTTTATCTGCAAAAAGTCACTTAAATGTGGTTTTTGTGATTATGATTCTTTCTTTTGCAGCAATATTGGGAGATACTCTAAATTATCATATTGGGAAATTTATAGGGCCTAAAATATTTAATAAACAGAATTCTAAACTTTTTAGTAAGAAACATTTAATGGAAGCCCATGATTTTTATGAAAAATATGGTGCTAGAACAATTATTTTAGCAAGATTTATTCCAATCATTAGAGCATTTGCTCCTTTTGTTGCAGGAATTGGATCTATGCCATATAAAAAATTTTTATCATATAATATTTTTGGTGGTGTACTTTGGATAACTTTAATTGTTTCAATTGGTTATTTATTTGGAAATATTCCAATTATTAAGGATAATTTTTCATTTTTAATAGTATTCATCATTGTAATATCAGTTTTACCAATTTTATTGAAAGAACTACTTAGAAAATATAGAAAATATAGATAGTTATACTATAGAGTTAACTTTCATTTGTAAAAATGTTGTAGAAAAAAAGAGAGGGGGTTGATTGAATAATTACGAGTATATATAACAGTTTGATTGATATAAATATATTTTTATTTTATTTTATAAATCATACATTAGAAAATAGTTTTTTTAATTTTTTAATGCCAATTATAACAGATATAGGTAGTACCGCAGTCGTTTTCACTATAAGTATAATATTACTGATATTTGGTGTTTTTAAAAAAAATATAAAATTAAGAAGGTTAGCTATAATCGGATTAATTGCCTTTATAATTACAGTTATAATAATATTTACATTGAAAGTACTGGTGGAAGAACCTAGGCCTTTTATAGTTTTAAAGTATGTAAATTTATTAATTATAGAACTTGACCCTTATTCTTTTCCTTCAGGACATTCAGGAAATATATTCGCATTAGCTACTGCATTTGGTCTTAATTGGACATTAAAAATAAGAGGAAAACAGTTTAAACTAGCTTGGATTCTTTATCCAATAGCATTATTAGCTTCTTTTTCAAGAGTGTATATTGGTGTTCATTATCCATTCGATATTCTTATTGGAGGATTAATCGGAATATTCGGAGGTTTATTAGCTACTTTTATAGTAAATAGATATCTTAATGATATAAACTTTCTAAAAGAAAAAAAAGAATATAAAAAAATTGCTTTGTAGAAAATCCTTTTTTATATTTTAATTTGATATTTAATCAATATTATTATATAATATGATTAGATAAAATATTATATTAGAGTATATATTTTTAGAATATATTAAAAAGCAATGTTGGGTTGTTTAAGTTAATGAAAACTAAAATAAAATATATTAGGCATGAATTAGGGATGAGTCAAGATGAGCTGGCTAAAAAATCAAATGTCAGTAGACAAACTATAAGTGCTCTTGAAAATGGGAAATATAATCCTTCATTAGCTTTAGCTTATAAAATAACTAAAATATTAGGTTGTAAACATATTGAGGATGTTTTTGTCTTAGAATAATTTATTATTAATGCCTTAATGAAAAGTTTTTATATTATTTTAATAATTTTTCATGAGGTATTATAGAATTATGGTTTAATTAAAGGTTTTTTTCATGATATTAGAAATTTTTAAGGATTCTTTTGAATACTCTTTTAAAGATCCTGAATCTATTTTAAAATTAGGTGTTTTATCGATTTTCAGTGTTTTTATTATACCTATATTTTTTGTAACAGGTTATTCTTATAGAATAACAGATATTGGAATTAAAGGGACTATTAATGGTAATGATCCTCTGCCGGAATATAAAAATTGGAGTAATATGTTTATCCAAGGACTTAAGGTAGCTATAGTAAGATTTGTTTATTTGTTGCCAGGAATAATTTTATTCTTAATATTTCATGAAAGAGATCATATATTTAATGATGCAACAAATATTTCCCTTTTAGGTCCTTATATTGGGATATTAGCATTGACTATTATAGTATGGTTAATATTTTATTTATTTTCTATTGTGGCTATTCCTAACATGATTAATGAAGGGTCTTTAAAAAGTGCTTTTAATATTAAAAAACTCATAAAAATTATTAAGTCTATTGGATTTTTTAGATATGTAAAATTCTATTTAGGGTGTATTGTTTTAATAGTTGGAATTTTAGGAACACTTCTTATTTTAATATCACTTATAGGGTTATCAATTGCATTTTTAATAAAATTTATGGGAACTTTTGCATTTTACATTACTTCTATTTTTATTATTGGAATATTTGTTATTATTGCGATTATGTTTTTATTGCCTTTCTTTTTAACTTTTGAAAGTAGAGCAATAGGTTTGATTTATAATATGAGAGAATTAGAATAAAATTATTAGGATGATATTTATACTTATTATTATATTTATATTATTTTTCATTTATATTAGTATTTTTATCTTAGTAATTTGTAAAATAAATTAAATAATCTATTGGAATATAATGATTTATGACATATAGATATAGATGTAATTGTTAATAATTAACTATAAATCAATGATATATGTTTATTTTAATGTATGATATTATTAAAAATGTAGTTAGTAATGTATTTATTAAAATTTTTTGCTATATCTACATTTTAATAGAAGTATAGTTTTATCTAATTTTTATTTTTTATTTTTAAATATTATTTCTATTATTTAGAATCCTAATTTTTTACTAGATTATTTAATTTATATAATGAAAACAATATTTTTAATAGCATAAAATTAAATAATATATGTGGGTATAACTTATGGACAAAAAATTAATAATCAATGCACGTAAACCTAAGGGAGAATTAGGCTCTCAGATGATTGAAAAAATGAATGAATCTCATGAAAAATTAGCTAGGTGGGGTATCAGTCATTTAGATATTGAAAATAATGATATAATTCTTGATATTGGCTGTGGTGGTGGAGTTAATGTAAAAAGATTTAGTGAAATGACTCCAAATGGAAAAATTTATGGATTGGATTATTCTGAACTTAGTGTTGAAAAATCTGAACATTTTAACAAAACAGCTATAAAAGAAGGAAAAGTTGAGATAATTCAAGGATCAGTATCAAAGCTTCCTTTTGAAGATGAAACATTTAATATTGTTACAGGGTTTGAAACAGTTTACTTTTGGCCAGATTTTATTGAAGATTTGAAAGAAGTCAATCGGGTATTAAAAAAAGATGGTAAGATCTTTATTTGTAATGAAGCTGCTGGTGAAGAACATATTCTTGAAAAAATGAGTGATTATATAGAATTATTGGATATGAAAATTTATTCAGAAAATGATCTTAAATCAGCTTTAAATGATTCTAATTTTGTCGATATAAATATATTTAAAAAAGATGAAGGTAATAATTGGATTTGTGCAATAGCAACTAAAAAAGAATAAAAATTTATATTTTTATTATTTTTACTTTTGTTTATTGTGCTTAATCTTTTATTAAATTACTTTTTTATTACTTCACTTTTCTATATTTTAATTTTTTTAATTTTTGTATTTATTCTTATATTTTTTTAATTCTTTTTATTTTTCTTTTATTTGGTTTTTATTAGCTTATTATTAATTTATAAATAATTTATAGGTATTTTATTTGTTTATTACTCTATATGTATTTTATATTAATTCTTTATAATTATTTTACAATTATTTTATAATTAATTTTTAAGTTAGTTATAAGTTTAATGTATAAACAGCATTTTTTATTCGTTTCAATGCTTCTTCTAGAAGTGGACGAGGCATAGCTATATTCATCCTCATAAAACCTTTTCCATTTGTTCCGAATAATGATCCATCTTCAAGACATACTTTTGCCTCTTTCTTTAAAAATTCATTCAATGTTTCATTGTCCATTTCAAGACCTTTACAATCTATCCATACTAAATAAGTGCCTTCAGGAATAATTGGTGTCATACCTTTAATATCTTTGAAATAATTTTTTAAAAGGTTTAAATTCTCTTCTAAATATTCTAAAACTTGTTTTAACCAATCATCACCGTATTTAAATCCTGCTTCAAGGGCTGTATATGCAAATATGTCTGGTGAAGGAACCATACTATTCATTGTAGCTATAAATTCTCTTCTAATCTTTTCATTAGGTATTATTATTGGAGATATATGTATTCCTGATAAATTAAATGTTTTACTTGGTGATATACATACGATACAATTTTCTTCAAATTCCTTTGACACTGATCCAAAGGTAGTATGTTTATTTCCATTTAGAAGAATTTCACTATGTATTTCATCTGCAATAACAGTTAAATTGTTTTCTATAGCTATATTTCCAAGTTTTTCTATTTCTTCTTTTCTCCAAACTCTTCCTGTGGGATTATTTGGATTGCAAAATATGATGGTTTTTATTGGTTTGTAGTATGGGTTATGTCCCTGTTTATAGGAAAATATTTCTTTTAGATTTTCAAAATCTATTTCATACTTTTTGTCAACTAATTTAAGTGGATTGGTTACTATTTGACAGCCACTATTTTTAACAACTGGGAAAAATTGATGATAACATGGTTCTTGAAGTATAACTCTGTCTCCTGGATGAGTAAGTGAATTAAGAGCTATATTTAATCCAGATATAACTCCTGGTGTAAACACAATCCATTCAGGTTTTATATTCCATTTAAACTTATCCTTTACTCTTTTAACAACTGTGTCTATTAATGTTTGAGGAGCTTGTGTATATCCAAAGAAAGGATGATCGGCACGTTTTTTAATAGCTTCAACTATTGGTTGAGGTGAGGGAAAATCCATATCTGCAACCCACATTGGAATTAAATCATCACAACCAAATATATCTTCCATCATATCCCATTTAAGACATGAAGTATTTTTTCTATTTTCTATCTTATCAAAGTTATATTTCAATTTCTTACTCCTTTTTTAATTCTTAATTTCTAAATTTTTAATCTTTAACTTCATAATTTTTAAATTCTTAATTTTAGCATTATTTATATTATATCTATTATTTTTAGTATCAACCTTTATCACAATTTATTAAAACTTATTAAAATTATTATTATTCAAGTTATTATCATCTTATTATCATTATTACTATAATTATTTTTATTATAACTATTATTATCATTCAATTCCTTTTAATCTCAAAGCATCATGTAAAAGGGAGTTTCCATCACATTTATAGCAGTGATTTTCTAAGCCCCATGGAACTTTATGTTCATATACAATATCAGAAGCTTCAAGTATTGTTTCTTTATACCAGTTAGCATATGGAGCTCTATGTCCTTCTAACTTTGATCCTGGGTTTGGAGCCCATACAAATGGAATTATATTAACTCCTAAATTTGATAAAAAGTCAATTCCTTCTAAAAATGTTTCTTTTGGTTCTAATCCCATTACCATAGCTACATAAACTTTTCCTTCTCCAAAAATTTCCACAGCTTCTTTAATAGATTTTATAAACTCTTCATGACTTGTGCTTGAAGATTTTCCAGGGCATATTGCTTTATAATATCCTGGATCCCATATTTCCATATTAAAGCTGAGTGTTTCTATACCTGTATCGTAGTATTCTTGTATATTATTTCCTTTTGCTGGTGCTGGTGCAACTAATCCTGGAATTTTTTCTAATCCTGTATGTCTTCTCATTTCAGATAGTATATTACTAACTACTTCAAGTTCTTTTCCACTTATATAGCATCCTCCAGTCATATTTATGTGCTTTGCTTGACCTTCGTCAAATGCTGCAGCTGTGACTTCTCCTATTTCTCGAGCTTCTTTTTTTCTAATTACTGAGTTATATGTTTTTGATGTTGGAACAAGGTTGCAAAATGAGCATTGCTTATTATTTTTAAAATTAGAACAATAGTTTTGAAAACAAAAGAATAAACAATCTTCTCCTCCAAGTTGCCCTATTTTAACCATTTCTTTTCCAGTTGTTGTTTTTTTATTGTAATATTCTGGCCGATCAATCCATCTTACTTCGCAAATAGAATCTTCATTTTTATATAATATTAATTTTTCATCAACTTTTTTAACATTATATTGTGAAGATGAATTTAAACGATATTGAACTACGGTACCATCTGGAAGATAAAAATCATCTGGAAGCTTTATTTCCTTGTGATTTTCAAAATCCCAACCAAAAAGACCATGATTCTGCTCTTTATATTTAGTTCCTACTCCTTCCAAACTTTTTTTATCTGAATACACACCTTCTGTAAGTAATAATGCTTTTAGTAGTAAATAATCTATCATCTTTATCTCTCTTTTTATTGAAAATCTATTTCTTATAAAATATTTTTATATTATAATTAATATAACAATTGTTATATAATATAAACTTAACTACACTTAACTATATTATTATTTTAATTTTTTTATTTATTTTTCTTGTTTCATCAATGCTTTTTAATTGTTATTAGTTTTTTTTTTAATGTGAATAATTAAATATTATAAACATTCAAATAATTAAAAAGAAATAATATTTTAATAACTAATTATAATATTGAATATAAAGAGCTATTATATGATGTATTATAATGTATATTAATATACGTGTAATATTGAATATACTGTAACATTGAATATGTATTATTATGTCTCTTATTGTAATGTTTATTAGTATAATAGTATGACATGTGTGTTTTATTATAATGTGGAATATTATATTGTATATCAAAGTATTATTGTAGTTCTAAATATAATGTTATTGATTATATATCTAAATGGTGACTATTAATGAGAATAGAAGATAAAAATAAGACTGACAAGTGTAAAAATCTTCCTTTTTATCTTCCAAATTCTTGGACTTGTTTAAATGCTCAAGGTCCAGGACCCTTTGTTACAAAAGCTACACTAAAGAATTCCAAAGGAGAGTTAATTCAGTGGGACTCTAGACATAATCGAAAACATAATTTTAAATTCGACACCAGTGTTGGATCTACTTGGTGGGCTCCAGGAGCTATTGGGTGGTGGATTGGTATACTTTTCTCCATAGGGGCCATATTTTTTGCATTTGGAGCTATTCCTGCATATTTAAAATTTGTTGGAGCTACATATGATGCTTTAACTTACTTTATAGGTTCAATTTTTTTTACTAGTGCTGCTTTTTTACAATATTTTGAAGAGATTAACAGTTCTAAAAATTTGTCAAAGAGAAAAAGCAAAATTAAATTTCTTGTTTTCATGCCAAAAAGGATTAGCTGGTGGTCTGTTGTAGTTCAATTTATTGGAACATTATTTTTTAATTTAACTACATTCTATGCTATTTTTAATAATTTATCCATACATCAATTAATCGGTTTAGTATGGATTCCTGATATGTATGGATCGATTTGTTTTTTAATTGCAAGTTTTTTAGCTTGGATAGAAGTTTCCCATGGACTTTTTTCATGGGATCTTAGTAGCTTTTCATGGAATATTTCAGGAGTTAATATGTTAGGTTCTATATTTTTTGGAATATCTGCAATTGGTGCTATTATTATTCCAAGCACTGGATTAGATCTTAATAGTTTTTTAGTTAATATGGGTACCTTTTTAGGAGCTGTATGTTTTTTAATTGGTGCAATTCTTTTATTGCCTGAAAGAATATATGAAGAAGTTAAATAAGTTCAATACTCAATATTTCTTTTTTATTTTTATTATTTTGTTGTTTTGTTTTTTGTTGTGTTTGTGTTTGTGTTGTTGTTGTTTTGTTTTTTGCAATTTTTTTTGTTGG